>PLEH01000218.1 GCA_003136395.1 Phenylobacterium sp.
GCCGAGGCCCGCGCGCTCGCCGAACGGGTCCTGGAGGCCGAGCCGGGGTTTCCCGAGGCGGTCATCGCCATCGTCCGGGCGGACCTGGCGGACGGACGGCGCGCTGAGGCCGAGGCCCTCGTGCGCGGCCTGATCGCCGACCCGCGGGTCTCCGACGGCCAGCGCGCCATGGCCCGCGACCTGCTCGACCCTTCTGACGCCTGAGGCGCCTGGGCGGGCGTTCGTCGTAACGGACTTCCGGCGCCGGGCCGGCTTGGGCTAGGTCTGCCCCAAAGGGAATCGGAATGTCAGGGCAAGGATGGTCCAGGCGGGGCCTCGCCGCGGCGCTCGGGCCCGCGCTGCTGAGCGGCTGCGCGGCGGTCGCCTCGCGGCCGCTGATCTCGGTCAATCTGCTGGACACCGGCCCCGCGCCGCCGCCGCCCGACGCCGGCGCCCGGCTGGAGACGGCCTTCGACCAGGCCCTGCGGATGACCGTGCCGGTCTATCTCAATGGCCAGGGTCCGTTCGGCTTCGTGGTCGACACCGGCGCCAACCGCACCGTGGTGGCGACCGAGGTGGCCGCGGCCTGCAACCTGCCGGCGGCCGGAAAGGCCGATGTGCACGGCATCGCCGGCGCGGAACCCGCGGACCTGGCCGCCGTGAAGCGCCTGAAGGTCGGATCGGTGATCTCCTCGGGGCTGGTGCTGCCGGTGCTGCCGCGCGGCCGGCTGGGGGCCGACGGCCTGCTGGGCGTCGACATCCTGCGCGGGCGCTCGATGCGGCTCGACTTCGTCGACAACCGCTTCGAGATCTCCGCGTCGGGCCAGGGCATCGAGGTCGGCCGGGGGACCAACAGCCGCATCCGTTCGGTCACCGCGCCGATCCGGGTCGGCGCCACCATCCGCGATGGCCAGCTGGTGATCCTGGATTCCCAGGTGGCCAATGTGGCGGTCAGCGCCTTCGTGGATTCCGGCGCCCAGGTGACAGTGGGCAATCGGGCGCTCAGGGACGCGGTGGTGCGCACCCACCCGGACTTCGGCCCGCATCTCGCGCCCGTGCCGCTGATCAGCGCCACCGGCCAGACGGCGATCGGGGAGTTCGCGCCGCTCCCGGTGCTAAGGCTTGGCGGCATGCAGATCTATGACGTGATCGGCATCTTCGCCGACCTGCATATCTTCGACCTGTGGAAGCTCAACGACCGGCCGGCGATCCTGATCGGCATCGATGTGCTGCGCCACTTCCACGACGTGACGCTGGATTTCGGCCGCAAGGAAGTGATCTTCACCCCCGCCCTGCCCGGCGCGCGGCGGCCGGCCCCGGCGTTCTAGACCACCGTTAGTGGATGGCCGTGGGCGCAAGAACCATGGCGCCCTGGCTGCGCAGACGGGCCTGGGCGAGCTCGTCCAGGATCCCCTGGGCGCGCGGATCGCCGAACACCCAGGCCGCGGCCGCCAGCGTCCTGGCCGAGCTCGCCGAGACGCCCAGCGCCTTCTGCAACGACTCCAGGGGCGAGGCCGAGGGCGTCATGTACTTCAGCCGCGCAGCGCCGGTGATGTTGGCCAGGGTCTTGGCCTTGGCGACCGCCTCGTAGAAGCCGCCGATCTCATCGACGAGGCCCAGGTCCTTGGCCTGGACACCGGTCCAGACGTGGCCCTTGGCGATCTGGCGCACCCGGTCGGCGGACAGCTTGCGGCCGGCGGCGACCCGGGCCACGAAGTTCTCGTAAATGTGGTCCATCCAGCGGGAGAGGCCGGCGCGCTGGGCGGGCGTGAACTCCTGGCCCATGCCATAGGCGCCCGCGTAGGGCGAGCCCACGCCGAGCTGCCGCACGTCGACGCCGAATTTGGCGAGCGCCGGCCCGAGGGCGAACTTGCCGCCGAACACCCCGATCGAACCGGTGAGCGTGGAGGGCTCGGCGACGATGGCCGAGGCCTCCGAGGATATCCAATAGCCACCCGAGGCGCCGTAGGTTCCCATGGAGACCACCACGGGCTTGCCGGCGGCCTTGGCGGCGCGGATGGCGGCCAGGATCTCCTCCGAGGCGGTGTCGGAGCCGCCGGGTGAATTCAGGCGCAGGACGATGGCCTTCACGTCCTTGGCCTTGATGGCGGCATAGAAGGCGTCGGAGATGTCGTCGGCGTAGATGGTCGAGCCGCGGGAGAACGGGTTGCCGCCCCCGTCCTTGCCGTCGACGATGTCGCCCTCGGCCTCGATGACCGCGACGGCCGGACCGGCGCCGACCCGCTCGCGCGGCGCCCGGCCATGAGCGTAGTCCTCGAAGTCGACCATCTGGGCGCCCTGACCGGCCCGCCTGAGCAGGTTGGTCTCGGCCTCGTGCACCTGACCTAGGCGGTCGATCAGATGCAGGCCCAGCGCCTCCTCGGCGAGATAGGGGCCGGCCTCGAGGGTGGTCTTGAGCGCCGCGGCGCCAAGCTTGCGGTCGGCGGCGACCGAGCCGATGTCGGTGTCATAGACCGAGCCCAGCCACGACAGCTCCGCGGCCCGGTGGGCCGGGGTGTAGTCGTCGTAAAGGTAGCCATTGACGGCGTTCTTGAATTCGTAGCGCTGCTCGTAGTCGGCCTTGACGCCGTACTTGTCGAAGGCGCGCTTGAAGAACAGGTCCTCGTTGGCGAGCCCCGTCACCTGGAACGAGGCGCCGGGCTGCATCCAGAGCTCGTCGGCGCCGGCGCCCATCATGTAGGTGGCGGTGACGAAGCCCGAAGGATAGAGGCCCTGGCTGTGGGCGATGATCGGCTTGCCCGAGGTCCGGAAGTGTTTGATCGCCAAATGCAATTCGTCGGCGAGGCCGGGCTCGACGCCGCCTTCCGGCAGGCGCACCAGCACCGCCTTGACCCGGTCGTCCTTCTCGGCGCGGCGCAGACCTTCGAGGATCGACATGGCCGAGTGGCCGCGCCGCGCGAAGCCGGCCAGCGCGTTCTGCGGCGACTGGTCGGTGAGCTGATCCCGAAGGTCGAGCTCCAGCACGGTCTTCGACGGCAGGGGCGCGGGCCCGGCGGCGCTGGCCAGCATGGCGAGCAGCACGAAAGGCACGCCAATCATGAAGATCAGCAGGCCCGCGAAGACGCCGGCGGCGGTGATCAGGAACTGCTTCATCTGGGAATCGGCGCCGGTGCGAAGGACTAGCAAAGTCTAGAGCCAAGACGCCGCGTCTCGCACACTATTTACGCGCCGCAAAGACCAGCCAGCGTTGGCGGCCTCAAATACTCGCGGACGGCTTCTGGACGGGCTTGGCCGCCACCTTGCGACGAAGCTTCGCGACCGCGGAGGCGCTGACCACCGGGGCGGCGTTGCCCCAGCTGTTGCGGACATAGGTGGCGACCGCGGCGACCTGGGCGTCATCCAGTTTCCAGCCGAAGCTCGGCATCGACAGCGGGGTCGGCCGGGCGTCGGTGGCGACGGTCTGGGTTCCCGACAGGATGAAGCGGATCACCGTCGTGGGATCGCGCGACTGGGTCACCGCCGCGCCCGGCAGCGGCGGGAAGTAGGTGGGCGCGGCCTTGCCGTCGACGGCGTGGCAAGCGGCGCATTCATCGACATAGATCGCTTCGCCAGCGGCCATGACCTTGGGATCTGGCGGGGGCGCGGCGGTCGCCGCGGCGTGGTCGGGGTGGGCTCGCAGGTAGTCGCCGACGGCGGCCAGATCGGCGTCGGTCATCTTGGAGGTCGAATGGACGATCACATCGGCCATGGAGGCTGAGCCGTTGGCGTGGACGTTGCGGCCGGTCTTCAGAAACTCGGCGACCTCAGGCGTCGACCAGGCGCCCAGGCCGGTGCGCACGTCGGCGTTCAAGGCGGGCGCGGCCCAATTGTCTATGTCTCCGCCTTCCAGCTCGTGGCCGGTCTTGTCGGCCGCCAGGAAGGTCTTGGGCGTGTGACAGCCGCCGCAGTGGCCCAGACCCTGAACGATATGCTGGCCGCGCGTCGGGCCGGTGGTGGGCGCAGGATCGGCCTTGAAGTAGAGCGCGTTCCAGATCGACACCAGGAACCGGATGTTGAGCGGGAACGGCAGCTTGTTGGGCGGCGGCCGGTAGCTGACCGGCGGCAACGTCCTCAGATAGGCGAAGAGGGCGTCGCTTTCCGCGCGGGTCGCGTGGGTAAAGTACGGATAGGGGAAGGCCGGATAGAGCTTGGCGCCGTCGGCGCGAACCCCTCTGTGCATGGCGTTCCAGAAATCATCGGCGGTCCAGGCGCCGATGCCGGTCTCACGGTCCGGGGTGATGTTGACGGAATAGATGGTCCCGAACGGGGTGGGCAGGGGCAGGCCGCCGGCGAAGGGCGCGCCGCCCGGCCGGTCGTGGCACCCCTCGCAGTCGCCCAGGATGGCGAGGTAGCGGCCCTGGGCGACCTGGGAAGGTTCCGTCGCGGTGGTTGCGGCCGCCGGCGGGACAAGACCCCTGGCCACGGGCTGCTGGGCGACGATGCGGGCCGGCAGGGCGGCCACGAGGGCGGCGCCAGCGAAAGCAAGGACCGTCCGCCGCATCTCAGGTCTGGACCAGCGGCTGGTGGCTGGCCTTCAGGTAGCGGCTCTTGATCGCGTCGGCGGCGTAGTACGTGAGCGCCGCCACCGTGCCGGTGGGATTGTAGCCCGATTGCTGTGGGAAGGCTGTGGCGCCCAGGACGAACAGGTTCGGCACGTCCCAGCTCTGCAGGTACTTGTTGGTGAAGCTGGTCTTCGGGTCGTCGCCCATGATCGCCCCGCCGGTGTTGTGGGTGGTTTGATAGGGGACCACGTCCCAGGAGCCCTTGCGCGGGTTGGCCTTGATCTCGCGACCGCCCATGGCGCTAGCGATCTCGCTGGCCCGGTCAGTCAGGTAGTCCGACATCCTGTGCTCGTTGTCGGTGAAGTCGAAGGTCATCCGCAGCAACGGGCGGCCGAGCGCGTCCCTGTAGGTTGGGTCCAGGTCCAGGTAGTTGCCGCGGTGGGCCATCACCGCCCCGTGGGTCGAGACCGTGGTGGTCTTCAGGTAGTCGCGGGCGATGGCCGTCTTCCAGTCCGCGCCCCAGGACGGCGTGCCGGTGGGGACGGGATGGGTCTCGATCGGCCGGGCCCCGGTCTGCATCAGCCCGACATAGCCGCCGCCGATGAAGCCCAGTCCGGAATGGTCGAAGTTGTCGCCGTTGAAGTCGTTGATCATGGTCCCCAGTGCGCCGGCGCCCACGAAGGGATTCAAGATCTTGTCGTCGAAGAAGACGTTCACCGAGGAGGTGATCTGGTAGGCGTAGTTCCTGCCCACCACGCCCTCGCCGGTGGCCGGGTCGTAGGGCTTGCCGATCCCCGACAACAGCAGCAGGCGGACGTTGTGAAGGATATAGGCTGACAGGATCACCATCTCGGCCGGTTGCTCGATCTCCTGGCCTGTCTCGTCGAGGTAGGTGACGCCGGTGGCCGTCTTGCCGTCGGCCGAGAGGTTGATCTTCGTGACCTCGCAGTTGGTCCTGAGCGTGAAGGTCTTCCGACGCATCAGCACCGGCAGGATGGTGGTCTGGGCGGTGGCCTTGGAATAGTTGCCGCAGGCGTACTTCTCGCAGAAGCCGCAATAGGTGCAGGGGCCGAGTTGGACGCCCAACGGATTGGTGTAGGCGCGCGAGGCGTTGGCGGCAGGATGCGGAAAGGGATGGCGGCCAAGCTCGGCGGCGGCCTTGCCGAACAGGGTCGGCGCATAGGGCATGTCGAGCGGCGGGTTGGGGTATTCGCGCTGGCGGGGCCCTTCGAACGGGTCGCCGCCCGGCTGGATCACGCCCTTAAGGTTGCCGGCCTTGCCGGAGACGCCGCAGAGGTATTCGAACTTGTCGTAATGCGGCTCCAGGTCGTCATAGCTGACTGGGTAGTCCTGGATGGTCATCTCGGCAGGGATGGCGGCCTTGCCGTAGCGATCGAGATTGTGGCTGCGGGCCTTCAGGTCCGAGGGCAGGAAGCGCCAGACTTGGCCGTTCCAGTGGACGCCGGCCCCGCCGACGCCTGAGCCCAGCAGGAAGGACCCCAGTTGGCGCATGGGCAGCGCCGTCTGGTTCGTCCTGTTGCGGATGGTCAGCGTGTCGTGGTTGAGCCGCTGGAAGAGCTCATGGCGCCAATAGTAACGCAGCTCATCCTGGGCATAGGCCGGCGAGAAGTCGGTGGGCGTGTCGCGCCAGTCGCCGCGTTCGATGGCAACGACGTTCAGCCCCGCCTCGGTCAGCTCCTGAGCCATGATCGCGCCGGTCCAGCCGAAGCCCACCAGCACCGCGTCGACCGAGGGGAGTTTCGTGGCCATGGGCTAGCCTTTCACCGACCAGGCGGGCCGGCCGCCGATGCCCACCGGCGGCAGCGGATAGGGCTTGCCATAGGCGAGCACATAGGGGCGCTGGTCGTAGCGGGCTCCGGAAAAGCCAATCATCTTCCACGCGGAAAGGTCGCGGTTGCCGCCGTAGATCGGGTCGGAGAAATAGCCCTCCATCACGTTCTGCAGCAGCAGGGTGAAGTAGGCCTTGCCGTCCGCGTCGGCGCCGAGGTCGACCTTGCCGGCGGAGAGATCCTTCAGGAAGGCGTCCTGTTCGGCCGCCGGGCGCTTGTGAAAGGGGGCGCCGTTGTCGCGGGAGAGGTGGTCGCCGATCGCCTTGATCGCCACGCGATAGAGGCCCGCGGGCGGGTATTGGCTCTGGTAGCCCTGCGTGCCGGTGTTCTTGCCGAAGGGCCCCTGCATGTACCAGCGCGCGCCCTTGCCGTAGTCGCCGGCGAGCTGGCGGTCGAGGAACAAAGGCACGCCGGCCTCCACGGCGCTCGGCCCCGTGGCGTCGGCCGGCACGATCCGGGCGCAGGCGGCCTCGACGAAGGCGGCCTCGTCGGCGGTGAAATAGACGTAAGACGCGCGAAGGTCGGTGGCGGTGGGCCAGGCCGACTGGTTGGCCCGCCAGACCATGCCGGCGCCGGTCAGCTGTGCGGCCGAGCTCGTCAGGGGCGCGGCGCAAGCCAAGAGGCCCAGGCCCAGAACTGCGCGCCGATCGACAGGGTTGTGGGGCAAGGCGCAGCTCTCCGACCAGCTGCGGTAACGCTAGTTCGAAGGACCTGTTCCCGGCCGCCGACAGTCTTACAGCGTCACGCGGCGGACGCGGTGCGGCATGGGCGGGGAGGGAAATGGTCGGAGTGGCAGGATTTGAACCTGCGACCCCCGCGTCCCGAACGCGGTGCTCTACCAGACTGAGCCACACTCCGACTTTGGAGGGCGCCTTATAGAGGAGGGGTCAGGGGGCCGCAAGGCGAGGTTCGGGCGCGTTGTGGCGCGGTCAGCGGGACGTTGCATCGCAGGGTCTCCTGCGCTATCCCGACGCCTCCGCGCGGGGGACCCCTTCGCGGCCATTCCTGCTGGGGAATGGTGTAATGGTAACACTGCGGTTTTTGGTACCGTCATTCTAGGTTCGAGTCCTAGTTCCCCAGCCAATCTTCCCCTCAGCCATTCCAGGGTCGGCGTGCGTCGGCGCAGGCAAGCGAACGCCGCGGCCCGGATGGGCCGCGGCGCTACTCAGCCAGTGTTGTCCGGAACGCGCTAGGGCGTCGGCGTCGCTTGCGTCTTCTCCCGGGCCCGCCAGTCTTCCATCTCGCGGCGCATCTCGGCGTTGTCTTCGCGGATCTTCGCCATCTGAGCCTTGAACTCGGGGGAGTCGACCATGGCGCGGGCGGCCTCGCCGGCGGCCTGGGCCCTGGCGATCCTGGCCTTGAACTCCGGGGAGTCGACCATCTTGCGGGCGGCCTCGCCGGCGGCCTGGGCCCTGGCGATCCTGGCCTTGAACTCCGGAGAGTCGACCATCTTGCGGGCTGCCTCGCCGGCGGCCTCGGCCCTGGCGATCCTGGCCTTGAATTCCGGGGACTCGACCATCTTGCGGGCGGCCTCGCCATCGGCCCTGGCCTTGGCGATCCTGGCTTTGAACTCGGGCGAGTTGACCATGGCTTCGGCCGCGGCGGCCTGGGCTTCGGCGTTGCGGGCCTCGGTCTCCCACTGGCCCTTCTGGGCGGCGGAAGGCTCGGCCGGGTCATCGTTGACCACGGTGATGGCCTCGCCGTTGGCGGCGGTGAAGCTGTGACGGTAGCCGGTCTGGCCGACCTCGAAGATCACGCCCTTCTTGGAATAGATCAGGCCGTGCTTGTGGTGGACGGTGATGGCTGTGGCGGGCGCGACCGGCGCGGCCGGAGCCACGGCGGACACCGGACTGGCCGGGCTGACCGGGGTAACGGGATTGACAGGGCGAGCCTGCGCCGGCCCGGCGGCGGGCGCCGCGGGCTGGGCGAAGACGGGCGTCACGTGCAGCAGGGCCGCAGAGCCCAGGAGGCCCGCGCCGAGCGCGGCCAGGCCGCAGAGGCGCGCGGCGCGCACAGCGGCGGGCTCGGCGTCGCGGCGGTTCATCAGTTGCATAAGTCTGTCCTCCAGATCGCTGCGGCCGAAGAGGCCGACGGCGAGCGCTGCTTGGGTGGGTGGATGCGCGGGGCCGGCTCCAAGGCTCTGGGCGAGGGAGACGAGGCACCTGGCGTAGGTTTTCTGGGAGGCCATGGCCTCGGCCGCCATGGCGTCGCAGGCGAGTTCGCGGCTGTGGCGGACCCCGGCTTTCAGGCCCAGCGTGGCCGGGTGCCAGGAAACCGGCAGGGTCAGGACCTCGCAGACCAGATTGACCGCATAGTCGTGGCGCAGGACGTGGGCGAGTTCGTGCAGCAGGGCGGCGCTCAGCTCCTCGTCGCCGGGTTCAGTTCATCCGGGATCAGGATGACGGGCCGCAGGGCGCCGACCACGCCGGGGCTGCGGACGCTGAACGAGCGGCGGACGGGCGGGACCGCGCGGCCATGCGCGCGGGCGAGCTTCTCGAGGGCCTGGGCGACCTCCGCCGGCAGGACCGCAGGCCGGGACTCTGCGACCAGGCGGCGCGCAGCGAGGCTCGCCACCACCAGCCGGGCCACCAGCAGGGCGGCGATGACCGCGAAGAGCGCGATCATCGTCCAGGCTGACCAGGGGGCAAGTTGCATGGCCGGTTCCGCCACGGCCGCGGGCAGGGCCGAGGCGTCCGGCAGGGCGTCGGCGCGAACGATCGCGTCCGTGACCGGGACGCTGGCGACGACGGGCAGGGCGCGGGGCAAGAGCCTGTCCAGCGCTATCGCCGGCAGGATCACGGCGATGCCGAGGAACCCCAGCCAGACGCGGTTGCGCGCCTGGGGCGCCAGGCCGCCGAAACGGGTGACGATCAGGGCGCAAAGCGCGACCACCGGCGCCTGCCAGGCGGCGTTCAGCAGATAGCCGGCGAAGGATTCCTGCATCATGCCTTGCCCTCCTCGTCGTCGCCGTTCACCAGCCGCGAGGCGCGGGCGATCTGTTCGGGGGTGATCTGGTTGGTGTCGATGAGCGCCATCAAGAGCGCCTCGCCCGAGCCGCCGAACATGCGCGAAACCAGATCGGTGACGGTGGCGCCGACGGCGCCCTCCCGGCTGATCGCGGCCTGGTAGGTGAAGGCGCGCCCCGCCTGGGTGCGGCGGACCTTCTTCTTGCGCAGCAGCACGGTCAGCATGGTCTGGACGGTGGTGTAGGCGAGGTCGGAGCCGAGCCTTTCCTGCACCGCGGCCACCGTGCCCGGCCCGCCATCCCACAGGACCTGCATGATCTGGAGTTCCAGGGGGGTGAGCATGCCGCTCGCCGGTCCGCGGGAGGATATGGCCAAGTCCGAACTCCTAAAGTCTTCGGACATAAGGGAGCGCGCGGCCGCCGGGATCGTCAACTAAACTTTTAGTAGGAATTGGAATCCGACGCGCGACGGGCCCGCCTAAATCGCGGGTTAACCATGTCTGCGCCTAATCGCGGGCATGACCGCGGCCGTCCCTCAAGCTTTGCGCATCCATCGGGACGGCTGGCGCAGCATCGAGCCCGCGCCCACGCCCGATGAGCTCAAGGCCTTCTATTCTGGGGCCTATTTCCAGGACTCGCACGGCACCTACGCCCAGGCCTACTCGGATGTGGAGCTGAAGCACCGCGCTCTGCTGGCGGACCTGATGCTGCATGCGCTTTCGCAGGCCCGTGGCTCCGGCGGCCGGCTCCTGGAGATCGGCTGCGGCGAGGGCTGGTTCCTGAAGGCCGCGCTCGGCGCCGGCTATGAGGCGCGCGGACTGGAATTTTCCGACTATGGGCTGAAGCGCTTCAACCCGGAGCTGGCGCCTCGCGTGGACTTCGGCGACGCCTTCGAGGCGTTGGACCGGCTGATCGAGGCGCGCGCCCAGGTCGATGTCTGTGTGATGGAGCATGTGCTGGAGCATGTGCTGGACCCGCAGGCGCTGCTCGCCCGTCTGCCGGCGATCCTGGCGCCCGGCGGGGCGGTGGCGATCACCGTGCCCAACGACTTCAGCGCCGTGCAGCTTCGGGCCCGGGCGCTCGGCCACATCGACCGCGACTTCTGGGTCGCGCCGCCGCAGCACCTCAACTACTTCAACTCAGAGACCCTGCCGCGCCTGCTGGGCCGGATGGGGTTTCAGGTCCTGGGCGGCTACGCCAGCTTCCCCATCGACTGGTTCCTGTTCCACCCCGGCTCGAACTATGTGCGGGAGCCTGGGGCCGGCAAGCCGGTCCACGAGGCGCGCATGGCGCTGGACCTAGTGATGGCGGCGAACGGCCTGGCGGCCTTCCATGGCCTCGCCCAGGCGTTGCTGACCTGTGGCGCGGGGCGCAGCCTCACCCTGATCGCCCGGCCGAAAGCCTAGCCGTGCGCATCCGCTACATCGCCAACGCCTGTTTCCAGATCACGCTCGCCAACGGCAAGACCCTGCTGACCGATCCCTGGATCGAGGGGCCCTGCCAGCAGACCTGGTTCAACTTTCCGCCGGTGGGCGAGGCCCTGCGCGCCGAGGTCTACGCCTCGCGGCCGTCCTGTCTCTACATCAGCCACCTGCACCACGATCACCTGCACCCCCAGACCCTGGCGCACCTGGACCGGGCGACCCCGATCGTGATCGGCAAGCTCAACACGCCGAACCTGAAGGGCGCGCTCGCCAGGCTGGGGTTCTCGGCGATCACCGAGATCGCGTTCGAGCAGCGCACGTCCGTGGCGGCGCTCGGCTGCGACGTGGTGATCTTCAAGGATTTCCACGGCAACACCCAGGGCGACACGACGCTGGTGGAATACGACCTCGACACCTCGATCTATCTCTATGACGCCGACGGCTCGACCCTGTTCAACGCCGTGGACAACACCATCCTGCCGGCGGACGCGGGCCGAATCACCGCCGAGTACGGGGCGCCGGACACCGCCATCCTGCCCTACGCCTCGGCCTCGCTCTATCCCATGGCCATGGCCGAGTTCGACGCGGGCCAGAAGGCCGCCGCCAGCCAGAGCATCCGCGCTCGGACGAGCGGCAACTTCGCGGCCAACTTCGCGGCGATCGGCGCGCGCCATGTCGTGCCAGCCGGCGGGGAATATGTGCTGGGCGGGCCGGTGGCGGGGCTATCGCGATACCTGCCGCAGCCGCTCGGCCGCGAGCTTGCCGAGAGGCTGGGCGAAAATGCCGAGGCCCTGCGCAAGCTCTATCCGGGCGACCGGCTGGACGCCGCCACAGGAGCCGTGGAGGTCGACGCGCGCGCCACGCACCGGGACTTCGACGACGCCGAGCGGGCGGCCTATGCGATGACGCTGGTCGGCGAGGCGCCGAGCTACACCAAGGTCGAGCTGCCGGCGGACCTGCCGTTCGACTGGAACCGCGCGCTCAAGAAGTGCGCGGGCAATTTCCACAAGCGCCGCACAGCCATGAACCTGGCGCCCGCCATCGACATCTATCTGGAGGTGGTGGGCTGGGGGGACCGGGCGCCGAGGTTCATCTACAGGCTCGCCATGGATTCCGACGCCGGCGAGATGGTCGACCTGGTGGCCGCCGGCGAGCGGGCGCGGCTGACCTATACGATCGACGAGAAGCTGCTGTTCAGCCTGGTGACCGGCCTGGTGAGCTGGAACGCCATGGAAGCCAGCGCGCTGATGCCAATCCGGCGCACCCCTGACGTCTACGTGCACGACTTGCACCGCTCGATCGTGCATTTCTCCCTGCTGGCGTAAGTTAGCCGCCCAAGGGATCGAACCGGACCTTGGGCTCCGGGCAGGCCTTCACGGGCTGGGTCCGGGTGTCGAGCAGGTTCGAGACCCAGCACTCGTTGAGGATCGAGCAGTAGCAGGCGCGGAACCTGATGTCGGTCAGCACGCCTGCGAAACGCTCGTCGACTTCGGAGTCGCGGCGCACGCCGAAGGTCTCCTTCGCCTCACCGGGGCGCAGCACCGTGTGGTCGGTGATCTCGAAATGGCGGCCGTGCGGCATCTGGCGTTTCACGTCGTCGTCGGTGGGCCCCAGCCCGCAGCAGCGCCGCATGAGGTCGAGGCCCGAGCTGGCGGCCTGACCCCGGTAGAAGACCTCGAAGCTCTCCAGCTTGGCCGGGCCGACGCCGCCGTTGGAGACGCCGATGACGACCGAATTCTCGCCCGGCGCCTCGCCGCCCCCATTGCTCAGCACCGCGCGCAGGAAGGGCCAGGCGTTGGAGGCCACCAGCTCGCGCTCCGTGCGGCCGTGGTCGATGGCGACGGCCAGCGAGACGGCGGAGATGAAGATGGCCGAGAGCGCCAGCGTCAGGTCGAACCAGCGCATCCCGGTGCGCCGCGGGTTGGGGTGGACGTCGTCGGGGCCGGTCTCCACCGGCGGTTCGCTGTGCGGCGACATGGCCAAGCTCTAGCACGACGCCTCGAGAGTCGCATCGTCAGGCGATGAGCGACACCACGTCGATCTTCGCCAGGCGTGTGATGATCTCCATCGCCAGGAAGGGCTCGAGCCCGGTGGCGGCGGCGAGGTCCCCGACGCTGGCCGGCCCGCGCTCCAGAGCGGCGAGGACGAGGGCGGCCACGTCCTCACTGACTTTCCACAGGGCGTTGATGTCCTGGGCGATCAGGTCGCGATAGGCCGCCTTCGTGAAGCCCGGGACCGCGGCGACCATGGTCTTGGCGGTGACATGGCGGGTCGGATAGCTGGCGAAGGTGTCGAACGGGCCCATGTGGTCCGACCCGACCCTCGGCGCACCGACGAGCCAGGCGGCGGTCTGCGGATCCTCGGCGGCCTTGCGGCGGATCGCGGTCTGCTCGTCCCACAGGGCCTGGTAAGCGCCGAACACTACCGGCCAGTCGAAGATCTTACGGGCGCGGGCCTGGCCGGCGGCGCCCAGGCGGCGGCGGAGCGCCGGATCGGTGACCAGCTCGCCCAGGCGCCTGGCGAGATCGCCGGTATCGACGGCCACGGCGGTGTTGCTGCGGGACAGGTACTGCTCGTAGCTCAGAGCCCCGGTCTCATAGCCCAGGCCGATCGTCACGCCCGCGCCCGGCTGCGGAGCCCAGGTGCGGATGCGGAAGCCGTCGACGCCATCGCGGACCGTTTCCCTGTAACCGTCCCAGTCGCTGACCAGGGCCGGCAGGCCCGCGGCCATGGCCTCCAGCGGGGTGATGCCGAAGGTCTCCTGGATGCTGTCGGCCAGCGAGATGAAGAGGTCAGCGCCCGCCCAGGCGCCGCGGTAGGCGGCGGCGTCCTTGCCGTCGACGAAGACGGTGCGCACGTCCGGGCAGAAGGTCGCCAGTCCGGAGCGGAACAGGCGCATCATGGCCTCGGTGTGCGCCTGGCCGGCGATCACCAGGACAACGGGCTTGCCGGTCTCCCTGGCGGCCTGCTGCAGGGCGCGGAACATGGCGTAGGGATGGGTCTTGCCGCTCACCGAGAGCCGGCCGGCGAATAGGGCCGCCACGTCGTCCGCGGCCAGGCCCAGGGCGGCGCGGGCGGCGGCGCGGTCGGCCTGGCTGAAGGCGAAGTCGGCGCAGTGGACGCCCAGCGGGATCACCGGCAGCAGCGGCCGATCGGCGGGACTGGCCTGGCCCCCGCCCCGGCCGCCCTGCCAGCGCAGGTAGTCCGCCTGACGATCGAGCACCGTCTCGACCACGGCGCGCGCGGCGGCCGAGGTGCAGACCAGCGCGTCCCACGGCATCACGGGCTCGGTGAGCATCCGGCCGATGGTGTCGAGCGTGCCGGCCGTGGCCAGGGTGTGGGTGACGCCGCAGAGGCTGTAGGCGGCGGGACTCAGGCGCAGGCGCGCGCGCGCGTGCGGCCAAAGCACCAGGTCGGGCCGATAGAGCACGCCTTGCTCGGCCAGCAGGTCCAGCCGGGGACCGGGAATCCAGCTCGTCGTGACCTTGGGGTCGATCTCAGCGACGGTGCGCTGGAAGGCCTCGGCGGACTTCCGGTTGGCCGTGTAGGCCGCCAGCGGCCGGTCGCCCGCGGCCTGGACGGCGGCGCGCAGGAACCCGTTGCCCGCGGACTGGCGCCCCATCAGCGCGGGCCCGGTCAGCAGGTAGCCATCGGGCTCGAACAGGAGGGCGGCGTTCACGAAAGCGCGCTTAGCATATCTGCGCCAGTGGTGTCAGGGGCCACTCAGTGGCCGGTCAGCGTCACGCCGCCGCCGCCGGGGGGCAGGGTGTCGCCGCCATTCAGCGCCTTTTGCATGTGGACGATGTCGACCCAGCGGCCGTGCTTGAAGCCGACGCTCCTGCCCACGCCGGTCTGCTCGAAGCCCAGCGCGCGGTGCAGGCCGATGGAGCCGGCGTTTCCGGTGTCGCCGATCACCGCCATCAGCTGGCGGATGCCGAGCGCCTCGCAGGCGGCGATGACGGCGGAGAGCACGGCGCGGCCGACGCCCTTGCCCTTGGCGTCGGGCGATACATAGACGCTGTCTTCCAGGGTGTAGCGGTAGGCGGCGCGTGGGCGGAACGGGCCGGCGTAGGCGAAGCCCAGGACCTTTCCGCCCACTTCGGCGACCAGGTAGGGCAGGCCGCGATCCTGTACGGCGCGGCGGCGGCGGTCCATGTCCTCAGGCGTAGGCGGCTCCTCCTCGAAGGTGCCGAAACCGTGGAGCACGGCGTCGCCGTAGATGGCCGCGAGCGCCGGGGCGTCGGATTCAGTGGCTTCGCGGACGATCATGCCTTCTCCCAACCCTTCTCCAGCGCCCAGACGGCGAAGGCATAGTCCAATGCGATCTCCTTGAGGAAGTCGAACCGGCCCGACGCGCCGCCGTGTCCAGCCTCCATGTTGATCTTGAGCAGCATTGGGGCATCGCCCGTCGAAAATTCGCGCAAGCGTGCGATCCACTTCTCCGGCTCCCAATAGGTGACGCGCGGGTCGGAGAGGCCGCCGGTGGCCAGGACCGGCGGATAGGCCTGGGCTGAGATGCGGTCATAGGGGCTGAAGGAGGCGATCAGGTCGTAGGCGGCGGTGTCCCGGAGCGGATTGCCCCATTCGGGCCACTCCGGCGGGGTGAGCGGAAGGGTGGTGTCGCTCATGGTGTTCAGCACATCGACGAAGGGCACCGCGGCGATGATCCCGCCCCAGAGGTCGGGGCGCAGGTTGGCGACCGCGCCCATCAGCATGCCGCCCGCCGAGCCGCCGTAGGCCGCGATCCGGCCCTTGGTCGCATAGCCCTGGTGGATCAGGTGCTCGGCGCAGGCGATGAAGTCGGTGAAGCTGTTGGGCTTCTTCTCCTTGCGCCCGTCGAGGAACCAGCCCCAGCCCTTGTCCGAGCCGCCGCGGACGTGGGCGGTGGCCCAGATCCAGCCGCGGTCCACGAGGCTCAGGTTGCGGATCGAGAAGCTGGGCTCCATGGCGATGCCGTAGGCGCCGTAGCCGTAGAGCAGCAGCGGCGCGGAGCCGTCCAGCGGGGTGTCCTTCAGCATCAGGACCGTGATCGGGACCTCGGCGCCATCGGCGGCCTTGGCGTGGAGGCGGCGCGCCACATAGTGGGCGGGGTCGTGGCCGGAGGGAATTTCCTGGGTCTTGCGCAGCGTCCGCTCAGTCGTCGCCATGTCGTAGTCGTAGGTCTGACGCGGCGTGGTCGGCGACTGGTAGACGAAGCGAACGGTGGTCGTGGCGTACTCGTAGCCGCCTTCCATATCGAGCGCATAGGCCTCCTCGTCGAAGGCGACCTCGTGCTCGGACCCATTGCGAGCGGTGACCACCAGGCGGTCGAGCGCATTGACCCGTTCGGCGCGGACCAAGTGGCCCTCGAAGGCGGCGACGGCGCTGATGTAGCGGCCGGGCTGGTGGGCGATCCCGTCGCGCCACGTCGCCTTGGCCGGGACGGCGGCGTCGCTGGTGGAGATCTTGAAGTCGATGGCGCCGTCGGCGTTGGTGTGGACGATCCAGCGGTCGGTCCAGTGATCGAGGTGGTACTTCACCCCCACGGCCCGCGGCTCGGCGACCACCGGGGCGGCGGTGGGATCGGAGGCCGGGATCAGCAGGATCTCGGTCGTTTCCTGGTTGCCCACATGGATCAGGATGTGGCTGTCGTCCGAGGCGGTCCCGATGCCCAGGAACATGCCGTCGTCGGCTTCCTCGTAGACCAGCACGTCGTCGCCGCCCCACGCGGGGCGGCGGAAGACCTTCGAGGGCCGCGCGTTCTCGTCGCGCCAGACCCAGAACAGCCACCGGCTGTCCGGCGAGAAGGTCAGCGCGCCATAGGCGCTCTCGACGGGGGACCCGAGCTCCCGGCCGCTCGTCAGGTCCCTGACCCGGATCGTGTAGTACTCCGAGCCCTGCTCGTCGGCGGCCCAGGCATAGAGGGCGTGGTCCGGACTGTGGCTGGCGGCGCCCACCTGGAAAAAGGGCTTGCCCTTCGAGAGCGCCTCCTCGTCCAGCAGGATCTCTTCGCCGTCCGACTTACCCCTGGGCCGCCTGGCGTGGATCGGGTGTTGGGCGCCCAGGTCGTAGCGGATGTAGTAGTCCCAGGGTCCGTCGGGCGAGGGGACGGAACTGTCGTCCTCCTTGATGCGGCCCTTCATCTCCGCGAACATCTGCGCCTGCAGGGCCTCGGTCCCGGCCAGCATCGCCTTGACGTAGGCGTTCTCGGCCTCGAGATGCTCGCGGACGTCGGCGCGCAGGGCCTTGGGATCGCGCAGCACCTGCTGCCAGTTTTCGTCCTTCATCCAGGCGTAGTCGTCGGTCCGCACCCGGCCGAGCTGCTCGATCCTCAAGGGCCGCTTCTCTGCGACGGGCGGCGTGGGTGTGGCGGTGGTCATGGGCGCTAGATGCCCCGCCCCATGCGTGCTCTCAAGCGCTCGTGTGCGAAAGCTGCGCGAAGCCGCGCACGCGTCACTTGGGCGCGGCGGCGCGACGTCATCTTATCTTGGCGGAAACCTTCGCGTGATTCACTATCGACCTATCGAGGTCGCGCAATAGACGCGAAAGGCTTCCAGAGCTTTCGGGAACCGCACCATGGTCTTGGACCTGTCCGTGCAGATGATGCAGGCGACCGTGCAGCTTGAGCAACCGCTCGGCAATGGCACGCGGACCGTCGGCACCGGGTTCCTGATCTCCGAGGTGACGCCGGACGGCAAGACGCACACCATCCTAGTCACCGCCAACCATGTGTTCGACAAGATGCCGGGAACCGACGCCCGCGTCGGCTACCGCATCGCCAACTCCGACGGCAGCTGGAGCTACTCGCCGCAGCCTCTGCGGATCCGCGACGCGGCCGGCAAGGCGCTGTGGACCCATCACCCGTCGCGCGACGTGGCGGCGATCTCCATCACCGCGCCGGCGGCCTTCGCCAAGGCGGCGATCCCGGAGGACTATCTGGCGGCCGACGACACCTTCTCGAAATACCAGGTGGGCGCGGGCGACGAGATGATGGCGTTGGGCTTCCCGCGGGGCCTCGCGGCCAACGCCGCGGGCTTTCCGATCCTGCGCGCCGGCAAGGTGGCGTCCTATCCGATCGCGCCCGCCAAGATCTTCCCGACCTTCCTGCTGGATTTCGCGGTGTTCCCGGGCAACTCCGGCGGGCCGGTGTTTATGAGCGGCCCGGCGCGCCGCGCCTCGGCCGATCCGGCGCTGCCGCGGCCGGACGTGGAGTTCATCGCGGGGCTGCTCACCCAGCAGGTCGAACTGAACAGCGAGCGCCTCGACATCGGCATCGTCACCAACGCCAAGTTCATCCGCGAGACGCTCGCCCTGATCAAGGATCCGGAGGCGCCCACGACCGAGGTCGCCAGCCAGGCCGACATGTCCGGCGCCAAGGCGGCCTCCGCGGAGGAAGCCGCCTCGCCGGAGTAGGGCCTAACCCCCGTAGACGATCGAGATCGTCTCGGCGATGCAGGCCGGCTTTTCCTCACCCTCGATCTCGATGGTGCATTCGTTCTTCAGCTGCATGCCGCCGGCCTTGGGCTCGGCGCCGATCAGCTTCTGGCGCATGCGCACCCGCTTGCCGACGCGGACCATGTTGATGAAGCGGACCTTGTCGGAGCCGTAGTTGATGCCCCGCGTCACGCCCTTCACCGGCAGCATGCCCTGGCCCAGGAACGGGATCAGCGACAGCGTCAGGTAACCGTGGGCGATCGGGCCGCCGATCTCGCGGGTGGCGCGCTCCACGTCCACGTGGATCCACTGGTGGTCGCCGGTGGCGTCGGCGAA
>PLEH01000256.1 GCA_003136395.1 Phenylobacterium sp.
CGACGACGTGGATCACGCCGTTGGACTGGTTGACGTTGGCGATGGTCACCTTGGACATGCCGCCCTTGGCGTCGGTGAGCCAGACGGCGCCGCCCTTGGCGGTGACGGTGAGGGCTTCGCCCTGGACGGTCGTGAGCGTGTTCTTGCCCGCACCCATGCCGGCGGTCTTCATCAGGTCGGCCGAGCTCAGGCGGCCGGAGACCACATGGTAGGTCAGGATCTTCGTGAGGGTGGCCTTGTTCTCGGGCTTCACCAAGGTGTCCACCGTGCCGGCCGGCAGCTTGCCGAAGGCGGCGTTCGTGGGCGCGAACACCGTGAAAGGCCCGGGACCCGACAAGGTGTCCACCAGGCCCGCGGCCTTCACCGCGGCGACGAGGGTGGTGTGGTCCTTCGAATTGACCGCGTTCTGGATGATGTTCTTCGACGGGTACATGGGCGCGCCGCCCACCGTCACGGTCTTTTCAGCGCTCATCGCGCCCGTCGTCACCAGCGCGTTGACGAAGATTCCAGCCGACAATGCCAGCGCAATGCCGAACAGTCCGGCCTGGACAGATTTCATTTTCATTAGATTTCGTCCTCCGAATGTTGATTACGTTAATCAACTACGTAAGACTATACTTGGTGACACCCGAATTCGGATGCATATGTCGTTAATTTATATTTTCGCGAGCTTGCCGACGGCTGTAATCGGGCCGGACGGGGCATCGACCTTCGGCGAGCCGCCGGGGGGCTCGACGGAGACGGCGAGCGCCGAGCCGGCGGCCAGCGAGGACAGGAGGCTCTCCGGCATCGGCATGGCGACGGTCTTGCCGGGCGCTAGGATGCCCAGCGGCCTGGGCTTGCCGTCGGCCGGGATCACCCACAGCTCGTGGACGTGGGCCGGATCGTTGCCGGGGGTCACCAGCGAAGTGACGATCAGCGCCTTGCGCGTCGGATCATAGGCCGCGACGAACAGCGGCACGGGCGCGCCGGTCTGGCTCACCAGGCTGGCGTCCAGCAGCTGACCCGCGGGCGGCGTGTGCACCAGGACCGGCGGGCGGTTGCCCAGCATGACGGCCGCAGCGATGCTTGCGGCGGCGAGCGCCAGCGAACTGGCGGTGGCGCCGCGCCAGAAGCGCAGGCCCTTCACCGAGGCCGAGTTGTCGTTGGCGCCCAGGGACCGCTCGATGCGCAGCCAAAGCGCGTGCGGCGCGGGAATCGCGACCAGGTTGTCGGTCATCGGCTCCAGCCGTTCGCGCCAAGCCTCGACCTGGGCGGCGAAGTCGGTGTCGGCGGCCATCCGCGCCTCGGCCTGGCGACGTTCAGCCGAGGTCAGGACGCCGAGGGCGTGCTCGGCCGCGAAGGCCTCGGATTCGGTGAGTTCGGGAGCTTCGCTCATGTCGCGAGACAGCCCTTAAGCTTGGCGAGGCCCCGGCGGACCCAGCTCTTTACCGTGCCCAGAGGCGTGTCCATACGGCGCGCCAGGGCTTCATAGGTGACGCCTTCAAAGAAGGCGGTCCGGATCACCTTTTCGGTGCGGTCGTCGAGTTCGGACAGGCAGTGGTGCAGCCGTCTCTCTTCGCCCGCCGTGACCAGCAGGGCCTCGGCGCTGACGCCGCCATCGGGGATGTCGAGATCCTCGACCTGATCGGCATAGGCCATGGGACCTCGGGCGCGAAGCCGGTCGATCGACCGGTTGCGGGCGATCGTGGAGACCCAGGTCATGACGCTCGCACGCGACCCGTCAAAGCGGTCGGCTCGACGCCAAACTGTGACATAGACCTCTTGCAAAACGTCCTCGGCTTCTTCGCGGTCGGACAAGATACGTAGGCATACGGCGAAAAGCTTCGCGGAGGTTGCATCATAAAGTTGCCGCAACGCCGCACGTTCACCCGTGGCGACGCGCGTCATCAGGTGGGCAAGGTCTTCGGGGGTTGTCGCGGCGGCCAAGTTTGCGGGCTCAAGTCTCGCTGGGCGTGAATGCGGAAGCTGGCCGTTTCGCGGCCCGGGGGCAATCCCTTACACCCAAGCCGGGCGCCACGAAACTATGCGGCCCCCATCAAGCGGCGACCTTCTTGGGTTTGCGGGCGGCGGCGCGCTTGGCCTGGGCGACGGCCAGGCGCTCGGTCTTGCGTTCCGTGGCGGCGGCTTCCAGGGCGGGCAGCAGTTCGGCGGCGGCGGCCTGCTGGCGCTCATCGCCGGACTCCTGCAAACGCCGCGCGTTGGTCAGCAGATTGACCACCTCCACGTCGGTCATCGTCGGGATCTTTTCGATGAGGGTCATGGGGCACCCCTCCACAATTGGCCGTCGCGATAAGCGTGGCCTCACCCCTGTTATATGGCCAAGCCGACAATTGGTTTCGAGCTTTCTGCAAAATTTTCGGCCGTCTTGCCTCGCGTTTGGAAATCCTCCACGGTGAATTCCATCGAATTCGATATGGTTCGGTCGACTTTCCCCGCCCGTTTTCATGGGCGCCGGACCTGCCTCCCGACCCCTTTCGAACTGAGATCGGCGGCGCAAATGCTTTGGGTCGGCGGCAATAACCTATCGAAGGACTAGAACTTTCATGGCTACCGGCACCGTCAAATGGTTCAATGGCGCCAAGGGCTTCGGCTTCATCCAACCGGATGAAGGCGGTCCTGACGTGTTCGTGCACATCTCCGCGGTCGAGCGCGCGGGCCTGCGTTCCCTGAACGAAGGCCAGAAGATCACCTACGAGCTCGAGAAGGATCCGCGCAGCGGCAAGTCCGCGGCAGGCCAGCTCCAGGCCTAGGACCTTACAGATTTGCGGGGGTGAAACCCCGCCATGCGCCTACAGATGGGCCGGTGTCCGCACCGGCCCATTTTGTTTGGGCCGAAGGAAGGAAGGAAGAAGGAACCACGGAAAACACGGAAAGAGCACGGAAAACTCGACTTCCAAGCATTCCTGATAGACCGCCTCCAGGAACCCCGCGCCCATGGCGCGATAGACCTCGAACACCGCGCCCCGGATTTGGAACGCCCCATTCTGATGGAGAAGTCCGTCGGTATGGCTACCGTCCATAGCGTCAGCATAGCGGGAACGGGCGACTGGAACAATATGAGAACAAATGCCTTCTCTTTCCGTGCTCTTTCCGTGTTTTCCGTGGTTCCTCTTTCATGGGTCCGTCGGCGCGCCACACGCTGGCTTGCGTCCCACCGACTCCCTCTCTAAACGGGCGCCTTAACCTGCAGTTCTGATCTGGGGCCGGCGCTGAGACGACGCGCGGGCCCTCGCGCGCGAGACTTGATGCCCAAACGCACAGACATCTCCTCGATCCTGATCATCGGCGCTGGGCCCATCGTCATCGGGCAGGCCTGCGAATTTGACTATTCCGGCGTCCAGGCCTGCAAGGCGCTTCGGGCCGAGGGCTACCGGATCGTGCTGGTGAACTCCAATCCGGCGACGATCATGACCGATCCGGACGTGGCCGACGCCACCTATATCGAGCCGATCACGCCGGAGATGGTCGAGAAGATCATCGCCAAGGAACGCCCCGACGCGCTCCTGCCCACCATGGGCGGCCAGACGGCGCTGAACACGGCCCTGGCGCTGGACGCCTCCGGCGTGCTCGCCAGGTACGGCGTCGAGATGATCGGGGCCCGCGCGGAGGTCATCGACAAGGCCGAGGACCGCCAGAAATTCCGCGACGCCATGGACCACCTGGGCCTTGAGAGCCCGAAATCCAAGGCGGCGCACTCCATGGAAGAGGCCCTGGAGGGGCTGGAGTTCGTGGGCCTGCCGGCCATCGTGCGGCCGAGCTTCACGCTGGCCGGCACCGGCGGCGGCATCGCCTATAACCTCGGCGAATTCCGCGAGATCGTGGCCCACGGCCTGGAGATATCGCCCACCACCGAGGTGCTCATCGAGGAGAGCGTGCTCGGCTGGAAGGAGTACGAAATGGAGGTCGTCCGCGACCAGGCGGACAACTGCATCATCGTCTGCTCCATCGAGAACATCGACCCGATGGGCGTGCACACCGGCGATAGCATCACCGTCGCCCCGGCCCTGACGCTGACCGACAAGGAATACCAGCGGATGCGGGCGGCCTCGATCGCCGTGCTGCGCGAGATCGGGGTCGAGACCGGCGGATCCAACGTGCAGTTCGCGGTCAATCCGGTGGACGGCCGGATGGTGGTGATCGAGATGAACCCGCGGGTGTCGCGGTCCTCGGCGCTGGCGTCGAAGGCCACCGGCTTTCCGATCGCCAAGGTCGCAGCCCGCCTGGCCGTCGGCTACACCCTCGACGAGCTGATGAACGACATCACCGGCGTCACGCCCGCCGCCTTCGAGCCCTCCATCGACTACGTGGTCACCAAGATCCCGCGCTTCGCCTTCGAGAAGTATCCGGGCTCGGAGCCATACCTGACCACTTCGATGAAGTCGGTGGGCGAGGTGATGGCCATCGGGCGCACCTTCGCCGAGAGCCTGCAGAAGGCGCTGAGGGGCCTGGAGACCGGCCTTTGCGGCCTCGACGAGGTGGAGATCGAGAACGCCGGCAATCCGGAGATGGGACACGCCGCGGTGGTCCGCGCGCTCGGCCAGCCGACGCCGGACCGGTTGCGGGTCATCGCCCAGGCCTTCCGCCACGGCCTCAGCGTCGAGGACATCCACGCGGCCTGTTCCTACGAACCGTGGTTCCTGCGCCAGATCCAGACCCTGGTAGCCGAGGAGGAGGGCGTGCGCGCGGACGGCCTGCCCACTTCGGCGCAGGCGTTCCGGGCGCTTAAGGCCCAAGGCTTCTCCGACGCCCGCCTTGCGGCTCTGGTCGGCTCCACGGAAGCCCGCGTCAGGGACGACCGCCGCGCCCTGGGCGTCAGGCCGGTCTTCAAGCGCATCGACACCTGCGCCGNNCCTACATGTACTCGACCTATGAGACGGGCTCGCTCGGCCAGGCCCCGGAGTGCGAGAGCGACCCGTCCGACCGCAAGAAGGCGATCATCCTGGGCGGCGGGCCCAACCGCATCGGCCAGGGGATCGAGTTCGACTACTGCTGCTGCCACGCAGCCTTCGCGCTCGACGAGATCGGCGTGGAGTCGATCATGGTGAATTGTAATCCCGAGACCGTGTCGACGGACTACGACACGTCGGACAGGCTCTACTTCGAGCCGCTGACCGCCGAAGACGTCCTAGAACTTATCCACGTGGAGCAGTCCAAGGGCACGCTGCTGGGCGTCATCGTCCAGTTCGGCGGCCAGACGCCGCTGAAGCTGGCCCAGCCGCTGGCCGACGCCGGCATCCCGATCCTCGGCACCACGCCCGACGCCATCGATCTGGCCGAGGACCGCGAGCGCTTCCAGCAACTGCTTCACAAGCTCAAGATCCAGCAGCCGATCAACGCCATCGCGAGGTCCCGCGACGAGGCCTTCGCCGGCGCCCATCAGGTGGGCTATCCGGTGGTGATCCGGCCCTCCTATGTGCTTGGCGGCCGGGCCATGGAGATCGTCCGCGATGACGAGCAGCTCGAGCGCTACATCACCAACGCGGTGAAGGTGAGCGGGGACTCGCCGGTCCTGATCGACCAGTACCTCTCCCGCGCCACCGAGGTGGACGTGGACGCGCTGTGCGACGCCGATGGGGAAGTCTATGTGGCCGGCGTCATGGAGCACATCGAGGAGGCCGGCGTGCACTCCGGCGACTCAGCCTGCTCGCTCCCGCCATTCTCGCTGAAACCCGAGACCATCGCCGAGCTCAAGGTGCAGACCACGGCCATGGCGCGGGCCCTGGAAGTCCGCGGCCTGATGAACGTCCAGTTCGCCATCGAGGAGCCGCACTCCGACGAGCCCCGGATCTTCGTCCTGGAGGTGAACCCGCGCGCCAGCCGCACCGTGCCCTTCGTCGCCAAGACCATCGGCCGGCCGCTGGCCGCCATCGCCGCCAAGGTCATGGCCGGCATGAAGCTCTCCGACTTCGACCTCACCGAGACGCCCTACGACCACATCGCGGTCAAGGAGGCGGTCTTCCCCTTCGCGCGCTTCCCCGGCGTCGACACCGTGCTGGGCCCGGAGATGCGCTCCACAGGCGAGGTGATGGGCCTTGACTGGGTTCGCCCGGGGGAGAGCCTGGCGCCGGCCTTCGCGCGGGCCTTCGCCAAGAGCCAGCTGGGAGGCGGCACGGTGTTGCCGAAATCCGGCTCGGTCTTCGTCTCGGTGAAGGACGCCGACAAGCCCTGGGTTCTGGAGCCGGTGCGGCTGTTGCTGGGCCTGGGCTTCAAGGTGCTGGCGACCGGCGGCACGGCGACCTACCTCGCCGCCCAGGGGCTGCGGGTGGAGCACGTCAAGAAGGTGCTGGAGGGCCGGCCACACATCGTCGACGCCATGAAGAACGGCGAGGTGCAGCTGGTGTTCAACACCACCGAGGGCCGTCAGTCGCTGGCCGACAGCTTCGAACTGCGTCGCACGGCCCTGATGATGAAGACCCCCTACTACACGACCGCCGCCGGGGCGTTGGCGGCCGCCCAGGCGATTGTGGCGACCGTGGAGGACACCCTGGAGGTCCGACCCCTGCAGAGCTACGCCTAGCGCCTCGTTCCAGCGGGCCGTGCATCCCTCCCCGCCGGACGGCAGGCCGAGCCGCCGTTTCGCCTTCCGCCGCCGCGCCAGCCGCCCCCCTGGCAAGGGGCCGGCGATGGCGCGGCGGAGCTCAAACCTTGCGCGGTCGCCACACGCAAGACGCGACTTCGTGAACCCTCCGCGGCCAAGCTTTTGATTGACCTATGATATCCGGAAGCGCAGATTCCGGCTCAATGCCTGACTTATGCAGGCCCATGGGTGCGCTCCGGCTGCCCCAGAATAGAGCTCGGCCGGGACGACGCCGTTTGGCGTCTGCCGCAGTTTGGCGGGGGCAATGAACCCTCAGCAGATTGGGAGAACGCTCTATGCACTCTGACCATCCGGAAGTCCGACCACACAAGAACAAGCATGTGGCCGAGCGATTCGAAGGCCTCTTGGGCATGATGATGGTGGTCGTCATCGTCCTGCTGGCGATCGGCGCGGTCTATATGGTGGCCACGGGCGACTCGACCCCGAGCTGGATGCACTGACGGCCTTAAGGGGCTGACGCCCGCGGGGACGCCGGCCGAACGACAATCTATGCCCGGTCATGCCGCCTGGTGCTGGCGGCGGGCCGCGCCGTGGGCTAGGCCTCCGTTCAATCAATAGGACGGGAGGTCGAGATGGCTGGGCGCGTTGAGGGCAAGGTGGCGCTGATCACCGGCGGGGCCAGCGGCATTGGGCTGGGCTGCGCCGAGAAGCTGGCCGCCGAGGGTGCCACAGTCATCATCACCGACCTGCAGGACGACAAGGCCGCCCAGGCCGTGGCCGCCATCGGCAAGGCCGGCGGCAAGGCCTGGCGCCTGCATCACGACGTCACCGACGAGGCCGCCTGGGAAGGCGTGATCGCCGAGGTGAAGGCCCGCGAGGGGCGGCTCGACATCCTGGTCAACAACGCCGGCATCGCCATAGGCGGCTCGATCGTGGAGATGACGCTCGCCGATTGGCGCAAGCAAACGGCGGTCAACCTCGACGGGGTCTTCCTGGGCGTCAAGCACGCGATTCCGTTGATGCGGGTGTCCGGCGCCGGCGGCAGCATCATCAACATGTCCTCAGTGGCCGGGCTCAAGGGCTCGGCGATCCTCGGCGGCTATTGCGCGACCAAGGGCGGGGTGCGGCTGTTCACCAAGAGCGTGGCCATGGAGTGCGCCAACGCCAAGGACGGCATCCGGGTGAACTCGGTGCATCCGGGGATCATCGACACCCCGATCTGGATCACCATCGGCGCAGCCACCAACCCGGGCGCCAACGCCCCGCCGGACCTCGACGCCATGTCGACCATGGCGGTGCCGCTGGGGGTGAAAGGCTTTCCCGAGGATATCGCCAACGGCGTGCTCTGGCTGGCGTCGGAGGAAAGCCGCTACGTCACGGGCGCCGAACTGGTCATCGACGGTGGTCTGTCGGTCAGGTAGCAAGCTTCCGCATGGGCGCCACGCCGAATGTCATCTTCGGACCCTGCGGGGCGGGCAAGACGACCTATGCGCACGCCTTCGCCCGGCGCGAAAAGGCAGTGGCTTTCATCCTCGACGACTGGATGGCCCGGCTGTTCGGCCCCGACATGCCCGAGCCCATTCAGTACGAGTGGATGATCGAGCGGGTGGGCCGCTGCGAGGGACAGATCTGGGCGACCGCGGCCGGCGTGCTGGCGGCGGGGAGCCCGGTGATCCTGGACATCGGCCTTATGCGCAGGGCCGATCGGGCCCGGGTGCGGCAGATCGCGGAGGCCACGGGCCTGGACCTGCAATTCCACTTCGTGGACGCTCCGGCCGAGGTGCGGCGCGCCCGCGTGCTGGACCGCAATGTGGTGCGCGGCGAAAGCTTCGCCATCGAGGTCACGCCCGACCTCTTCGAATTCATCGAGGGTGTCTACGAGGCGCCGGAACCGGGGGAGCTTGCCGGAGCCGTGATCAGTACGAGCGATTAGGAGGAGACGCATGGGCAAGACGACTGGACCCGTCTTAGCCGCCGTTGTGGGATTGGGGTTTGCCGCCGCGGGACCCTCCGGCGGCGCGGAGCGTTTTCCAACGCTGACGCCCGACCAGATGACTGCGGCCCAGCGCAAGGTGGCCGAGGCGATCATGGCGGGGCCCCGCAAGGGGCTGGGCGGCCCCTTCAACACCTGGCTGCGCAGTCCCGAGCTCGCCGACAAGCTGCAGCAGGTGGGCGAACGCCTGCGCTTCCATTCCAGCGTGCCGCCGCGGCTGAACGAATTCGCGATCCTTTTGACCGCGCGGGCCTGGGACGCTGACTATGAGTGGTCGGCGCACTACCCCCTGGCGCTGAAGGCGGGCTTACGCCCGGCCGTCGCCGCTGACGTGGCCCGAGGCAAGCGTCCCGCCGGCATGGCCGCCGACGAGACCGCGGTCTACGACTTCGTCACCGAACTCAGAGCCACGCATCGGGTGAGCGATCCGACCTATGCCGCCGCCCACAAGGTGCTGGGCGACCAGGGCGTCGTCGATCTGGTGGCGCTCTGCGGCTACTACGATCTGGTCTCCATGACCTTGAACGTAGGCCAGGTGGCCGCTCCGAGCGACGGACCGCAGCTTCCGCCACCTGCCAACAAGGCAAAGGCGGCGAAAAGGGCCAAGCCATGAGAGCCTACATCCTGACCGACCAGGGCCCGGCCATGCGCGACGCCGCCAAGGTGGCTCCGAAACAGGGCCAGGTGCTGGTCAAGGTCATGGCCAATGGCCTGAACCGCGTCGACCTGGCGATGTCGACCGGCGCCCTGCACGGCGCGCGCGGCGGGATCGGCACGGTGCTGGGCTCAGAGTGGTCGGGCGTGGTCGAGGCGATCGGTCCCGGTGTCACCGACTATGCCGAGGGCGACCGGGTCATGGGCGCGAGCGCGTCGGCCTTCGCGGAGTACGTCTGCGTTCACGCCGCCCATGTGCTGCCGATCCCGGATGCGAGCATGAGCTTCGAGGAGGCCACCTGCTTCCCGGTCGCGCTGCGGACCATGCACGACGCCATCGTCACCGAGGGCCGGCTGACCGAGGGCCAGGCCGTGCTGATCCAGGGCGCCAGCTCCGGCGTAGGCCTGCTCGGCCTGCAGATCGCCAAGGTGATGGGGGCCAAACAGGTGATCGGCTCCTCCACCGACCCCGGCCGCCGCGCCAAACTGGCCGAATACGGCGCCGACCTGGCGATCGATTCCGGAGACGTGGCCTGGGTCGATCAGGTGCTGGAATACACCAAGGGCCAGGGCGTCGACCTGATCGTCGACCAGGTCTCGGGGAACCTCGTCAACCCCAACATGCGGGCCACGAAGATCCTCGGGCGGATCGTCAACGTCGGCCGCCTCGGGGGCACGCGCAGCGAGTTCAACGCCGACCTGCACGCCCTGCGCAGGATCACCTATGTCGGGGTTACCTTCCGCACGCGGACCCTGGACGAGATCGCGCTGATCAACCGCCGCTCCCGCGAGGACCTTTGGGGCGCGCTCTGCGCCGGCAAGCTGAAGCTGCCGGTCGATTCGACCTTCGCCTTCGCCGAGGTCGAGGCGGCGCTGGGCAAGATGGCCCGCAACCAGCACTTCGGGAAGATCGTGCTTCGACACTGAGCCAACGCATCGGCCACCCCAACTCTCGTCATCCCACGGATCAGCCTGCGCCTGACCGTGGGATGACGGCGTTAGGTGGGCCTCACGCCGGCGTCGGGAACAGGTGCGCGGGCCAGGTGGCGTCGGCGGCGCGCTGGAAGGCCTCGCGGGCGGTGAGGCGTGCGTTGTAGTCGGTGAGCACCGGGTCCTCCGGCAGGACCTTCTGATAGAGCAGCCGCGAGAGCGTGCCGCCAAGCACCACGTCGGCCGCTGTAAACCGATCCCCCACCAGGAATTGGCGGTCCTTCAGCACGCCGGTGACCACACCGACCATGTCGTCGAAGGCGCCGAAGCTGAAGTTGAAGCCCGGCAGGTCGATCTTCTGTTCATGCAGGGTGGCGACGGGGTCGACCACGGCGGTCGAGAACACCATCCACTTCAGATATTCACCGCGCGCGGCCTCGTCGATCTTCGGCGCGAGCGTGCCGTAGCCGTAGCGGTCGGCCAGGTAGATTGCGATCGCCGGATTCTCGCTGACCACCACCGGGCCGTCGGTCAGCGTCGGCACCTTGCCGGCGGGATTGAGCTTCAGATAGGCCGGCGCCTTCTGCTCGCCCTTGCGGATGTCGACGGTCTTGACGCTGAACGGGACGCCCAGCTCCTCCAGCATCCAGTAGGCCGTGAAGGCGCGGCTCGCCGGCGAGTGATAGAGGGTGATTCCGCGCGGGGCCGCCATGGCTGTCTCCTGGATCAATGCCTAACTAGTGGATTGATCGGGACA
>PLEH01000235.1 GCA_003136395.1 Phenylobacterium sp.
TTGATCGCGGCCGGCGAGATGAACTGGCTGGTGAAGATGTTGATCGGCACGCAGCCCGGGTCGGGGTTGGCGGCCGGGTTGCAGATCGCCGTTCCGCCGGGGCCGGCGATGGCGTTCAGCGACTGGTTGATCCGGGTGGTGTCGAAATTGCCGGACTGGCGGTTGTTCACCTGAACGGAGCCGTACTGCAGGTAGCCGTCGTAGTTCCAGTTCTTGCCGAGGTCGCCCTTCAGGCCGACCACGATGCGGTAGTCGGTGTGGCGGAACTGGGTCAGCCGGCCGGTCTGCTCCTGGTCGAGCAGACGACGGGCGATGGTGCTGGTGAAGATGCCGCCCGGGTTGGTGGCGCAGGTGCCGCCGCCGGTGGCCGCAGTCGGGACCAGCAGGCCCTTTTCCTGGGCGGAGAGCAGCGGGTTGGCGCAGTTGACGCTGAACGTGCCGGCGAAAATGCCGCCCGCGGCGATCTGGGCCGTGGAATTGTCGTCCATGAACATGGTGTCCATGTAGGCCGTGGCCCAGGGCGCGATTTCGTAGTGGGCGAAGGCGCCCAGCGAATAGCGCTCGTCAGGCCGCACGAAGAAGTTGGCCGGGCCGAAGTTGAACACGTCCGTGGCGGCGTTGCGCGGGCGGAAGGTGTTGAAGGTGGTCGGATCTACCAGGAACCCGCCCACGCGGGCCGGGAAGGCCGTGCCGGAGCCGGAGCAGCCGAAGCCCGCCGCGGTCGAGGCCAGGGTGCAGGCCGAGAAGTCGCGGTCGCCCTCCAGGATGGCGTTGTTCTGGCGGTAGGTGGCGTAGGCGGTGACGTTGCCCTTGCCGTCCGGGGCATTGACGCCGAGCACCAGGCTGACTTCCGAGCCCTCGCCTTCGAACGAGTTTCCCGGGATGGTGAACTGCGAGGGGATGAGCGCGGTGGCCGCAGCCGCCCGCAGCGCCGCCTGGCCGGTCGAGTTGTTGTTGTCGTGCTGGTAGCCCGAATATTGCGCGTCGATGCGCACGCCCTCGAAGTTCTTCAGCATGATGAAGTTGACGACGCCGGCCACCGCGTCGGCGCCGTAGGTGGCCGAGGCGCCGCCGGTCAGCACATCGACCCGTTCCACCAGGGCGGCGGGCACGAAGTTCAGGTCGGCCGAGACGCTGGTCCGCGCGGTCGGATCGCCGGGGTTGAGGCGGCGGTTGTCGATCAGCACCAGGGTGCGGTTGGGGCCGAGGCCCCGCAGGTCGACCGTGGCGGCGCCGGTGGAGCCGTTGGTGATGGAGGAGCCCTGGCCGGCGAACACCTGCGGCAGGGAGTTGGTGATGTCCTCCATGCGCGTCACGCCCTGCGCCTTGATGTCGGCGTTGCCGACCGTGGTCACGGGCGCGATGGAGGTCAGGTTCGGCGACGGGATCCGGGTCCCTGTCACCACGATTTCGGAGACCTCGCCGGCGGCGGCGTCAGCCGCGGCCGCCGCGTAGGCCGAGGTGGCGGACAGGCCAAGGAAGGCCGCGCCGCAGATCATCGAGGAGGCCAGCAGGCGCTCCCGGGTGCTTTGAATTTTCAAGGTCAACTCCTCCAGCGGCCGCGCTCGCATCGGAGCCGGCCAGCTCCCCACAAAAAACGAGTCCCAGGACTCCTGTTGGAAACCCCGGTTACGCTGGAGTTACTTAGCGCTGCAGGAAGTGGTCAATGTGCTTATGAGGTGTAGCAAGGTAATGTCGCCTACATGTCTCGAATTGGACACAAAGAGCGAAGTAATCGCGTCGGCGTATAACGTAGTCGAACCTGAGCGCAGTTTAGCGATCCTGCCTCACAGCGGGATGGCGGTGGTGAATTTCACGCGCTTCTTGACGAAACTCGCCTCGTAGCGCCGCACGGCCGGGTGGCCGGCGATGTTGGCGTCGGTGAAGGCGTTGAATTCCTCCATTCCGCGGAAGATCGCGATGCAGGAGATGTCGTAGGATCCGGAGATTTCCATGCACACCTGCACGTGCGGCGACCGGGCCAGGTGGGTGCGGAACTCGCTGACCGCGGCCGGGGAGTGGCGTTCGAGCTGGACCATCATGATCACGGAGATCCGCTCGCCGACCTGACCGGGTTCGATGATCGACACGTCCGCGGCGATCACGCCCTCGTCGCGGTACTGCCGGATGCGTCTGAGGATCGCCGAGGGCGAGAGCGGCACCCGATCGGCAAGGGCCTGTGCGGTGGCCTGGTTGTTCTCCTGCAGGGCGGCCAGGATCTGCACATCCAGGCGGTCGAGTGGATAAGCCATGACGGTTCGTGTTCCCCAGGTCCGGGAAACCAACCACAGGAATCGACCTCGCGACAGTTAACTTGCGTTCATCTGACGTAACAGGGTGACAATCCGGTATTCGTTCGTGGGTTTGTTGCGCCTATGCATGCATTTTCCGTGTATAGTCTAAAGTCCCGGCCAGGAATATCTATCAATTGGTTAGAGTTCGATGGGGATGGCGCGCCGGATCAGTTCATCGAGGCGGTCCCGCAGCGCGCGGCCCTGGTCGGTGAGATGCACCACGTGGCTGCGCCCGTCGGTGGGATTGAGGAAGGCGTCGACCAGGCCAAGCGCCGGGGATTGGGCCCAGTCGGAGCCTGGGCGGCCCAGGGAGCGCAGGCTGCGAGAGGCCGTCGACTGGGTCAGTCCCGCCACATAGGCGAGTTCCTGCACGCTGAGACCCTCATTCTCGCAGGTGTAGAGGAAGGCCACGATCTCGTTGACGCTGATGCGGGCGTCGAGCGCCTTGAGCGCGAGGATCGCCTCCAGAAGGGAGTCCCTGGGACGCACTTAGGCCTATTCGTCGGCGTAGCGGTTCAGGGCGCCGGTGGCCGCCGAGCGGGGCGCGGCCCGGGTCAGCGGAAGCGCCTTGCGTTGGCGGCGCTCGCGCATGGCCAGCGTCGCGTCGGGATAGGCGTCGCGGACCAGCCGGAGGATATCTTCCAGCCGCTTCTGGTGATCGGCGGCTTCAATATAGTCGCCGACGTTGAGTTCGACGGAAATCTGACCGCATAGCTTCATAAGCGTCCTCGACAGGAAACGTGTCTCACTGCCGAAAACTGTAGGCTGATGCGGCTGCGGTTTTCGTGTTTTCCACTAGGGGCGAACGCTCATTCGCCGCGTTCTTTGGGTGGTTGACGCCGAAAAAGTGCAACTCTCGATTGTAACGACGAATTAATCCGAATTGTGGAGAATCTGTAATCTATCCAACAGGTTCGCCGGCAGTGAGCGCCAGCAGGACGAAGGACGCCAGCCAGTGCTCGCCCATGTAGTCGCCGGCGACGTGGGGCAGGCTCGCGGCCAGGTGCTCGCGGGCCGTGACCTCGGCGACGCCGGCCAGGGGATCGCCAGGCGGCAAGGTCGCGGCGATTTCGCGCCAGCACCAGGCGCGGGAAAAGTTCAGGCCGTCGAGATGGGCGATCTTGCCGTCACTGCGGTCGGAGACCGTGGCCGGGGTGAACAGGCTCGCGGGCTCGCGCCGGGCGGCGCGGGGCAGGAAGTTCGCCAGCCACGGCGCGAACTCGTCCGGCGGCAGCAGCCGGCGCAGGCATTCGGCCTCCATCAGGGTCGCCGACAGGAACTCGTCGCCCGACGGCTCCCAGGCCTGGGCGTCGCGGTCGCCGAGATACCACGCGCGGACCTTCTCGGCGAAGAGGGCGGTCAGCGCGGTGTCGCCCGCGGCCGCGGCATAGTCCTGGGCGAGCGCGAGGGCGAAGGCCGTGGAGGAATGGACGCCGGTGCGGATCGGGTAGTGGGCCTTGGGCAGGAAGTCACGGAACCGCTCGGCGAAGACGGCGGCCAGTGGCTGGTGGGTCGCAGCCCATGGGGCGTCGTGCGCCATCAGTTCGGCCTGCAGCTTCAGGAGCCAGCCCCAGCCATAGGGTCGTTCGAATCCGCGCGACGAGGCCCGCTTCAGATAACCGACCTCGCCGGCCACGTTCTGCGGCGTGAAGGCCGCGTCGAACAGCGCGCGGATGGCGCCGGCTTCCGGGATGGAGGGTTCAAGGCGCAGGAGGCTCGCCAGCAGCCAGTAGCCGTGGACGCAGGAGTGCCAGTCGAAGCTGCCGTAGAAGATCGGGTGCAGGTCGCGAGGCCCGCGGGCGTCGGCTGGACCCTCCAGCACGTGGTCGAGTTTGTTGGGATACTCGCGGGTGACGTGACCAAGCGCGATGCGCGCGAACTGCGAGGCGATTTCGGGCGTCAGGCGACCGGAGTTCGGGGCGCTAGCGGAAGGCGAGGACATACATCAGCACCGTGTTGACGATCAGCATGAAGAGGGCGGTCGGAATCTGCGCCTTGATCACCGCGTAGCGGTCGGGGATCTCCAGCAGCGCCGGCGGGACGAGGTTGAAGTTGGCGGCCAGCGGGGTCATCAGCGTGCCGCAGAACCCCGACAGCATGCCGATGGAGGCGATCACCGCCGGATTGCCGCCGAAGTGAACCACCAGGATCGGGATCGCGACCCCGCCGGTCAACACCGGAAAGGCGGCGAAGGCGTTGCCCATCAGCATGGTGAAGCCGGCCATGCCGACGCAGTAGACCGCAACGGCGGCGAAGCGGGTGTCGACGGGCAGGTAGGTGGTGACGAGGTGACCAATCTGGGCGCCCACGCCCGCCAGAGCGAAGACCGCGCCCAGCGCCGCCAGGAATTGCGGCAACAGCATCGCCCAGCCGACGGTGTCGGCGAGGCGGCGGCCCTCCTGCAGCGGGCTCGCCAGAGGCTGGCGCAGCAGGATCAGCGCCATGGCGAGGCCCACGATCACCGCGCCGGCCAGGGAGATCAGGGTCGCCTGTTTCGGGTCCATCAGGGCGACGCCGCCGAACTGGAGAGGCTTGAGGACCAGTACGCCGAGCGCGACCACCACAGGCAGCATCATGGCGGGCGCGAAGAGCTGGTTTCCGAACCGCTCGGAGAGCGCCTGCCGCTCCTGCGGCGCCGTGGTCGCGGGCTGGCCCCGGCCCAGCTGACCGAGACCCGCCAGGAGCGCCAGCGCCAGGACCACGACGCCGTTGCCGAGGTCGCCCAGCCAGTCGCCGGCCAGGAAACTAAGTGAGATCAATCCCCAGAACGCCATGTTGCCGAACCGTTTGGGGTTCGCGCGGTCGCCGACACTGAAAAGCGCGAAGCCGGCGAACATCAGGCCGGCGAGCAGATAGACGAAACCGAGCTTGATCACCGCTCGACTCCGCGGGCGAGGCGGCGATCGAAGAGCAGCAGCCGCGCACTGTGGATGGCGAAGGCGGCGAGCGCGGTGGGGATCGCCCAGACGGACAGGTGGATCGGATCCAGCACGATCCCGCCGGACGTCAGGAAGCCGACCATCAGGAGGACCGAGCCCATGGCCACGAACACGTCCTCGCTGAAGAACACCGCGACATTGTCGGTGGCCGCGGCCATGGCGCGAACCGCGTAGCGGGTCTCAGGTGACGGCGGGCCGTCATGGACCTCGCTGGCGGCCTCGGCCATGGGGGCGATCAGCGGGCGCACGGTCTGGGCCTGCCCTGCGATGGAGACCAGGCCCACCGCTGAGGTGACCTGCCGAAGCGCCATGTAGCCGATGAGGAAGCGGCCCGCCGAGACGCCGCGCAGGCTGGCGATGATGGCCGCCGCCCGTTCGCGCAGGCCGGCGCGCTCCAGCACGCCCACCAGCGGCAGCACCAGGTAGGCGATGCTCACATAGCGGTTGTCGTTGAAGGCCTTGCCGAAGGCCGCGACGACCTGAAGCGGCGACAGGCCGGCGAACCAGCCGCTGGTGAGGGCGGCGGCCACCACCACCAGCAGCGGATTGAAGCGGAGGGCGAAGCCGACGACGATGACGGCCACGCCCAGCAGGATCAGCATGCGGTTTCCCCCTCCGGCGGCGCGCCCATAGGACCGTCAGTCGCCCGCCGGCGCAACGTCCGCGGCGTCTAGCGCGCGCGGGCCGCCAGCCAGGCGTCGGCGAGCCTGAGGAAGCCCGCGACATCCACGGTCTCGGCCCTGGCCTGCGGATCGAGGCCGGCGGCTTCGATCAGGGGCTCGCCGCCCAGGCCCTTCAGGCTGGCGCGCAGCATCTTGCGGCGCTGGCCGAAGGCCGCGGCGGTGAGCTTCTGCAGGGCGTCGAGGCGGGCGGGCGAGGGGCGGTCGGGCCTGGGCGTCAGCCGGACCACGGCGGACTCCACCTTGGGCGGTGGGCTGAACGCCCGCGCCGGGACGTCCATGACGCTGTGGGCGTCGCAGGTCGCTTGCGCGATCACCGCCAGGCGGCCGTAGGCGGAGGCGTCGACCCCGGCCGCGATCCGCTGGGCGACCTCCTTCTGGAACATCAGGGTCATGGATGCGGGGCGCCAGGGGCCGGTGAGCCATTTGATGAGCAGCGGCGTGCCGACATTGTAGGGCAGGTTGGAGACCACGTGGCCCGGCTCTCCGGCCAGCAGCGCCGCCTCGTCGGCGGTGAGCGCATCGGCGAAGACCAGGGTGAGCGCGCCGGGCTGGGCGGCCTGAGCCAGGTCCTCAAGCAGCGGGCGAAAGCGCTGGTCCTTTTCGATGGCGGTGACGCGCGCGCCGGCCTCCAGCAGGGCGCGGGTCAGGCCGCCGGGGCCGGGACCCACCTCGATCACCCGGTCGCCGGGCGCGAGCCCGGCCAGGCGGGCGATCTTGCGGGTGATGTTGAGGTCCAGCAGGAAGTGCTGCCCGAACGCCTTCTTCGCCAGGAGCCCGTGCTCGGCCAGCACGTCGCGCAGCGGCGGCAGGGCCTCGAGACTCACCCCGGCCTTGCCTCTTTGACCCGGGCTTGGGCGAGCCGATCGGCGAGCCGGATCGCGGCGATCAGGCTGTCGGCGCGGGCGAGACCCCGGCCGGCGATATCAAATGCGGTGCCGTGGTCGGGCGAGGTGCGAACGATCGGCAGGCCGAGCGTCACGTTCACGCCGCCCCAGAAGTCGAGCATCTTCACCGGGATCAGGGCCTGGTCGTGGTAGAGGCAGATGGCCGCGTCATAGCGCGTGCGCATGACCTCGGGGAACAGGGTGTCGGCCGGATGCGGGCCGGTGACGTCGATGCCCAGGTCCTCCAGGGCGCGGACGGCCGGAGCGATGATCTCGATCTCTTCGCGCCCGATCGCGCCGCCTTCGCCGGCATGCGGGTTGAAGCCCGCCACCGCCAGCCGCGGCGTGGCGATTCCGAAGTCGCGGCGAAGCGCCTCGGCGGTGACCCGTCCGGTGTTGACGATACCCTCGATGCTGAGGCGGCCGGCGACCTTGGCCAGAGGCTCGTGGACGGTGACCAGGGCCACGCGCAGGTTGCCGGCGATCAACATCATCACCGGACCGCGGGCGCCTTCAAAATTCTCCGAGGCGGTGAGTTCTCCGAGGAATTCGGTATGGCCCGGGAACTTGAATCCGGCGTCGTAGAGCGTGGCCTTGGCGATGGGCGCGGTGACCACGCCGGAGACCGCGCCGGAGAGCGCCAGGCCCACCGCCGTTTCGATCCACTGAACGATCGACGGCGCCGCCGCGCCCGAGGGCTGTCCGGCGACGACCGGGCTTCGCAGGGGCAGGTCGAGGACCGGCAGGGCGTCCGGGAAGGCCTCGAGGGCTTCCGAAGGGGCGAGAACCTGCTTCAGGATCGATGCGCCGCCGGCCGACGCGGAAGCGAGGGACTGGTAGTCGCCGACCACCAGGAACGGCGGTCCGCCGCGGCGCAGGTCGTTCCACGCCTTGACGACGATCTCCGGTCCGATCCCGGCCGGGTCGCCGAGGGTCAGGGCAAGGGGGCCACCTTTCACCCGGGCGGCGCCCCCGTTACTCGAGCTCTAGGGGTCACCTGAACTCGATGGTCGCGGAATTGTGCAGGTCGCGCATGTAGCGCCGCGAGATCATGCTGAGCTGCTGGCCGGTGAGCCGGTTCTCGATCTGGTCGTGGTCCACCTGGGCCGCGCCGGCCGAGCGCTTGCCGCAGACCGCGAGCACATGGAGGCCAACCTTGGTGCGGATCGCGCCGGAGAGCTGGCCCGGCTGCAGGGACTTGGCGGCGTCAGCGAACTCCGGCAGCAGGTCGGCGGTCTCGGCCTCGCCAAGGTCGCCAGCGATCACCCCGGGGGTCTTGGTCGCGGCGGCTTCGACGGTGTCGCAGCCCTTGACCAGGGCGCGGGCGGACTCGAGCTTTGTCCTGGCCGCGTCGACGTCGGCCGGCGTGGCCGTGGCGGGCAGGGCGACGGCGAGCTGCTTCATGCTCACCAGGGTCTGGCCGGCGCCGGAGCGCTTGTCCTTCAGATAGATGATGTAGACGCCGTCCTTCACCGGGATCGGCTGGGAGAGCTGGCCGGGGCGCAGCTTTTCGAGGGCCGCGTCGACCTCGGCCGGCAATTCGCCCGGGCTGATCCAGCCTGCGTCGCCGCCGGCCGCGGCGGTCGAGGAGGCGGAGAACTGCCGGGCCACCGCGGCGAAGGGGGCGCCCTGCTGCATCTGGCTCACCAGCTGGCTCGCGCCCTTGATGGCCGCGTCCATGCCGCCGGTGCGGTTGGCGTCCAGAAACACCTCGGAGATGTCGTACTGAGGCTTGGAAGCCGCCGCGATCATCCGGACCTGAGTCGCCTTGATCTGGTCCTCGCCGATCCGCAGGCGCGAGCCGTAGCGGCCCCTGATCCATTTCTGCCAGCTCATCTGGGCGCGGACCTGCTGGTAGAGGGTTGCCGGCTCAATTCCCTGGGACTTCAGCGCGGCGAGGAAGCCCTCGGTCTTCAGGTTGTTCTGCTGCGCCATGGCGCCCAGCTCGTCCTGGACCTCTTCGTCGGTGGCGATGATCGGGAACTTCTGGTCCTTCTCGACGCGCCTCAGCTCCTGCAGCTGCAACCGTTCGTCGACCAGGGTGACCAAGGCCTGCTGCTGAAACTCGGGCAGGGTGTCCTGGGTCGGCTGGTCGCCGGTATAGGCGTGCACGGTGGTCATGTAGCCGCGCTCGATGCCGAAATTGTCCACCAGCACCTTGGCGGTCGCCGCCAGGCAGTTGGTGGTGCACGAGCCGTTGGAGACCACCAGGTCCTCCGCGGTCAGGTCGGCGTGATTGACCCCGAAGACCACGGTGCGGTCGGCGCTGTCGCAAGGCGCCGAGACCAGGACGCGTTTTGCGCCGGCGGCCAGGTGGGCCTTGGCCTTGTCGCGGGAGGTGAAGAGGCCGGTGCACTCCAGCGCGATGTCGATGCCGAGCGCCTTGTGCGGCAGCTCGGCCGGGTCGCGGAGGGCGGTGACCTTGATCTTGCCGAGGCCCACATCGATCGTGTCACCGTCAACGCTGACCAGGCCGGGGAAACGGCCGTGCACGCTGTCGTAGCGCAGCAGGTGGGCGTTGGTCTCAACCGGGCCCAGGTCGTTGATCGATACCACCTCGATATCGCGGCGGGCGAACTCGACG
>PLEH01000188.1 GCA_003136395.1 Phenylobacterium sp.
GGCGAGATCGACGACGAGCATGACACCGCGCCGGCCGGCGTGACGGCCGCGCAGGACGGCTCGGTCTCGGTGGACGGCTCGGTGACCATCCGGGACCTGAACCGGGCCATGAACTGGGATCTGCCGGACGAAGAGGCGGTGACCTTGGCGGGTCTGCTGATCCACGAGGCCCGGCGCATCCCCGACGCCGGCCAGACCTTCAGCTTCCACCGCCACCGTTTCACGGTGCTGGAGCGAAAGGCCAACCGGATCACCAGGCTGCAAATCTGGCCGGCCATCGCGCGGGATGACGGCTGAGGCGGGGGAACCAGGCCCGGCGATGGGCCGTTCCGGCACCGCTCAGCTTGGTCGTCTATCCGACTCGGCGCGAGATGAAGCTTGATTGTGGATCGCAACCGCTGTTGCTCTCTCTTTCTTCGCGCAGATGAAGCCTTTCGCGGCCCTGGAGCCTCCTGAATGACTGACACTGCCCAACTCGCCGGCCTCCGCGTCCTGGTGGTGGAAGACGAGATGATGGTCTCGATGCTGATCGAGGACATGCTGACCGACCTGGGCTGTGCGGTGGTCGGTCCGGCCTCAAGACTGGACGAGGCGGCCGAGCTGGTCAGGACCAGCGAACTCGACTGCGCGGTGCTGGACGTCAATCTCGGGGGCCAGCCGATCTTCCCGCTGGCCGACCTGCTGCGCGAGCGCGGCAAGCCGTTCGCCTTCGCCACCGGCTATGGGGATGCGGGTGTCCGCGATGTCGATAAGGGCACGCCCGTCCTGCAGAAGCCGTTCCGCGAGGGCGATCTGGCGCGGGTGCTCGCCGAGCTCCGCGCCAGGGTCAGCGAGGTCAAAGATAGCTGAGGCTCGTTGCGGCCCAGCTGTTGAACAGCAGGGTCAAGACGCCAGCCAGCGACACCAGCGGCAAGATCAGTTTCACGTCCCGTCTCCTAGAAAGTCCTGAAAGCTCTGCTTCCAAGACGCCTGAGATAGGTACGATCCGACACGCCGTTAGACGCGAATTCCGCATGACGTTGATGCGAATTCGGAAACGAACCTAGCCCAGCGCCGCCAGGATCTTGTCCGGCGTGATCGGATAGTCGCGCACGCGCACGCCGCAGGCGTTGTAGATGGCGTTGGCCACCGCCGCGCCGGCGCCGGAGATGCCGAGCTCGCCGACCCCCTTGATGCCCATGGGGTTGGCCTTGTCGTCCACCTCATCCAGCATGATGGCGTCGAGCTCGCCGATGTCGGCCTGGACCGGCACCAGATAGCCCGCGAGGTCCTGGTTGATCAGCGAGCCGTAGTGCGTATCGACGCTGTTGCCCTCGGTGAGCGCGGAACCCACGCCCCAGATCATCCCGCCGGTGAGCTGGCTGCGCGCGGTCTTCCAGTTGAGGATGCGGCCGGCCGCGAAGACCCCCAGCATGCGCCGGGTGCGGACCTCGCCGGTGACGGTGTCCACCCCGACCTCGACGAAGTGCGCGCCGTAGGTGTGCGAGCTCCACTTGCCCGCATCCATGGCCGGGCGGACCTCGCCGTCGGCGGTCAGGCCATCCGGTCGATTGCGCCGAATGAGGTCGGCCAGCCGCTCGGAGCGGTTGGCGATGGCGATGACGCCGTCCTGGAAGGTGATGTCCTCGGACGGCGCCCCGAACAGCGGCGAGGCCGGGTCGGCCACCGCGATCTCGGCAATGGCCTTCCTGAGGTTCATGCCGGCGTCCAGCGCCGCCGAGCCCGCGGTCGCCGCCCCGAACTGGCCGCCGGAGCCCGGCGCCGGGGGCAGTTCCGAATCGCCGATCTCCACGCGCACGTCGCCCAGCGGCACGCCGAGCGTCTCGGCCGCGATCTGGGCCAGCACGGTGTAGGTGCCGGTGCCGATGTCGGTCATGCCCTGCTTGACGGTGATCACGCCCGCCGCGTCGACGGTGAAGCTCGCCTTGGCCGGCAGGAGGAAGTTGCCGCGGATGGCGGCGGCCATGCCGAGGCCGATGTTCCAGCGGCCCTCGCGGACCTGGCCGGGCTTCGGAATGCGCCGATCCCAGCCGAACTGCTGGGCGCCCTCGCGCATGCAGCGGACCAGCTGGCGGATCGAGAACGGCTTGCCGGTCTCGGGGTCGCTCTCCGGCTCGTTGAGGATGCGCAGCTCCACCGGATCCATGCCGAGCTTTTCGGCCAGCTCGTCCATGGCCACTTCCAGGCTGAGCGTGCCCGACGCCTCGCCCGGCGCGCGCATGGCGCTGGCCACCGGCAGGTCCATGCGCACCAGGCGGTGGCCGGTCAGGCGGTTGGGCGCGGCGTAAAGGTTGCGCGCGAAGTTCGACGCATGCTCGGTGAAGTTCCCGCGGCTGTCGCAATGGGTGACGGTCATCATCGACATGGCCGTGAGCCGACCGTCCTTGGTCGCGCCCAGCCGGACGCGCTGTTCGGTGGCCGGGCGGTGGACGGTGCCGTGCATCATCTGCTGGCGCGAGAAGGCGACCTTGACCGGCTGGCCCAGCTCGCGCGAGGCCAGGGACGCCAGCACCAGGTCCTCGTAGAACGAGCCCTTGCCGCCGAAGCCGCCGCCGACGTAGCGGGTCAGGAGGCGCACGGACTTGTGCGGCATCATCAGGGTCTCGGCGAGCGAGTTCTGGGCGAAGCGCACCATCTGGACGGAGGTGTGGACGGTCAGATGGTCGCCCTCCCACCAGGCGGTGGTGGCGCAGGGCTCCATCTGGCAGTGGTTCTGCAAGGGCGTGCGCCAGACGTCGTCGATCTTCACCGGCGCGGCGGCGAAGCCCTTGGCGAAATCGCCGATCTCCATGTCGGATTCGCCCGGAGGCTGCACGCCGTCCTCCAGGTGGGCGTGGAAGTCGGCCATGGGCGCGTCGGTTTCGTAGGTCACCTGGATCAGGGCCGCGGCGGCGGTGGCGTTTTCGAGGGTGTCGGCGACGACGACCGCCACCTGCTGGCCGAAGAAATAGATCCGGTCCGACTGCAGCGCCGGCCGCGGCGAGGGGGTGAAGAAGTCGTAGCGCTCGGGGCGCGGCCCCTGGGCGGGAACATTCAGGTGGGTCCACACGAGCTTGACGCCCGGCGCGGCCTCGGCGGCGGCGGTGTCGATGGCGGTGATTCTGCCGGCCGCGATGCCGGCCGAGACCATGACGCCATAGGCCGGCGGCGACGGGGGCTCGACCTCATAGGCGTAGGGCGCCGTGCCGGTGACCTTCAGCGGGCCCTCGTAGCGGTCGACCGCCTTGCCGATGTTACCCGCGCGGTTCTCCTTGACCGGATTGGAGGCCGCTTCCCAGTCGCTGACGGAGCTCATGCGCCCCTCCCTTGCTCGCGGGCCTCGGCGATGGCCGCCGGGACGAGGCGGCTGACCAGGTTGATCTTGAAGCCGTTGTGGCCGTTGTTGCTGGCGTTCGCCAGCTCTGCGGCGATGGCCTCGGCGGGCGAGGCGCCGGATGCCAGCGCGGCCTCGGCGTCGACGGCCCGCCAGGGCTTGTGGGCCACCGCGCCCAGGGCGACATTTCCGCCCGCCACCGCCACGCTGGCGAGGCCGGCGGCGTAGGAGGCCCGGTCGCGTACCTTGCGGTAGACCTGCCCGCCCTTGGGCGGCGGCGGCAGCACCACGGCGGTGATCAGTTCGCCCGGGATCAGGTGGGTCTCGACCTCCGGCGTTTCGCCCGGCAGCCGGTGCAGCTCGATGATCGGGAAGCTACGCGCCTGGCCGGACGGCGACAGGGTCTCCACCGCGGCGTTGAGGGCGGCCAGCGCCACGCCCATGTCCGAGGGGTGGGTGGCGATGCAGGCGTGGCTGGCGCCGAAGATCGCGGAGTTGCGGTTGAGGCCTTCCAGCGCGCCGCAGCCGGCGCCGGGCTGACGCTTGTTGCAGGGTTTGGTGGTGTCGTAGAAGTAGGCGCAGCGGGTGCGCTGCATCAGGTTGCCGCCGGTGGTGGCCTTGTTGCGCAGCTGGCCCGAACCGCCCGCGACGATGGCCTGGGTCAGCACCGGATAGTGGGCCCGCACCCTGGCGTCGGCGGCCACGTGGCTGTTGGTGGCCATGGCGCCGATCCGCAGGCCGCCTTGCGCGGTGTCCTCGATCCCCGCCAGCGGCAGGCGCCCTACGTCGATCAGATGCGCCGGATGCTCGATCTCCAACTTCATCAGGTCGAGCAGGTTGGTGCCGCCGGCGATGAACTTGGCGTTCGGCGTTTCCGCCGCCGTCTTCACCGCGGCCGCGGCGGAGGTAGCGCGCTCGTAGGTGAACGGCCTCATGCGGGCAGCCCCGAAACCGAACGGATCGCCGCCACGATCTGCGGATAGGCCGAGCAGCGGCAGATGTTGCCGCTCATCCGCTCGCGCAGCTCATCGTCGGTGAGGCGGATGGGGCCGGTGAGGTCGGTGGTCTCCTGGCTCGGCCAGTTGTCGGCGACCTCCTGCAGCATGCCCAGCGCCGAGCAGATCTGGCCGGGGGTGCAGTAGCCGCACTGGAAGGCGTCCTCGGTGAGGAAGGCGGTCTGGATGGGGGCGAGCTTGTCGACCGTGCCGACGCCCTCGATCGTCGTGACGGCGTCGCCGTCGTGCATCACCGCCAGCGACAGGCAGCTGTTGATCCGCATCCCGTTCACCAGGACCGTGCAGGCGCCGCACTGGCCGTGGTCACAGCCCTTCTTGGTCCCGTGGAGATGCAGGGTCTCGCGCAGCGCATCGAGCAGGGTGGTGCGCGGATCGACGTCCAGCGCCCTCGCTGCGCCATTGACGGTGATCGTGGTCTTCAAGCCAGACTCCCCGGCCGCACGACAGGCGGCTCTTCAAACGTTTGTTTAGTCTGCCCCCCGAGCGCGGGCCGGCCAAGGGCCGGAAAGCGTTCAAGAGTGTTTTCTTGGCCCTTTGCCGGACGCCTTCGGCTGGCAATGGTCACGTTTCGCCGGGCGCCAGCGCCTTGACCGACAGCGCGTGCAGCGGCCCGGCCAGCTCCTCGGCGAGCGCGCGGTAGACCATCCGCTGGCGGGCGACCTTGGCGGCCCCGGCGAAGGCGGCCGACTCGATCACCACATTGAAATGGCTCTCGCCGCCCGGCCGCGCGCCNNAGTTTCTGTTGGATGGCATCAAATATGGCGCCCATCGGTCTGATCTTCAATTCTTGAAAGGGATTATCTCGGCCCCATACTTGGCTGATGGCCGCCGCGTTTCAATACAAGCCCCGCTTCGTCGACATCCGCGTGCGTCCGCCGAAGCCGGAGGAGGACGCGCGGGCCGAGGACGTGAACGCCCTGAAGCCCGGCGAGCGGGCCTGCGACCACCCCGGCTGCCGGCTGGCGGCGACCGCGCGCGCCCCGAAATCCCGCGACATGCTGAACGAGCACTACTGGTTCTGCCAGCCGCACGCGGCCGAGTACAATCGCAACTGGAACTTCTTCGCCGGCATGAGCGAAGGCGAGGTGCGCCGCCGCCAGCAGGAGGAGCTGTTCACCGGCGGGCGGCCCACCTGGGAGATGAAGGCCGGGCGGATGAGCCGCGAGGCGGCGGCCTTCTCCAACAAGTTCCGCAAGGGCGAGGGCTACCGCGACCCGTTCAACCTGTTCGGCAAGAACGGCGGCAAGCCGATGCCGGAGGCCGAGGAGCGCCACCTCGGCAAGATCGAGCGCAATGCGCTCGCCGACCTCGACCTCGACGTCAACGCCGACGGGCCCAGGATCCGCACCCGCTACACCGAGCTGGTCCGCCGCCTGCACCCCGACGCCAACGGCGGCGACCGGGCCGGCGAGCACCGCCTGCAGCGGGTGATCAAGGCCTACCAGACCCTTCGCAAGGCCGGGATGGTCTAGGCCATGTGGCGACGCCCGATCCTCGCCGGCATTGTCACAGCCTTGGCGGTCGGCCCGGCCTGGGCTCAGCCGGCCCCGCCCGCCAACACCGTCGAAGGCGTGACGGTGATTGGCTCGAAGATCGAGCAGGCGAAACTGCCCGAACTGGTCACGAAATTCGTCGAAGGCCACGGCGCGCCCAGCCGCATCGACCAGCTGTCGCGCTGGCCCGCGCCCATCTGCCCTGAGACCGGCGGTCTGTCCGCGCCCTTCAACGCCTATGTCTCCGCCCGGGTGAAACTGGTGGCCGCCGCCGTGGGGGCGCCGGTGGACAAGCATCCGAACCGCAATTTCCCCTGCAAGACCAACCTGCTGGTGGTCTTCACCACCACGCCGCAGGCCCTGATGGACGATGTGCGGCGCCGCCACTCCGACATGCTGGGCTTCCACTACGCCGCCCAGGCCAAGCGGCTGGCGACCGTCGATCGGGCGTTCAAGGCCTGGTACGTGACCGGCACCCAAGCCGAGGGCGGGTTTCTCGAAGAGGATAAGGAATTCGCCCCCATGCCGTCCGGCGAGGCCGGCAGTCGGCTGACCAAGCGCCTAGCCAGCCGCTTCATCGGCGTCCTCATCGTCATCGACGCGCGCCAGATCGTCGGCCACCAGATCCGGGCCATTTCCGATGACATCGCCATGCTTGCCCTGGCGCGGGCGACCGATCTCACGGGATGCAGCGAACTGCCCACCATCCTCGATTTCCTAAACCCCGGATGCCCGTCTGCGGCCGACCCGGAGGGTCTGAGCGCCTATGACGTCGCCTATCTGAAGGGACTCTACTCCGTGGACCCGGAGGCGAACCTCTCGGCCCAGCGAAGCGAGATCGGCAGCTTCATCCTGCGAGCCGTCGCCGCGCGCTAGAGCCTGACCGCGC
>PLEH01000272.1 GCA_003136395.1 Phenylobacterium sp.
CCCGGCCCTTGGCGGCGCGGATCCAGCCGCGGTCCGACAGGATCACGGTGATCGGCTCGCGCACGATCATGGCCTCGATGGCCGCGTCGGGGTCGACGTCGGGGGCGTCGGCGAAGATCGAGCGGCGCTTGCCGAGCGTGGTCGCGGCGCCCAGCGCCGTCAGGGTGTGCTTCAGCCCCTCGCCCACCAGCTTCCACTGGGCGCGGTCGCTGGCCAGCATGGCGGCGATGCCGTCGCGCTCCTCGGCGAGCTCGGCGTGCTCGCGGCGCAGCTCCATCTCCTCCAGGCGCGCGAGCTGGCGCAGNNTTGAGGATGGCGTCGGCCTGCAGGTCGGAGAGGTCGAAGGTCTCGATCAGTCGGGCCTTGGGGTCCTCCTCGTAGCGGACGATGCGGATCACCTCGTCGAGGTTGAGGTAGGCGATCAGCAGGCCGTCGAGGATGTGCAGGCGCGCCTCGATCTTGGCCAGGCGGTGGCGGGCGCGGCGGACCAGCACCTCGCGGCGATGGTCGAGGAAGGCCTTCAGGACCTGTTTCAGGCCCATGACGCCGGGCGTGCCGCGGGCGTCCAGGACGTTGAGGTTCACGCTGAAGCGGTTTTCCAGGTCGGAGAGCTTGAAGAGGCTCTCCATCAGGACCGCCTCCTCTACGTTTCGGCTTTTGGGCTCGATCACGAGGCGGACGTCCTCGGCGCTCTCGTCGCGGATGTCGCCCAGCAGCGGCAGGCGCTTGGCCTCGATCAGTTCGGCGAGCTGTTCCACCAGGTCGGCCTTCTTCACCTGGTAGGGCACCTGGGTGACCACGATCTGGTAGGTCCCGTTGCCGAGCGGCTCCTTTTCCCAGAGCGCGCGCAGGCGCACGCCGCCGCGGCCGGTCTCGTAGGTTTCCAGGAGGCTGGCGTGGGGCTCGACGATGACGCCGCCGGTGGGGAAGTCCGGGCCCTTCACGTGGGCCATGAGGTCTTGGGTGGTGGCGTCCGGGTTGGAGAGCAGCAGCAGGCAGGCGTCGATCAGCTCGGCGGCGTTGTGCGGCGGGATGGAGGTCGCCATGCCGACGGCGATGNNATGTTGGTCGCCATGCCGACGGCGATGCCGGTCGAGCCGTTGGCCAAGAGGTTCGGGAAGCCGGTGGGGAGGACGACCGGCTCGGTGTCCTGGCCGTCGTAGGTGGGCTTGAAGTCGACAGCGTCCTCGTCGATGCCGTCGAGGAGCAGGGTGGCCGCCTCGGTGAGCTTGGCCTCGGTGTAGCGCATGGCGGCGGGGTTATCGCCGTCGATGTTGCCGAAGTTGCCCTGGCCGTCGACCAGCGGATAGCGCTGGGCGAAGTCCTGGCTCATGCGCACCAGGGTGTCGTAGATCGACTGGTCGCCGTGCGGGTGATAGCCGCCCATCACCTCGCCCACGACCTTGGCGCATTTGCGGGCCGCGGCGTCCGGGTTCAGCCGCATCTCGCGCATGGCGTAGAGCACGCGCCTTTGGACCGGTTTGAGGCCGTCGCGCACGTCGGNNGCGCACGTCGGGCAGCGCCCGGTCGGTGATGACGCTGAGCGCATAGGCGAGGTAGCGGCGGCTGAGCGCCTCGGTGAGCGGCTCGTCGATGATGCGGTCGGATGGCGGGGGGGTCAGGGTGGTGTCGGTCATGGCGGGTCTTTGGGGGGTCTTTGGGGAATCGCTGGGGCCTTCTTACGCGATCTGTCTAGCGCGCCGGACGCGGGCCGTCCCGGGCGCCGGCGACGCGGCCGACAGCCTGGGCCGCGAGGTTCTCGCCTCTCGGTTGAATTCGGTTGCCGACTCGCCGGCGGCTCTTAGTTTGCACTCTTGGGCGAATATGTTCCGACATGAGACGAGGCCGTCTCGCGGGGGTGGTGTAAAGGGAATGGCTATGAAGCGTAGAATTCTGGCCCTGGCGGCCGCGAGCGCTATCTCCTCGGTCCTGGCCATGGCGCCCGGCGCGGCCAACGCGCTGACGATCATTCCGATCTTCGATTCCACCATCACCGGCGCCGCCAACGCCGCGGCGATGGAGGCCGGGATCAATTTCTCGGTGAACCAGATCGACTCGCTCTACAGCAACGATGCCCAGGTGAGCGTGTTGTTCAGGGCGCAGAACAACTCCAACTTCCTGGCCTCGTCGAGCTCGACGGTCTATCTGACCACGTCAGGCGTCTACAACAGCGCCTCGGCGGCCGACGCGGTGGCCAATCCGCAAAACACCGTCCTGGTGAGCGCGCTGGCGAACCTAGCCACCGGCAACGGGGCCAATCCCAACACCGCGCTCTACGCCACCAGCGCCAACTTCACGGGCCTGGGCTTCGGCAACGGCCTGGGCGGGTTCGACATCCACGGCAATTTCACCGGCAGCGGCGGCGTCGACTCGGTGGTGACGCTCTCGACCTTCTACGACCTGAACTTCACGGGCGACATTCCGGCCTACAACGGGAGCAACGAGCAGTGGAGCGGCATCGACACCATCGAGCACGAGGTCAATGAGGTCCTGGGCGGCGGCGGCGCGGGCTCCAGCCTGAACATCCAGTACGCCCATCAGGTCCTGGGGCAGAATTTCGGGTCGCTGAACACCGCCATCGCCCCGCTCGACCGCTTCCGCTATTCGGCGCCGGGCGTCGCCAGCTACTCGATCGACCCGACCGCCACGGCCTATTTCTCGGTGGACGGGGGCGCGACCAACCTGGCCACGTTCAACCAGTTCCACCAGGGCGACTTCGGCGACTTCGGCCCGACCGTGACCGGCTGCTCGGCCGGCGGCCACGGCGGCCCGCCGGACCTCGTCCAGGACGCGTTCAACTGCAACAACGAGCCGACCGTGGGCATGCATCGCGGGACGCCGGAGGACGCCATGCTGGAGTCCATCGGCTGGAACCCCACCCCGGTGCCTGAGCCCGACGCGTGGATGCTGATGATCGCAGGCTTCGGCGGCCTCGGCGCGGCCCTGCGCCGCCGCCGGCAGGTCTCCGCAACGGCCTAGACGCGGCCTCCGCGGCCAGAGAAACCCCGCGGCGCGAGCCGCGGGGTTTCTCTTGACTCCATCGTTTACCGGTGTAATCGATGGGTGTCGATTACGGGTGTAAACATGAAGATCAGCGGTGCGGAGAGCGTGGTCATGGCGGCGCTGTGGAAGCGCGAGCCGCCAAATTCAGCCATGTCCGCCGAGGAGATCGGGGCCGAGGTCGCCGAGGGCCAGGGCTGGAGCGAAGCCACCGTCAAGACGCTGATCAACCGACTGCTGAAGAAGAAGGCGTTGGGCGCGACCCGGGACGGGCGGCGCTTCCTCTACCGCCCGCTGGTGGCGCGGGAGGCCTATGTGCAGGCCGAGAGCCAGGGGCTGCTCGACCGGCTGTTCGATGGTCGACTGGCGCCGCTGGTCAGCCACTTCACCGAGACCCGGGCGTTGAGCGCCGAGGACATCGCCGAACTGAAGCGGCTGATCGCGGAGATGGACAGATGATCGGGCTGATCCTGGCGGGCCTCCTGAAGGCCAACCTGGCGGCGGGCGCGGCGATCGTCG
>PLEH01000334.1 GCA_003136395.1 Phenylobacterium sp.
AAGGCCGGGACCCAGATCTCAATGCTGGGTGGCGGATTGGATTGGCTCTGAGCCTATAGAATCCGCGTCTGAGTCATTCCATCTGGGTCCCGGCCTTCGCCGGGATGAGCAGAATTCAAATCAGGCTGCGGATATCCGCCCACCTATACGCCACCTCATAGAGCAGCCGTCCTCCCGGGCCCGGCTCCTGCCGCGCGGCCTCGGGCTCGCCGCCCAGGTGCTCGTAGAAGCCGCGGGCGCGGATGTTGTCGCGCAGGACCGAGACCATCAGCGAGGTCGCACCGTTGGTCGCCAACGCCCGGGCGGTCTGCGCCATCAGCCGGGCGCCGAGGCCGTGGCCCTGGGCCTGGCGCAAGACATAGAGCGTGGCGATCTCCGCCTCGCCCCCGGTTGCCAGACTGGCCGTCTCGCGCCGGGAAGGTCCGCCCTGGGCATAGCCCACCAGGCCGTAGCGGTCGGCCGCCGCGAGCGTGATGCCGCCGGCGGGATCGGTGAGCGCGCGGCGGAAGCGGCGGGTGAAGCCGGGCTCGCTCATCCGGGCCAGGAAGGCGTCGGCCAGGAGGCCCCGGTAGGTCTCGCGCCAGGAGGCCACATGGACGCGCGCCAACTCCTCGGCGTCCGACGGTCCGGCGGGGAACACCACGAAGCTCAACGGCGGAGACTCAAGCAAGACGCTCCACGAGATGCGACATCCGTCCACAGCTTGGGCTTGTTCGTCCCGGGTTCAAGGGCTGACGGGACTCACTGCGACAGATAGCGTCACGCGGCTCATGAACGCCCAGGCTCCTGCAACCCTGCCCGATCCATCCGCCGGCGCCTCGCCGGTGATGGCGCAGTTCTTCGAGGCCAAGACCCGCCAGCCGGATGCGCTGGTGTTCTTCCGCATGGGCGATTTCTACGAGCTGTTCTTCGAGGACGCTCAGAAGGCCTCCGCGGCCCTCGGCATCACCCTGACGGCCCGCGGCCAGCACGGCGGGGCGCCGATCCCCATGTGCGGCGTGCCGGTGCATGCGGCGGAGGCCTATCTCGCCAAACTGATCCGCGCCGGCTTCAAGGTCGCCGTCTGCGAGCAGATGGAGAACCCGGCCGAGGCCAGGAAGCGCGGCTCCAAGTCGGTGGTGCACCGCGACGTGGTGCGCGTGGTGACGCCGGGCACGCTCACGGAAGAAGGATTGCTGGACGCCCGGGGGGCGAACCGCCTGGCCGCGATCGCCGTGCGCGGCGGCCAGGCGGCGGTCGCCAGCGTCGAGCTTTCCACCGGCGAGGTGGAGTGCCTGGCGACCAGCGTGGCCGGGCTGTCCTCGGCGCTGGCGGCGCTCGGCCCCTCGGAAATCCTGGTGCCGGACCGGCTCTTCGTCGACCCCGCCATCTCCGAGGCGCTGAAACAGGCCGGCGGCTTCGTCCAGCCCCTGCCCCAGGCATTGGCCGAACCGGCCGCCTCCGAGGCGCGGCTGAAGCGGCTCTACGGCGTGGAGACCCTGGACGGGTTCGGCGCGCTCTCCGGCGCGGAGATTTCCGCCCTCGGCCTGATTGCCGCCCACCTGGAGACCACCCAGGCCGGCAGGCTCCCGGCGCTCTCGGCGCCGCGCCGGGCCGGCGAGGCCGATGTCATGGCCATCGACCCGGCGACGCGGACCAGCCTGGAGATCGAGAAGGCCACCTCCGGATCGCGCGAGGGCTCGCTGCTGGCCGCCATCGACCGCACGGTAACCGCGCCCGGCGCCCGCCTGCTGGCCGCCCGGCTGGCGCGCCCTCTGCTCGACCCCGCCGCCATCGACGCGCGGCTGGACGCGGTGGCCTGGTTCTGCGGGCGCCGCGACCAGCGCCAGAAGCTGCGCGAGGCGCTGAAGGGCCTTGGCGACATGGCCCGCGCGCTTTCCCGCCTTGCGCTCGGCCGCGGCGGCCCGCGCGACCTGGGCTGCCTGCGTGACGGACTCGCGGTCGGCGAAGCCATCACCGGCATTTTCGCCGCGACCAAGGATCCGCTGGTCCAGCCGCCCGAGGAGGTCACCTCGGCGCTGCGGGCGCTGACTCCGGGTCTGCACCCGGACCTGGCGCGGTTCCGCGCGCTCCTGACCGAAGGCCTCGGCGATGACCTGCCGGCGCTCGCCCGCGACGGGGGCTTCGTGGGCGCCGGCGTGCGGCCCGAACTCGACCAGGCCCGCGCGCTCCGCGACGACAGCCGCCGCGTGATCCTGCAGCTGGAGGCCCAGCTGGTCGCGCAGAGCGGCGTGGCGCTCAAGATCCGCCACAACGCCGTCCTCGGCTATTTCGTCGAGACCACCGCCAAGGCCGCCGAGCCGCTGCTTTCTCCTCCGCTGAACGGCGCCTTCATCCACCGCCAGACGCTGGCCAACCAGGTGCGCTTCACCACCGTCGAGCTGGCGGAACTTGACGCGAAGATCGCCCAGGCCGCGGAAAGGGCGCTGGCCATCGAGCTCGACACCTTCGAAGCCTGGCGCGACGCGGCCGCCTCGGTCGCCGCGGATCTGCACGCCTGCGCCTCAGCCGCCGCGCGTCTCGACGTGGCCGCCGCCGTCGCCGAATGGGCCGAGGATGTGGGCGCCTCGCGCCCGGTGGTCGACCGCTCCACGGCCTTCGAGGCCGAGGCCGCCCGCCATCCGGTGGTGGAAAACGCCGTGCGCCGCGCAGGCGAGGCCTTCACGCCCAACGACTGCCGCCTGGATGGCGCCGGCGCGGGCGGGCCGCGCCTGTCGATCGTCACCGGGCCGAACATGGCCGGCAAGTCGACCTTCCTGCGCCAGAACGCGCTGCTGGCGGTGCTCGCCCAGGCCGGCTGTTTCGTGCCGGCCAGGCGTCTGCGGCTTGGCGTCGTCGATCGCCTGTTCAGCCGGGTGGGCGCCGGCGACGACCTGGCCCGCGGCCGCTCCACCTTCATGGCCGAGATGGTGGAGACCGCCGCGATCCTGACCCAGGCGACGCCGCGCTCCTTCGTGATCCTGGATGAGATCGGCCGGGGCACCGCCACCTACGATGGCCTGGCCATCGCCTGGGCCTGCGCCGAGGCTCTGCACGAGGTGAACCGCTGCCGCGCGCTCTTCGCGACCCACTATCACGAGCTGGCGGTGCTGGAGCAGCGGCTGGCCTATGTCGCCAACCTGTCGCTCAAGGCCAAGGAGTGGAACGGCGACCTGATCTTCCTGCACGAGGCGGGTCCCGGTCCCACCGACCGCTCTTACGGCGTGCAGGTGGCCAAGCTCGCCGGGGTGCCCGCGCCCGTGGTCGCCCGGGCCCGCGACGTCCTGGAGCGCCTGGAGCGCGACGCGGCCGGCCCTGCCAACCTCGACGCCCTGCCGCTGTTCGCCGCGAGCGCCCCCGGCGTCGCCGAACGCTCCGGCCCCAGCCCCGCGGAGGAAGCGCTGCGCGCCATGGAGCCCGACGGCATGAGCCCGCGCGAGGCGATGGACGCGCTCTATCGGCTCAAGGGTTTGCTGGGCTGAGGTTCAAGAAAAGTTGGCTTGAGGCGCCGCCTTTTCAGCCCTCCATTCGTAGTACTTCCCAGGCGAGGCCTTGAGGAGGACATGCCGTGACCGATATCGAACACAAATTGCCCGTCGATGACACGAATGAGAGCCCCGTAGAGGATGCCGAACTCAATGACGTCGTCGGCGGCAGCATAGTCAAATTACTCGATGCATCGACTCCGAAGCTGCACGAATCTGCCCTCAAGCCCGCCGGGTGAGTGAAGTCGGCCCTACGCGGGTCAAGGAGCCGCGACGCCGCGGACTCTGACATCTGTCCGTATTCCCTTCAGGAGAGACTCCATGAGCAATCACGACGAGCCTCAAGACGCCCAGACCCCGAACGACGCCGCCCAGCTGGACGCCGCCCAGCTGGACCAGGCCGCCGGCGGCCTTCCGGCGGTGCAGGCCCCCGCAGAGTCCACGAGCCTGAGCATCGGCTCGGGCGCCGGCAAGGTGACCTTCAACCCGTTCTCGATCTCTCGCTGACCTAGGCTGGGGCGAACCGCCCAGGTCCGCCTTCCCGCGCTCGCACACCACAAGCCAGGGGCGGCGCGAGCCAAAGCATCCTATATCGGGGCCTCATGCCGCCCCGCCTCAAGCCCACCCGCCTGGAATATGTCGTCGACGGCGTCCGGCTGCGGGCCCAGCTCTCGGCCGCCGCCCTGGAGGCCTCCGGCGATGTCGCCCAGCGCAAGGCCGCCCTCGACATCCTGAAGGCGGCCCTGTTCCGCGGCCGGATGATCGCCAAGGAGCGGCTGGAAAACGGGGCCGGCGGCATCGAGACCGCCCGCCTGCTCTCCGGCGTCACCGATGAGGTGATCACCGCGCTGTGGGATTTTACCACCGTCCACATCTTCCGCGCCCGCAATCCGACGGAGGGCGAGCGGCTGGCGCTGATGGCGGTGGGCGGCTACGGCCGGGGCACGCTGGCGCCCTTCTCGGACATCGATCTGTTGTTCGTGCGCCCCTACAAACAGACCGCCCACGCCGAGAGCGTCATCGAATACATGCTCTACGCCCTGTGGGACCTGGGCTTCAAAGTCGGCCACGCCTCGAGGACGGTGGAAGAGTGCGTGAAGCTCTCCCGCGCGGACTTCACCATCCGCACCTCGATCCTGGAGGCGCGGCGCCTGGCCGGCGACCAGAAGCTGGCGGACGAGCTGACCCGGCGGTTCCAGAACGAGGTGGTCAAGGGCACCGGCGCCGAGTTCGTCGCCGCCAAGCTGAAGGAACGCGACGAGCGCCATGCCCGCGCCGGCGCCAGCCGATACATGGTCGAGCCCAACATCAAGGAGGGCAAGGGCGGCCTTCGTGACCTCAACACGCTCTTCTGGATCGCCCAGTACCTGCACCCCGGCCAGTCCATCGAAAAAGTGCTGCAGCTGGAGATGTTCGAGCGCCGCGAGGTGCGCGCATTCATTCAGGCCTTCGATTTCCTATGGGCGGTCCGCGCCCATCTGCACTTCACCACCGGCCGGCCCGAAGAGCGCCTGACCTTCGATCTGCAGCCCGAACTGGCGAGGCGGATGGGCTATGGTGACCGCGGCGACGCCCCGGCGGTCGAACGGTTCATGCGCCGCTACTTCCTGATCGCCAAAGAGGTCGGCGCGCTCACCCGGGTGTTCGCCGCCAAGCTGGAGGCCGAGCGGGTGAAGGTGGCGCCGCGGGGCCTCTCGCGCCTGCTGCCGGCGCGGCGGGCGAAGCGCAAGCCGCTGGACGCGCCCGGCTTCCACGAGATTTCCGGTCGCCTCAATATCGACGACGCGGGGATCTTCGAGCACGACCCGGTCAACCTGTTGCGGATGTTCCAGATCGCCGACGAGCGGAACCTGGACCTGCATCCGGACGCCTTCACGGCGGCCACGCGGTCCCTGCCGCTGATCACCTCGGCGGTCCGCCGCGACCGGCATGCGGCCAAGGTCTTCCTGTCGATCCTGGCCCACGGCCGCGATCCGCAGCGGACGCTGACCCTGATGACCGAGGCCGGGGTGCTCGGCCGCTACCTGCCGGAATTCGGGCGGATCGTCGCCCAGATGCAGTTCAACATGTACCACTCCTATACGGTGGACGAGCACACGCTCCGGGCCGTGGGCGTGATCGCCGAGATTGCGGCCGGGCGCTTCGCCGAGGACCATCCGCTCTCCACCGCCGTCATGCCGCTGATCGTCGACCGCGAGGCCCTGTTCCTGGCCATGCTGCTGCACGACACCGGCAAGGGCGGGGCCGGCGGCCAGGAGAAGGCCGGCGCCCGGGCCGCGCGCTCGGCCTGCGAGCGACTGGGCCTGGAGCGCGCGAAGATCGAGTTGG
>PLEH01000007.1 GCA_003136395.1 Phenylobacterium sp.
AGCGGCTGGCGCGTTGGTTGCTTATGATGCGTGACCGCAGTGACGCGGACGCACTGCCGATCACCCAGAGCCTTCTCGCCGAAATGCTGGGTGTTCAGAGGCCAACCATCACGAATGCCGCCCGAGAGTTGGAGCGCCAGGGTTTGATTGAGCGTGGCCGCCGGCAGGTCACGATACTCGATCGGAAGGGCCTCATCGAAGCGTCTTGCGAATGCTATCAGTTGGTCAGAGCGCGCGTCGCTTTTCACCTTCCCAAGACGTACGCATAAAAAGCGTGGCCCCCACCAACACGGTAATGTAAATTACCGACAGCGCATCCTAGCCGTGGCACAATCGGCAAATTGCCGGGGTCTTCTGGCAAGATCGCATTCATGCTGTCGAGGATGAGCCCCGTCATCAGAAGATGCGCTGTAGCCCCCTTCAGGTCGCAAGCAAGAAATCTCTCCGATAGAGAGCGCCGTACCGTACGAGCACGTTCCTAAATGAACCGAGCTACGCCGAAACTGCGTATCTACGCCGAGCGTCTCATCGCCGATGAGATGAGCCGCCATGCATCTTCCAAATCAAACCCCACGGCGGCCTTCGCCGTCATAGAGAAGTTGAACCCGCATTTTGGCGCGCTCATGGGCGCGGCCGGTTTTCGGGCGCTCCTTTCGCGCGCGCTGGTGCTGGCCAACGCGGAAGTTGCTTGGCTGCGCGAGCTGCATGTCAAAGCGGATGGCTCTTTCGAAGGGCTGAACGAACTTGAAGCGCAAGCGAACCCGCAAGAGATTGCGGCTGGCGGGATTGTTCTGCTTGCCCTGTTGATCGGACTTCTGGTGACTTTCATTGGCGAAGATTTAACGCTGCGGTTATTGAGCAATGCCAACGACTTGGAGTTGGGCCCGGAAGATTGAAAATGGCAAAAAAACCGAGCGCCGCGGCTAACCGCAAACTGACGAAGAGCGCCGCAAGCCAACCGGCAAAGGCCACGATCCGTAAACTGCCGACCGGCGTTCGCGGCCTCGACGACATCCTGGGCGGCGGCGTCCCGGAATTTTCGTTCAACGTCATCGCCGGCATGCCCGGTTGCGGCAAGACCACGATGGCGCACCAGATCGTTTTCGCCAATGCGACGGCGGAGAAACCCGCATTGTTTTTCACCGTCCTCGGTGAGCCCGCCATAAAAATGTTGCGCTACCAGCAACAGTTTTCATTCTTCGATGGATCCAAAGTGGGAAAGGCCGTCCGATTCATCAATCTGAGCGACCTGGTGTTGCATCAGGACTTGGACGCGGTCCTCGCTGAAATTATCAAGCAGGTCACGGCGACCAATCCGGGCGTCGTGGTGGTGGATTCCTTTCGCACGGTGATGCGCAAAGCGCCGACCGCCGCCGGCGAAATGGAGATGCAATCGTTCATTCAGCAGCTCACCCAGTTTCTGACCAGTTGGGAAGCCACGACGTTTCTGGTCGGCGAATTTGGCGAGGAGGAGACCCGCGGGAATCCGCTGTTCACCATCGCCGACGGCCTCTTCTGGCTTTCGCAGAAGGTGGAAAGAAATTCCGTGGTGCGAAAACTGCAAATCTTGAAAGTGCGCGGGTCGGGCTCGGTGCCGGGACTGCACACCGTCCGCATCAACGGCGACGGGTTGCAAGCCTTCTCGCGCACGCTGGGGTTCGTCCTCAAGAGTCGGAAACCGACCAGGCGCCGGCGGCTTTCCATGGGCATTCCCGAATTGGACAAGATGATGGGCGGTGGCGTTCTCGAAGGCGACAGCCTGCTCATAGCCGGGCCCTCGGGGACGGGCAAAACGGCGCTGGCCACGCAATTCATCGCCGCGGGACTGCGCAACGGCGAACCGGCGATCATGGCGATCTTCGAGGAACGACCGAAAGGCTACACCGATCGCGCCGACAGCTTCGGTTTGAATTTGAAGACGCCGTTGGAGAAGGGAAATCTGGAAATCATCTACCTTCGTCCGCTCGACCTTTCGGTGGATGAAACCATGCAAGAGATTCTCGACGCCGTCGAAAGGATCGGCGCGAAACGTCTGGTGATCGATTCTCTGGTCAGTCTTGAGATGGCGCNNGGCGCTGGCGCCCGGTTTCCGCGAGGACTTTCGCGAGTCGCTGTACCGGCTGATCGTGGCGTTGACGGGGGCCGGGGTCACGATTCTCAGCACGGTCGAAGTGGAGGATACGTTCACCGGGTTTTCGTTCAGCCACTACACGATCTCGTTCCTGACCGATGACATCATCAGGATGCGCTATGTGGAAATCGACGGCCAGCTTCGGAAGGTCATGGTCGTGATCAAAATGCGCGGCGGCAATCACAGCAAGGACATCCGCGAGTATGTCATCACGGACAAGGGCGTGGTCGTCATTCAGCCGCGATCCACGGACTACGGCGGACTGACCACGGGAATTCCCACGCGAACCGGCCCGAGCCCGGCGCAGAAACAAGAAACCCCTCCAGAGCCGAAGGCCAGGAAATAGAGGAAGCGTGGCCGTGCGCAACTCAAGGTCCGGTCTTTACCCAGGCCGCGCCGGCATGCGACGAGGGGCGCGTCGCCTGTTGGATTCTCCGGCGCGGCCTCGCGCTTGTGGTATAGGGGTGTCGGTAGACGAGTGCTTCGTCGGGCTGATGACCTAAATGACTGAAGCCACCCAGATTCATAAAAATACGGTCGCGATGAACGAGGCGCTGATCCTCAGTTCGCTGCGCCAGCAAGAGCTCATCGACGTCACAGACGAATTGAACGTCAAACTGCGACACGAAATCACCGAGCGCCAGAGGGTGGAGGCGACGCTGCGCGAAAGTGAGCACCGCTATCGCACCTTGTTCGAGATCGGCGCCGTGGCCGTCTATTCCTGCGATGCCTCGGGCATGATTCAGGATTTCAACCGCCGCGCCGTCGAACTGTGGGGGCGCGAGCCAGTGTTAGGGGATACCAACGAGCGGTTTTGTGGCTCGTTCAAGTTGTTCCGTCCGGACGGCAGTTATATGCCCCACGAACAGTGTCCCATGGCCGACGTGTTGAGCGGCAAGATACCTGAGGCGCGGGACGTGGAAGTGCACGTCGAGCGGCCCGACGGCACGCGGATCACCGCGGTCGTGAATATCCGTCCGCTGAAGAACCAGCGCGGAGAAGTCACCGGCGCAATCAACAGCTTTTTCGACATCTCCGAGCGCAAGATGGCCGAACAGCGCCAACAATTCCTGATGAACGAGTTCGCGCACCGGGGCAACAATCTGCTGGCCGTGATTCAATCGATGGTGGCCCGCAGCGTGTCTGGAAAGCGCTCGCTTGCCGAGGCGCGCGAAGTGCTGACGCAGCGCATACAGGCGCTCGCGCGGAGTCAATTGGCGCTCCAGAGCGGGGGCTTCGAAGGTGCGTCCCTGGGCGAGATCGTCCGGCTCGAGTTCGAAGGCTTCTCCGACCGTGTCAAGGTTGGCGGTCCCGACATAATGCTGACGCCCCGCGTCGCGCAGACCTTCACCCTCGTCGTGCACGAGCTCGCCACCAATGCCGCCAAGCACGGCGCTCTGTCCGACCAAAGGGGCAAGGTCGCGATCCGTTGGTCGATCGAGGGCGTGGGCGCCGAGGCGAGGTTCAAGTTCCAATGGCGGGAACTCAACGGACCACCAGTCGTCCCTCCGACCCGCCAGGGATTCGGTCGCGTGGTGCTCGAAAGGGCCGTGGCGCAGGATTTTCAGGCCCCGCCAAATGTCAGGTATGCACCCGCAGGGTTGATCTATGAGATCGATACACCGCTATCGGTCATGACGGTCGCCGGGCCGGAGGAATCTCATAGTTCCTGAGCGGCGCGCGGGACTGGCCGCATGGAACAATCCCTCGGTGCGAGCGTTCCCGGATAATCCGGTTTTAACTAACCCCATCACCAGCACGACTTGGAACGCGCATGGCATTGGTTGGACGGCGCGTCTTGCTGGTGGAAGATGAATTCCTGGCGTCACTGGGGGCAATTGATCTGCTTGAAAGCATTGGATGCGAGGTCGTCGGACCGGTAGCACGCGTCGCGGCGGCCGTTCAAGTTGTTCAGTCGGAATCGCTAGATGCAGCCGTGCTGGACATAAACATTTCCGGAGAGTTTATCTGGCCGGTCGCTGAAGAGTTGCGGCAAAAAAATGTGCCGTTTCTGTTTCTTTCGGCATACTCCAAGTCATATTCAATACCTGGAGCCTTTGATACTGTTTCTCGTCTTTCGAAACCGTTGGAGCCAAGTCTCTTTCTGTACCATATCGGCGTAATGTTGGGCGACACGGCTGACGAAGGAATTCCTACGCAGTTCATGGGGCTGCGCAGCGCCTAGCTGACGGGCGCCGGACCGCTGGTCAGGAGTGTCGCTGGCATTGTCAGCCCAAACTTAGCGGGGCGGTAAGGCGGGCGCGATAGGGCCCTGGTCATGGCCAAGTCGACCAACCCATTTCGCTATT
>PLEH01000021.1 GCA_003136395.1 Phenylobacterium sp.
GCCGCCGCGCTATTCGGAAGCCAGCCTGGTCAAGAAGATGGAGGAGCTCGGCATCGGCCGGCCATCCACCTACGCCTCGGTGCTGACCGTGCTGCGCGACCGCGAATATGTGCGGATGGACAAGAACCGGTTCATCCCGGAGGACAAGGGCCGGCTGGTCACCATCTTCCTTGAGGAGTTCTTCCTCCGCTACGTCGAGTACGACTTCACCGCCGACCTGGAAGAGAAGCTCGACAAGGTCTCGGCGGGGGAACTCAACTGGAAGGTTCTGCTCCGCGAGTTCTGGAAGGAATTCTACCCGAAGACCGAGGAGATCCTCGGCCTCACGACCCGCTCTGTGCTCGACAGCCTGGACGAGGCGCTGGCGCCCTTCCTCTATCCGCCGAAGGCCGATGGGTCCGACGTCCGTGCCTGCCCGACCTGCGGCACAGGCCGGCTCAGCATGAAGACCAGCCGTTTCGGGCCCTTCGTCGGCTGCTCGAACTATCCGGAATGCCGCTACACCCGCCCGATCGGCGAGGCCGAGAATGGCGACACGCCGTCCGGCGACCGCGAGCTGGGCGTCGACGACATCTCGGGCATGATCGTGTTCCTGAAGTCCGGCCGTTTCGGCGCCTACGTCCAGCTGGGCGACGGGGAGAAGCCAAAACGCTCAAGCCTGCCAAAAGGCTGGTCGGCGCCGGACATGGACCTGGAAAAGGGCCTGCGGCTCCTGCGCCTGCCGCGCGAGGTGGGGCTGCATCCGGAGGACAGCCAGCCGATCCTGGCCGGCATCGGCCGCTTCGGGCCTTTCGTGCTGCACGCCGGGACCTACGCCAATCTTACCGGCGCGGATGAGGTGTTCGAGGTGGGGCTGAACCGGGCCGTCACCTTGCTGGCGGAGAAGCGGGCCGGCCGCGCCGGACGCGGCGAGTCCGCGGCGCTCAAGGACCTGGGCGCCCACCCGGCCGACGGCGCGCCGGTGCGCGTGCTCTCCGGCCGCTACGGCCCCTACATCAAGCACGGCGCGACCAACGCCAATGTGCCGCGCGGCACGGACCCGCAGGACGTGACCCTGGAGCAGGCCGTACTGCTGCTGGCCGAACGCGCGGCCAAGGGCGGCGGCAAGAAGAAGCCCGCGCGAACCGCCAAGGCCGCGCCCAAGGCGGCGGGGGCCAAGGCGGCGGCCAAGAAGAAGCCCGCCAAGAAGAAGGCGGCGGCGAAGAAAGCCAGCGCCTAGCTTTTTTCCGCTCGTCCCCGCGAAGGCGGGGATCCATGCGGGCTTGCGGCTTGAGCTGGCCCCGGTGTCTATCCTCGGACTCGGCTTGGGTCCCCGCCTTCGCGGGGACGAGCGGGATCTTGAGATGCCATTCGCGAACCTCGGTAGCACCGACCTATATTTCGAGCGCGCGGGCTCCGGCCTGCCGCTGCTGTTCATCTCCGGCACCGGCGGCGATCTCCGGAACAAGCCCAATGTCTTCGATGGGCCGCTGGCGAAGGGCTTCGACCTCTTGGCCTACGACCAGCGGGGCCTGGGACAGTCAGGCAAGCCCGATGTCCCCTACGCCATGGCCGACTACGCCGACGACGCCGCGGGGCTGATGGCCGACCAGGGCTGGGACGAGGCGCTGGTCATCGGGGTCTCCTTCGGCGGGATGGTGGCCCAGGAGTTGGCGCTGCGGCATCCAGGCCGGGTGAAGCGCCTGGTGCTGGCCTGCACCTCGCCGGGCGGCGCGGGCGGCGCGTCGTTCCCGTTCCACGAGATCGAGCACCTGAGGGGCGAGGCCCGCGCCCGCTACCTGATCCCGATCTCCGACACCCGCCGCGACGACGCCTGGGCCGCGGCGCATCCCGACCAGTACGCCCTCTTCGTCGCCTTGGGCGCGGCGGACCCTTATGCGGATGAGCCCGGCCACGCCATGGGGGCGCACCGGCAGCTCGAGGCCCGCAGAGGCCACGACACCTGGGACCGCCTGCCGCAGATCGCCTGCCCGGTGATGATCGCCGCCGGCCGCTACGACGGGATCGCGCTCCCGGCCACACAGGAAAAGATGGCCGCGCGGATACCCGGCGCCAAGCTGCAGTGGTTCGAGGGCGGGCACCTCTTCATCATCCAGGACCGCACCGCCGCCCCGGCCATGGCGGCCTTCCTCACCAAGGCCTAACCGGCGGCGAGTTCCAGGATCTCGACGATGTCCTGCGGCCCGGCGACGGGCCGCGCGCCGGTGCGCACGCCGGCGTCGTGCATGGTGTGATCGGCGATAGCCTGGAAGCTGTCGGGCCCGATGCCGATGCTGGCGAGGTCGGTGGGCAGGCCGAGGCCCGTGGCCAGCCGCTTCACGGCCTGCGAAGCCGGGAGACCCCTGGCGCCCATGAGCTCGCTCACCAGAGCCTGACGGTCGGCCGCGGCGGCGCCGTACCAGGTCAGGACCGCCGGAAGCGCGATGCAGGAGGTGACGCCGTGCGGCACGCCGTAGCTGCCGCCCAGGGTGTGGCCGATGGCATGGCTGGGGCCCATGCCGCGGCCGGAGCCCACTCCGCTCATGGCCAGCCACATGCCGAACTGGCAGTCGAGACGGGCGTCGACGTCCTTGGGATCGGCCTTGGCAGCCGCGAGTCCTCGCGTGAGGCGGCGCAGGCCGTCCTCGGCCAGGGCGTCAGCGTAGGGCGCCCGTGTAGGATTGCAGAGCTGCTCCACCGCATGGTCCACGGCCTTCAGGCCCGTGGAGAACCAGAGCATCGGCGGGGTGGCGAGCGTCATGGCCGGATCGAGGATCACGGCCCTGGGCGCCAGCAGCGGGTGTCCGTAGCCTTCCTTGGCGTGGCGGGCCACGTCGGTGACCCCGGCGAAGGGGGTGAACTCGGCGGCCGAGAGCGTCGTCGGCACGGCCAACATCCTGACGCCCGCCGGGATGTCGGCAACCTTCACCCGGTCGGAACCGCGGCCAGCGCGGTAGGGATCGAGGTGCTCGGTCCTGGTCAGGCCGGCCCAGAGGCAGAGCTGCATCACCTTGGTGGCGTCGATGGCCGAACCGCCGCCCAGCGCCACCAGCAGGTCCGCCTCGAGGCGGCGGGCCTCCGCGGCGCCGGCGATCACGCCCTCGCGCGGCGAATGGGCGCCTATGGCCGAGAAGACACCCACGCAGAGGTCGCCGAGCTCCGCCGCGACCTGGGCCGCCAGGCTGTCGGCCAGAGAGGCCGTGGTGGTGATCAGCAGGCGATGCGTCCCAAACGAGGCGGCCAGCTCCTTCAGCACCTCGGCGGCCGGCCGGCCGTAGGTCAC
>PLEH01000081.1:0-9231 GCA_003136395.1 Phenylobacterium sp.
GAGATCTGGGTCCCGGCCTTCGCCGGGATGAGCGGAATTGGGTCATGACCGAGACCCCCAATCCCCACTTCGTCATCGCCGTCGATGGCCCGGCGGCCTCGGGCAAGGGCACGGTGGCGGCCGGTCTCGCGCGCGCCTATCGCCTGCCCTACCTCGACACCGGCCTGCTCTACCGCGCCGTGGGCGTGCTGATGCGGCGCGCGGACCAGGGCCTCGACGACGAGGCCGCCGCGACCGCCCAGGCGCAGATGCTGACCGCCGACCTGCTGGGCGACCCCGGCTTCCGCACCCGCGCGGCCGGCGAGGCGGCGAGCCGGGTGGCGGTCTATCCCCGCGTCCGCGAGGCGCTGCTCGAGTTCCAGCGCACCTTCGCCGGCCAGGAAGGCGGCGCGGTGCTGGATGGGCGCGACATCGGCACCGTCATCGCCCCGGACGCCCCGGCCAAGCTCTATGTCACCGCCACGCCCAAGGTCCGCGCCGAGCGGCGCTGGAAGCAGCTGAACGCCCATGGCGAGCGCGTGAGCCGCGCCGACGTGCTCAAGGACATCCGCCGCCGCGACGCCCGCGACGGGGGCCGCGACACTGCCCCCATGAAGCCCGCGTCCGACGCCGTCTTGCTGGATACCTCTGAAATGACTATAGAGCAGGCCGCCGATGCGGCCCGCCGCATCGTTGAGGCCGCGCGAGCCCGCTGGATCACCTCCAGCTAGCAATCCCAACGCGCATTGCCCTCGGCAGCTGCGGGCAGATTTAACTAAAGCGTGGGGTATGCCCCGCGCCTTCGGTTCAACCCTTAACCCGACGTGGGGACTCCGTCCGGCGCCCAATCCCTTTTGGTAAGGGAGGGGCGAGCGGGACCCCTAAGTCATTCGAAAGACAAGAGATTCTATGGCTGACGATATGAGCATGAACCCGACGCGCGACGATTTCTCGGCGCTGTTGGAGGAGTCCCTGGGTGGCCGCGACTTCATGGAAGGCCAGGTTGTCCAGGGCAAGGTCGTGGCGATCGAGAAGGACATCGCGATCATCGACGTGGGCCTCAAGACCGAGGGCCGCGTCTCGCTGAAGGAATTCGGCGAAGAGGAAGGCCGCGAGCCGATCAAGGTCGGCGACACCGTCGAGGTGTTCCTGGAACGCGTCGAAAACGCCATGGGCGAGGCCGTCCTCAGCCGCGACAAGGCCCGCCGCGAGGAAGCCTGGACGCGCCTCGAGGCCGTCTACGAGCGCAACGAGCCCGTCATGGGCGCCATCGTCGGCCGCGTGAAGGGCGGCTTCACCGTCGATCTCGGCGGCGCCTCGGCCTTCCTGCCCGGCTCCCAGGTCGACATCCGCCCCGTCCGCGACGTCGGCCCGCTCATGGGCCGTGAACAACCGTTCGCGATCCTGAAGATGGACCGCCCCCGCGGGAATATTGTTGTTTCTCGCCGCGCCATACTTGAAGAGGCGCGCGCTGAACAGCGCACCGAGCTGGTTTCCCAGCTGCAGGAAGGCGAAGTCCGCGAGGGCGTCGTCAAGAACATCACCGACTACGGCGCCTTCGTGGAGCTGGAAGCCGGCGTCGAGGGTCTGGTGCACGTCTCCGAAATGTCCTGGACCAAGAAGAACGTCCATCCGGGCAAGATCGTCTCGACCTCGCAGGAAGTCGAAGTGGTCGTCCTGGACGTCGATCCGTCCAAGCGCCGCGTGTCGCTGGGCCTCAAGCAGGCCATGGCCAATCCGTGGGACGCCTTCGTGGCGGCTCACCCGGTCGGGTCGACCGTCGAGGGCGAAGTCAAGAACGCCACCGAGTTCGGCCTGTTCATCGGCCTGGAGAACGACATCGACGGCATGGTGCACCTCTCCGACCTCGACTGGGCCGTGCCCGGCGAGGAAGCCATCGCCAAGTACAACAAGGGCGATATGGTGAAGGCCAAGGTTCTCGACGTCGACGTCGAGAAGGAACGTATCTCGCTCGGCATCAAGCAGTTGGCCGGCGACCCGATGACCGGCGACACCTACCGCAAGGGCCAGACCGTCACCGTCACCGTGACCGAGATCACCTCGGGCGGCATCGAGGTGAAGTTCGGCGAGGATGAAGCCCCGATGACGGCCTTCATCCGCAAGTCGGACCTTTCCCGCGACCGCGCCGACCAGCGCCCGGAACGCTTCGCCGTCGGCGATCGCCTGGACGCCCAGATCGCCAACGTCGACAAGGCCGCGCGTCGCGTCAGCCTGTCGGTGAAGGCTCTGGAAATGGCCGAGGAAAAGGAAGCCATCGAGAAGTTCGGGGCGTCGGATAGCGGCGCCTCGCTCGGCGACATCCTGGGCGCGGCCCTCCGCGAGAAGGCTTCGAAGGACTAAATCCCGGCGCCTTCGGGAGCTAGAGCATTGGCGGCGGATCGGGAAACCGGTCCGCCGTTTTCTTTTCACCCACCGGCCCTATCGTAGGGCCGCGCGCCGTCGGGGCGCGGTAGGAGCGCCTCCTTGTCCCTGCGTCTTGTCCCAGCCTTGATCCTGGCGTCGATCCTGGCCGTCTTCGCCGCAACCCCGACCCTCGCCTCCGACCAGCCGCTCTATGCGCCGCCGGCCGGCTGGGTCGATGTGGCGCCGGTGCCGCCGCCGGCCGCCGCGGAGGGCGCCACGGCCGTCCAGGTGCTGCTCGACGACCACCAGGTGCGCCTCGATCCCGCCGGCGACGCCTTCTATGCCCGGCGTGCGATCAAGATTTTCAAGGCCGAGGGCCTGGCCGGCGTGAAGTCGGTGAGCGTGATCTGGAGCCCCGACACCGAGAGCCTGACCTTCCACACCCTGGCCATCATCCGCGACGGCAAGGTCATCGACCTCCTGGCCGACCACAAGACCATGCTGGTGCTGCGCCGCGAGACCAACCTGGAGCAAGCGAGCCTCGACGGCCGGATCACTGCCACGCGGCAGATCGACGGCCTGCAGGTGGGCGACATCCTCGACTTCGCCTACACCCGCGACCGATCCGACCCGGTCCTGCAGGGCCATTCCTTCGACGCCGAGCAGATCGCCCTGCCAGGGCTGATCGGCCGCTACCGGGCACTGATCTCCTGGCCAAAGGGCGAGGCGGTGAGCTGGAAGACCACGCCGGGTTTCGGCGAGCCGGTGCAGACGGCCAAGGGCGGCCGCGTCACCCTGAGCCTCGACAAGACCGACCTCCTGGCCCCCAAGGCGCCGATCGGAGCCCCGCTACGGTTCCGCCGCGTGGGCCTCCTGGAGGTCACCAGCTTCAAGAGCTGGAGCGAGGTCTCCAAGCTGATGGCCCCGCTCTTCACCAAGGCCTCGACGATCGCGGAGACCTCGCCGATCACCACGGAGGCGCGGGTCATCGCGGCCAGCACCACCGATCCGAAGGCCCGCGCCTTCGCGGCCCTGCAGCTCGTCGAGAACAAGACCCGCTACTTCTTCATCGGCATCGGCGAGGGCAGCTACGTCCCTGCCGCGGCCGATGACACCTGGGCGCGGCGCTTCGGGGACTGCAAGGCCAAGACCGCGCTCCTGTTGGCCCTGCTCAGGAACCTCGGCGTCGACGCCGAACCGGTGCTGGTCAACCTGGGGGCCGGCGACGGGATCGACGAACTGCCGCCCTCGGTTGCGGCCTTCAACCACGTGATCGTGCGGGTGAAGATCGACGGCAAGTCCTATTGGCTCGACGGCACGCGGACCGGCGATACCAACCCGGAATCGATGCACGCGCCGCCGCACAAGTGGGGCCTGCCGGTCCGCAGCAGCGGCGCCGAGCTGGAAAAGATCGTCGAACCGCAGATCACAGTGCCCACGACCTCGACGGTCATCCGCCTCGACGCCTCCAAGGGTCTAGAGGACCTCGCCACCGCCAGGATCGAGATCACCTATTCCGGCATCCTCGCCACCCAGCTTCGGGCGCTGGTGGCCCGCGCCTCGCGGGCCGATCTCGAGCGCAGCTTCCGCCAGCAGTACTCCAGCCCGACCACCGGCTTGGAGATCGAGCAGGTGACCTGGCGCGATGACCCGGCGCGCGACCTTTTCACCGTCGAGATGACCGGGACCGACGACATGGACTGGCGCAAGAACCCTGACCTGGGCGTCCGCGAGTTCCGTGTCGGGACCGGGGCTGCGCCGAGGCCCTTCCCCAAACGCGATTCCGGCCCCAACCAGGACGCGCCCTTCGCGATCGCCTATCCCTCCTACAGCCGCACCCGCACCGAGATCGTCCTGCCCAACGGCGGCCAGGGCTTCACCGTGCGCGGCCCGACCGGCGTCGCCCGGGTGGCCGGCTACGAGATCGCGTCCGGCACCGGCATCCAGGGCAATGTGGCGAGCTTCACCATCGATCTGCACTCGGTGACCAGCGAGATCACCGCCGCGGAGGCCAAGGCCGCCAACAACGAGATCCGCAAGCTGCGCGACGTGGACAGCCTGGTCCGGGCCCCGGCCTGACGGTTACGGCAAGGCTGCACCCCGCGCGGCTGCTTCCCAGGGTTGCGTTACGGAAGGCGTGGACAAGCTCCGCCATCCGGACGTGGAAACCCTTTTTGCGCCTTGAATACAAAGGCGGACTCGCCCATGGTCACCCCGGTTCGAGGGGGCCCGATGATCAAATCCGAGCTGATCGCAAAACTCGCCGAGGAGAATCCGCACCTTACGCAACGTGACATCGAGCGTGTGGTGGGGGTGGTTCTGGAGCGGATGATTCAGGCGCTGGAAACAGGCGGCCGCGTGGAGCTGCGCGGCTTCGGGGCGCTGTCGGTCCGCTCCCGCGAAGCCCGCGCCGGGCGCAACCCACGCACCGGCGAGCCGGTGGACGTGCGCGCCAAGCATGTTCCCTTCTTCAAGAGCGGCAAGGAGCTGCGCGAGCGCCTCAACCTCACTGACGAGTAGGGTCTGTCATGAGCGAACGCGTCGCGCTGCCCAAGATCAAGTTGAGCATATTCGGCGAATTCCGCGAGTTCATCGCCCGCGGCAATGTGATCGATCTGGCGGTCGGTGTGATCGTCGGCGCGGCGTTCAACGACATCGTCAAGAGCCTGGTCGACAATGTGGTCATGCCACCGATCGGCCTTCTGCTGTCCGGCATCGATTTCGCCCATCTGCAGTGGGTGCTCAGGCCCGACGACCTCTTGACCAAGGCCAATGAGCTGGTCGCCATCCAGTACGGCCTCTTCATCAACACCCTGATCCGGTTCCTGATCGTGGCCTGGGTGGTGTTCCTGCTGGTCAAGGGCGTGAACGCCATCCGCCGCAAGGACGCCGAGACCCCCCACAAGACCCCGCCGGCGCCGGGCCCGCAGGAGGCGCTCCTGATCGAGATCCGCGATCTCCTGAAGGCCAGACAGCCTTAGGGCCCTTGCAGGCGCGCCTCGGAGCGCCCTAATCCCGCTCATGGGCGTCCAGACCAAGATCTGCGGGATCAGCACCCGCGAGGCCGTGACCGCGGCCCTGGAGGGCGGCGCGGCCTACCTGGGCTTCATGTTCTTCGAGCATAGCCCGCGCAATATCGCGCCGGAATCCGCCTGGCGGCTGGCTCAGCCCGCGCGGGGAAAGGCCAGGGTCGTGGCGGTTCTGGTCGATCCCAGCGACGCGGAGGCCGACCGGATCGCCCAGATCCTGAAGCCCGATCTGATCCAGCTGCACGGCAAGGAGACGCCAGCCCGCGCGCGGGCCGTCGGCCAGCGGACCGGGGCCGGGATCATCAAGGTCCTGCCGGTGTCCGATGCGGCTGACCTCGACGCGGCCCGCGAGTTCGAGACGGTGGTGGAACACCTGATGTTCGACACCAAGCCCGCGAAGGACGCCGAACGGCCAGGCGGATCAGGACAGGCCTTCGACTGGACGCTGCTCTCTGGCCGCAAGCTCGAACGGCCCTGGCTGCTGGCCGGCGGCCTCAACCCCTGGAACCTCACCGAGGCTGTGCAGCAATCCGGCGCGCCCATCCTGGACGTTTCCTCTGGCGTGGAGCGCGGAGCCGGACTAAAGGACCCCGCCTTGATCCGGGCGTTCCTCGACGCCGCCAAACGCGTCTGAAAATACCCTCGTGAACGCACCTTCGCTCCCCAACGACTACACGGCCTATCCGGACGCCGATGGCCGCTTCGGCGCCTTTGGTGGGCGCTATGTTCCCGAGACCCTGATGCCGCTGGTCCACGAGCTGGAGGCCGCCTACCGCGCGGCCAAGGCGGACCCGGCCTTCAAGGGCGAGCTGGACGGCTATCTGAAGCACTATGTGGGCCGCCCGAGCCCACTCTATTTCGCCGAGCGTCTGACCCGGCACTACGGCGGCGCGAAGATCTATCTGAAGCGCGAGGAGCTGAATCACACCGGCTCGCACAAGATCAACAACTGCATGGGCCAGATCCTCTTGGCCATGCGGATGGGCAAGACCCGGATCATCGCCGAGACCGGCGCCGGCCAGCACGGGGTGGCCACGGCCACCGTCTGCGCCCGCTTCGGCCTGCCCTGCGTCGTCTATATGGGCGCGGTCGACGTGGAGCGGCAGAAGCCCAACGTCTTCCGCATGAACCTCTTGGGCGCGGAAGTCCGGCCGGTGACCGCGGGCTCGGCGACACTCAAGGACGCCACGAACGAGGCGCTGCGCGACTGGGTCACCAATGTCGAAGACACCTACTACCTGATCGGCTCGGTGGTCGGGATGCATCCCTATCCGCAGATGGTCCGCGACTTCCAGTCGGTGATCGGAACCGAGGTTCGCCAACAGATCCTGGAGGCCGAGGGGCGTCTTCCCGACGCTCTCGTGGCCTGCGTCGGGGGCGGCTCCAACGCCATGGGCCTCTTCCACCCCTTCCTGAATGACGAGGCCGTACGCCTCTATGGCGTCGAGGCCGCAGGCGAGGGCGTGGCCACCGACCGCCACGCCGCGGCGATCAATGGCGGGCGCCCCGGCGTGCTGCACGGCAGCCTGAGCTACCTCCTGCAGGACAAGGAAGGCCAGGTCACGGAGGCGCATTCCATCTCGGCCGGCCTCGACTATCCGGGCATCGGGCCGGAGCACAGCTGGCTGCACGACGTGGGCCGCGCCACCTATCTCGCCGCCACCGACCAGGACTCGCTCGACGCCTTCAAGCTCTGCGCCGAACTTGAGGGCATCCTGCCCGCCATCGAAAGCGCCCACGCGCTCGCCCGCCTGGATCAGGTCACCAACGACGTCGGCAAGGACGGCCTCGTGGTGCTCAACCTCTCCGGCCGGGGCGACAAGGACGTCGCCACGGTGGCCGCCCACCTGGGGCGTACGATTTGAGCACCTCGCGTATCGACGCCCGCTTCGCCGCGCTAAAGGCTGAAGGCCGCGCGGCCTTCGTGGCCTATGTGATGGCGGGCGATCCGGACGCGGCCACGGCGGCTGCGATCCTGGCCGGCCTGCCGGGCGCGGGCGCGGACCTGATCGAGCTTGGCTTCCCGTTCTCCGATCCCATGGCTGAGGGCCCGCCGATCCAGCGCGCGGCGCTGCGGGCCCTCGAAAAGGGCATGACGCTGAAAGGCACGCTGGAGCTGGTGCGCGGTTTCCGCGAGGGCGACCAGACGACGCCGATCGTCCTGATGGGCTACGCCAACCTGTTGGTGACCTGGGGCTTTACGGCCTTCGCCCGCGACGCCGCCGAGGCCGGGGTTGACGGCCTGATCGTCGTCGACCTGCCGCCGGAGGAATCCGGTCCCCTGGCCGACGCCTTGGACGCGGCCGGGGTCTCGCTGATCCGGCTCGCCACGCCGACGACCGATGACGAGCGGATGAAGGTCGTGGTCCGCCGCACCTCCGGCTTCGTCTACTATGTCTCGGTGGCCGGCGTGACCGGCGTCAAGGAGGCCAACGCCGCAGCGGTGGCGCCCCATGTGGCGCGCGTGCGCAAGGCGTCCGGCCTGCCGGTGGCGGTTGGTTTCGGCATCCGTACCCCTGAACGGGCTGCGGAGATCGCCCGCGTCGCCGACGCCGTTGTGGTAGGGTCCGCCCTTGTGGATGAAATCGCCGAAGCGGTGGAGATGAACGAAGACGTGACCCGACGGGTTCTTTCCAAAGCAGATTCCTTGGCTAAGGCTGTGCGCTCCGCGCGAGTCGGCCAAACGACGGTCTAGAACCATGGCGATGGCTGAACAGAGAAACGACAAACCCGGGCGGCCCGCCGCCTCTGAAAAGCGAACCGGCTGGCTGTCGCGTATCGCGCCTGGCGTGCGCAATGCGTTCTCCAAGCGCGAGACCCCTGAAAACCTCTGGGTAAAGTGCCCCGACACCGGGGAGATGATCTATCGCCCCGACCTGGAGGCCGCGCTTTGGGTGACCCCGAGCGGCCACCACATGCGCATCGGGGCCGCCCAGCGGCTCAAATACACGTTCGACGAGGGCAAGTTCGAGCGGATCGCCTCGCCCATCGTGGCCGACGACCCGCTGAAGTTCCCGGACGTGAAGCCCTATCCTGACCGCATCAAGGCCGCGCGCAAGGCGAGCGGCGAGCAGGACGCGCTGGCGGTGGGCTACGGCCACATCCTGGGCCAGCCGGCCGTGGTCGCGGTGCAGGACTTCGCCTTCATGGGCGGTTCGCTGTCGATGGCAGTGGGCGAGGCCTTCATCAAGGCCGCCCAGGAAGCCGTGAAGCGGGAGGTCCCCTTCGTGATCTTCACCGCCAGCGGCGGGGCCCGCATGCAGGAGGGCACGCTCAGCCTGATGCAGCTCGCCCGTACGACTCTGGCGCTGAACGAGGTCAAGGCCGTGGGCCTGCCCTATGTCGTCGTGCTCACCGACCCCACCACCGGCGGGGTCATGGCCTCCTACGCCATGCTGGGCGACGTGCACCTGGCCGAACCCAATGCGCTGATCGGCTTCGCGGGCCGCCGGGTCATCGAGCAGACCATCCGCGAGAGCCTGCCGCCGGGCTTCCAGCGCGCCGAGTTCCAGATGGAGCGCGGCATGGTCGACAAGGTGGTCTCCCGCGGAGATATGCGCGACGTGCTGTCCTCGATCCTGAAGACCCTGATGATGGGGCGGTCGCAACACCTTCCCGCCGCCTGACCCTAAGCCCGTGACCGACCACGACCCCATCCGCGCCTCCGACGCGGTGATCCAGCGCCTGCGCGCCAACCACCCTGTGCTGATCGACCTGACCACCGGCCGCGTCGAGCGCCTGCTGGCGGCGCTGGGCCACCCGGAGCGGCGCCTGCCGCCGGTGATCCATGTGGCCGGCACCAACGGCAAGGGCTCGACGGTCGCCTATCTGCGCGCCATCGCCGAGGCGCAGGGACAGA
>PLEH01000081.1:9251-17297 GCA_003136395.1 Phenylobacterium sp.
CCGGCCGACATCTGCCTGGTGGAGGTGGGCCTGGGCGGCCGGTTCGACGCCACCAACGTCTTCGACGCGCCAGCCGTCAGCGTGATCACCCCCGTCGACTACGACCATCTGGAGATGCTGGGCCCGGAACTCGGCAAGATCGCCTGGGAAAAGGCCGGAATCATCAAGCGCGGCCGCCCGGTGGTCTCAGCCCGCCAGCCGGAAGAGGCGCTGGAGGCGATCGAGCGGGAGGCGGACGACCGCATGGCGCCGCTCTTCCTGATGGGCCGCGACTTCGACGCCTGGGAGGAGCGCGGCCGGCTGATGGTGCAGATGCCGGACCGGCTGCTGGACCTCCCGGCGCCGAGCCTCTTCGGCGGCTACCAGTTCGAGAACGCCGGGCTGGCGGTGGCCGGGGCGCTGACCTTCAACCACGACCTCAGCGAGGATGACCTCGGCCGGGGCGTTTCCTCGGCCGTCTGGCCGGCGCGCTTCCAGCGCCTGACCAAGGGCCCGTTGGCGGCGCTCGCCAAGGCGCGGGGCTCGGACCTGTGGCTCGACGGCGGCCACAACCCCCACGCGGGCCGAGCCATGGCCGAGGCCGCTTCCCGCCTGGTGGACCGCGATCCGCGGCCTCTGGTCCTCGTCACGGGCATGTTCGCCCGTAAGGACGCCGAGGGCTATTTTCGGCCCTTCGCCGAGATGCACCCGAAGGTCTTCACCACCACCTTCGATTCCAACATCGCGGCCACGCCAGGCGACCTGGCCGAGGCCGCGCGCCTGGCCGGCCTTTCCGCCGAGCCGGTGACCGATGTGACGGAGGGTGTGCGCAAGGCGCTGGATGGGAACGGCCCGGCCCCGCACGTGCTGATCTGCGGCGGCCTGCACTTCGCCGGCGAGGTCCTGGCCATGAGTCCAGAGACCTGGCCCACGTGACGCCCAAAGAAAAAGCCGCCCGCGCGGGGCGCGGACGGCTCAATTCTCGGTGATGTGACGTCTTATGCCGCGGCGGCGACGCCGGCTTCGGACAGCCACTCCAGGATCTTCTGCTTGGGCATGGCGCCGACCTTCATCGACGCCATCTGGCCGTCCTTGAACAGCATCATGGTGGGGATGCCGCGCACGCCGTAACGCGACGGCGTGGTCGGGCTTTCCTCGATGTTCAGCTTGGCCACGGTGATCTGGTTGCCGAGCGCTTCGGCGATCTGCTCGAGGGCCGGGGCGATCTGCTTGCAGGGGCCACACCACTCCGCCCAGAAGTCGACCAGCACGGGGCCGGTGGCCTGCAGGACGTCCTTTTCGAAGGATTCGTCGGTGACCTTCACAGTGCTCATGGAATTCTCCTTGCGCGTCAGCGGCTTCGAATCGTCATGCCGACGCATCGTGATCCGCCGATGTAGGCGCGCGTCCGCCGCGTATCAACTGCCGCGTCCCAGGTCGGCGAGGCTTAGGGTCAGCAGGTTTTCTGGGATCGGCATCAGCTTGGGCCCGTCGGTCCAGACGAGGGCCGCCTCGATGGCGTGGCGCGGGAAGACGTCGGCCAGCACCGCGGCGTAGATCGCCATCTGCCGCAGATAGGCCGGGTCGGCGTCCTCGATCCGCGCCGGCGAGGGCCGGTTGGTCTTGAAATCGGCCACCAGCACCCGGTCGGGCAGCACCACCAGCCGATCGATCCGGCCGGAGATCTTCAGGTCCGGCGGCAGCTTCACGGCCGATCCGGCGATCGCCACCTCGGCGCGGCTGCCGGGGCCGAACACCTCGGCGAAGCGTGCGTCCTCCAGCACCGACAGGGCCGCGGCGGTCATCTCGGCGCGCTGGGCGTCGGAGAGGTCGCGCTCGCGAGCCAGCAGGGCCTGGGCGCCGGAGGCCCAGGCGTCGGGCGTTAGGTCCGGCAGGATTTGCAGCAGGCGGTGGATCAGGTCGCCGCGCCGGAAGCGCCCCAGCCCACCCACCGCCGACAGCGGAGAGGGCGACGGAGCCTTGGCCCCTTCGCCCAGGTCGGAGGGCGAGGCGTAGCGGCTGAAGGCTTCAGCCCGGGCTTCCTCGCCTGCCCAGGCGGGCACGGCGGAGACCGCGGGCGGCGCGGCTGCGGCGCCGGCCATTTGATCGGGGTCCGGCCCATAGCGCGTCGCCTGCACCTCGCCACAGGCCACCTGCCGGGTGTGCGGCTCGATATCGGCATGGTCGAAGCCGGCGCGGATCTGCACCCACCAGCCCTTCAGGGTCTCTTCCTTGCGGTTGGACGCGATGCGTCCGCAGAGCACCAGCCGCTCTCGGGCCCGGGTGAGCGCCACATAGAGCAGCCGGAGCGACTCCTCGTTCTCCTTGCTCGCCCGCCGCTCGCGGGCCAGGCGCGAGGCCTCGCAGTCGCCCTTCTGCGAGGCGCACCACAGGAACCCGCCCTCCTCCGTCTCCAGCAGCGGCGAGCCCCGCGCGCCGGCGGTGGTCGTGGTCTCCGGCAGGAAGACGATGGGCGCCTCCAGGCCCTTGGCGCCATGGGCGGTCATCACGCGCACCTCGTCGCGGCCGGCCTCCAGCTCGCGCTTTACGGTGATGTCCAGGCCCGCCAGGGCGGCGGCCAGACTTTCCAGGTCGTGGACCCCGCGCTGCTCGGCGGCCAGCACCTGGGCGAGGAACTCGTCCAGCGCGTCCTCCGCCTCGCGCCCCAGCCGGCGCAACAGGCGCGCGCGCATCGAGCGGCCGGCGGCGTCGCGCAGGCCGAGCACGCGGTTGTAGAGCTCGAACGGGCGCCGCTGCCTGGCCTCGGCGATCAGGGCGGCGAGGAAGTCGGCCGCCCCGCGCCAGTCAGCCTGCTCGTCGGCGCGGTCCAGAAGGGTCGCCCAGAGCAGGCCCTTGCGGCCCTTGGCCAGGCGATAGAGGCTCTCGTCCTCCACGTCGCAGAACGGGCTGCGCAGCAGGGCCGCCAGCGTCAGGTCGTCGGCCGGGAAGAGCGCGAAGCGCGCCAGCGCCAAGAGGTCGTCGAAGACGATGTGCTCGCTGAGCGCCAGGCGGTCGGCGCCCGCCACCGGGATATTCGCGTGCTTCAGCGCCCGAAGGATCTCCTCGAACATTTGCCCGCGCTTCCGGACCAGGATCAGCACATCTCCTGGCGTGGCCGGTCGCCAGGCGCCGGTTTCCTTGTCGAAAACGGCGTCGCCGCGCGCGACCAGGGCGTCGATCTCGCCGGCGATGTTCTGGGCGAGCCGCTTGGTGGCGCTGCCCTCTGCTTCCAGGTCCAGGGGCGCGGTCCAGGCGTCGCGGTCCTCGCCCTTCACCTCGCGCTCCAGGGGCCAGAGGTCGACGCAGCCGCGGTCGTCCTCGCGCATGGGAAGGTGGGTCAGGGCCTCGACACCCGGTGGGACACCTTCGGTGAAGACCGCGTCCACGAAGTCCAGCACCTCGACTGTGGAGCGCCAGGACGAGATCAGCGGGACCGACTTGCCGATCAGCTCGGCGGCCTCGATCTCGGCCAGGTATCGCCGGGTCTCGTCGTTGAGCCTCAGCGGGTCCGCGCCCTGGAAGGAGTAGATCGACTGCTTGTCGTCTCCGACCACGAAGAGGCTGCGCTTCAAGGGCCGCGGCCGCCCGTCCACGCCCGCGCCCACGAAGAACTCGCCGGTGAGCGCGCGCACGATGTCCCACTGGTCGGGCGCGGTGTCCTGCGCCTCGTCCACCAGGATGTGGTCGATGCCGCCGTCGAGCTTGTAGAGCACCCAGGCCGCCGCTGGCCGGCCCTTGAGCAGCGCCTTGGTCTTCTCGATCAGGTCGGCGAAATCCAGCGCGCCGGCCGAAGCCTTCTCGATGCGGTAGGCGGTCAGATAGGCCTCGGCGAGGATCAGGGCGTCGAGGGTGTCGGCGGCGACCCGGGCGCCGCGGATGCGTTCGCGCACGACGGCCAGGCGGTCCTGCTCGTCCAGCAGCGCCTGGCGGAGGTCCTCTCGGGCTTTCAGACCCGAGGTCTTGAACACCCAGGCCGCCGGCGTGCCCTCGCCCTTCTCGGTGAAGAGGGTGTCGAGCGCCTGGGCGAGAGTCGCGGCGGGGTCTGCGGCGACGGCGGCGAGCTTGCCGGCGGATTTCCGGTCGGTGGCGGCTCCGGCTATCAGCACGCCGGCCGCCTCGCGCCACAGCGCGCGGTCGAGCTCGGCCATGGCCTCGGCTTCGAGGATGTCGGGGCCCTTCCCGGGCTCCGCGCCGCAGGCCTCCCAGACCCAGGCCACGGCGCCCACGAGTCCACCCTGGGCGGCGAAGAAGGCCGCGAGCGGCGCGCGGCGCGAGTCGAAGCCCAGGAACATCGACTGGAACGCGGCGAAAGCCAGGGCCACGGAGAAACGCGCATAGGCCTCGGCGATCGCGCCTTCGCCGGTGAGCGCGCGGCGGGCCACGGCCTTGCGGGCGGCGTCGGCGATGGCGGCGGCCGCGGCGTCGTCCATGACCCGGAAGCCCGGCGACACGCCGGCCTCCAGCGGGAACCGGCGGAGCAGCTTCTCGCAAAAGGCGTGGATGGTCTGGATCTTCAGGCCGCCGGGGGTCTCGAGCGCGCGGGCGAAGAGGGCGCGGGCCTCGGAGAGCCTGCGGCCGCCGAAATCGCGCGGGCCCTCCAGATCGGTCAGCCGTTCGGTCAGGGCCTCGTCGGCCATCACCGACCATTCACCCAGCCGGCCGAACAGCCGGTGCTGCATCTCCGCGGCGGCGGCCTTGGTGTAGGTGACGCAGAGCACCTTTTCCGGATCGACCCCCGCCAGCAGCAGGCGGGCCACCCGGTCGATCAGGGTCTTGGTCTTGCCCGATCCGGCGTTGGCGGTGACGAAGGCCGAGATCGCCGGATCGGCGGCGACGCGTTGCGGGTCAGGGGTCAGGGAGGTGCTCACTCCTCGCCCTCCTCGCCGCTGGTGGACCATTCGAAGACCCGGGCCAGGTGGTCGTAGTCGCTGGCGTACTGGTGGACGAACTGCGGGGCGGTGCGCGAGACGAAGGGCTGGGCCGGGTCCCAGTAGCGGGCGATCAGGGTCCGCAGGCCCGCCAGCGCCAGGTCGGCCGCCTCGTGGCTCGCCTCGCCGGCGCTCGCGCGCACTTCCTCGCGGCCGGCGGGTTTGCGGCCGGTGATCTCCAGATAGGTCAGCTCGCCGGGCTTCAGGGGGCCGTCGATCCCCTCGAACTTCCCATGCGCCAGGATCGCGGCGGTAAGCGTCAGCTGCGGCGAGAAGCCGGCGTCGACCACCTTCTGCGAAGGCGCACGGCCGGTCTTGTAGTCGAGGATGTGGCCGTATCCTTGAGGGTCCGCCTCGATCCGGTCGGCCTTGGCGGAAAGCTTGAAGGGGCGGCCCTCGATATCGACGATCAGCTCGCCGGTCTTCTCAACATGGATCGCGCGGCCGTCGGCGCGGCGGCGAGCCTCCAGGTCGGCGACCCAAAGCGCGGCCTCACGGGCGAGCGCCTTCTCGCGGGCCAAGGCCTCGTGCGGCATGCCGGCTTTTTCCAGTTCCTCCAGGTAGAGGCCCTCGAAGATCGCCGCGGCGTCGATGGGCAGGGCCGCGGGGTGCGCGAGCGCGAACCGCTCGAAGGCGCCGTGGATCGCCGTGCCGCGGGCCCGCGCGTCCACCGGCTCGTCGGGCCGGTCCAGCGACCTGAGCTTCAGGATATCGCGGGCCCACACCGAATAGGGGTCGCGGGTCAGGCTCTCGACGCGGGTGACGAACAGGGCCGTCGGGCGATCTGCGGCGGGCGGAACCGGCGCCGGGCGCTTGGCGGGAACATAGTCGGCCGGCGCGTCGAGGCTGCGCGCCCAGTCCAGCGCGTCCTGCCGGCCGGGGATGGTGACGCCGGCGCCCTTGGCGAGCGTCTCCAACCGCCAGAGCCAGCGGGATTTCACCGCTGGGGCGCCCTCGCGGCGCTCGGAATGCAGCAGGATCACCTCCGGCGCGCAGGCGGCCTGGGCGAAGTCATGGGCGGCCAGGCCCACCCGGCGCTCCGGCGGCGGCAGGCCCAGGGTTTCGCGCATGGGCCGCGACAGGAAGGGATCGAGCGGCGCGCCGCGCGGCCACACGCCCTCCTCTAGCCCGGCGACGATCAGCCGGTCGGCGCGCACGGTGCGGGCCTCGATGGCGCCCAGGATGCGCAGGCGCGGATGGGTGGCGCCGCCCGTCCGCACCGTCTCGCCCTCCATCAACCGCTCCAGCAGATCGGCGAAGCCCCGCGGCGTAGCGTCAGGCAGGCCGGCGCTGTCCTCCATCAACCCAGCCAGCAGGCGGCTCATGGCCTCGCCTCCGTGGCCGCTCCAAAGCTCGCCCGTATCGCTCCGCGCGTCGGCGGCCAGGGCCTCCATGGCCACGGCCACGGCGCGGGCGGCGTCGGCGGGACGGGTCGTCTTGTTGGAAAGCCCGCCCAGGATCGCCTGCAGCCGATCCACCAGGGCCAGCGCGTCCGGGTGTTCGGCCAAGCGGCCCCTGAGGCCCGCCCAGGTCCAGGGCCGGGAGCCACGCAGACCATGGCGCTCCAGCGCCTCGTGGCCGCCCAGCCGCACATAGGGGTGCTTGAGGATCCCCAGCAGGATCACCGGATGGAGCGGATCGACGGCGGCGCGGGCGGCCAGGCCCGCCAGGACCCCGCAGGCGCAGCCCGCCAGGGCCTCGCCGGCGGAATTGTCCGGGATCACCCCCCAGCGCGCCAGCTTCGCCGCCACGCGCCGCGCGAGCGTCTGGTCGGGCGCCACCAGGGCGGCGGTGAGCTCGGGGGTCTCCAGCGCCTCGCGCAGCAGCAGGGCCGCCACTGTCGCGGCCTCCTCCTCCGAGCGCGCGCTGACCAGCGACAGGCCCTTCAGACCGGCCACGATCGGGTTCAGCCCCTCGGCGTCGGCTTCCTCCTCAAGCTTGGCGATGGCGTGCAGCCAGTCGGAGGTGGCCTCGGCCGGCCGCAGAGCCTCGTTGATGACCCGCCGGCGCCACCGGCCGTGGGCGTGGAAACCTCCGGAGACCGGCCAGACCTCGACCGCGCCGCGCGGGACGCCCGCACGGTCGAGCAGGCGCTTCATGGCGCCCTGCGGGTGCTGTTCGCCCACCTGCGCCCAGGCCTCGTCCGCCAATTCGTGGTCCAGCCCGGGCAGCACCACGCACCCCTGCGGCGCCTCGGCGATCACCTTCAGCAGGGCCGCGGTCGCCGGCGCCGTGCCTGTCGAGCCGGCCGCCACCAGCACACCTTGCGGCGGATGGTCGGTCCAGGCCTGGGCGAGGCGCCGCAGCAGCTTCACCCGCCGCTCGCTGACGTCCATCACGCCCAGCGCGGCGAGGCGCTTCGGCCATTCGGTCAGCGCCATTTCCAGGAACCGCCGCGAGACCCGCCAGTGGTCGGCGAGGTCGGCCTCCACCAATCCGGCCAGTTTCTCGAAGGGCTCCAACTCCTCGATCTGCAGGCTGTCCAGGAAGTGGCCGAGCGCATCGGCCATCTCCAGAGCCGAGGCGGCGGTGAGCTCGCGGCCGGCCAGCAGGTCCCAGTGCTCGGCGACCAGCCGCGTCAGTTCGAAACGCCGCCTCAGGGGCTCGATGGCGGCGCCCAGGTCCAGCGCCAGGTCGCCGGGCTCGAAGGGCGGCTCGCCCTCGTCCAGGTCCCCCAATGGACGCATCTGCGGCGGCAGCACGGCGCGGCCCTCGGCGGCGGTCACGAAAGCATCGGCGAGCGCACGGGCCCCGCGCCGCGTGGGCGTGAATGCGACCGCCTGGGAGAGCGCCTCGGGGCCCAGGGGCGCCAGGGCCTCATGCAGGCCCTTGGCCAGGTCCTGCGCGAACGGCCGATGCGCCGGGATCGTGTACCAGCGCGGACCCGCCCGTTCGAAGAACGCGCTCACCCCAATCTCGCCTCAGCTGCGTCCCGGGCGGCAGGGTCGCCCACGTGCATCCAGAAAGCGTCCATGACGACGCCGTAGAGCCGGCCCTCGGCCTGCAACCGACGCCAGGTCGGGTAGATCGAAAAGGCGCCGGCGCCCTGGCCGTCGAGGATCTGCGGTTTGAGAATCCCGAACCCCACATTGGCGAAGGGCGTCACGACATCGGGCGAGGTCGAGTGGGTCAGGCGCCC
>PLEH01000081.1:17321-73609 GCA_003136395.1 Phenylobacterium sp.
AGCGAGTCGATGTTGGCGACGAAGATCGGGTCCTCGCCCAGCAGCCCGCGCGCATGCTGGATGCCCCCGCCGGAATCGAGCAATCCAGACCGTTCGTCCGATATCGAAATGTCTAGGTCTCGCCGCGCCGCCAGATGCGCCTCCACCTGGTCGGCGAAGTGGTGGACGTTGACCACCGCGCGGGTGACCCCGGCCTCGACGAGCTTGTCCAGCACCCGGTCCAGCAGGGTGCGGCCAGCGACCGGGATCAGCGCCTTGGGGACGGCGTCGGTCAGCGGCCGCATGCGGGTGCCTAAGCCCGCAGCCAGCACCATGGCCGTCCTGGGTCCCCTTGGGGATCCGGTCGTCATGCCCGCGCCCCGGCCGGCACGTTCCTGTCGAACCAGGCCTTGAGCCCGCCCAGCGCCGGATCGGTCAGGTTGCGTTCCAGGTAGCGCCAGGTGCGCGGCATGAAGGCCTTGTACTGCGCCCGGCCCAAGAGCGCCTGCCTTGCGAAGACCCGGCCCAGGATCCGCGCCGCGTTGGAGGCGGCCAGCGCCCGGTAGTCGGCGAGGAAGGACTCGCGGTCCATGTGCGGCCGCGCGGCCAGGTAGCGGTCCAGCATAGACGCTTCGAGTTCCGGCGATACGTCCCGGCGCGCATCCTGCAGCAGGTGGGCGAGGTCCCAGGTCGGGTGGGCCCTGAGCGCATCCTGGAAATCCAGCAGCCCCACGCGCGCCGGACCTTTGCGTTCGGGCAGCCAGAGCAGGTTCTGGGCGTGATAGTCGCGGTGGGTAAAGACGCTCGCGCCCGCCTCGCCACGCACCCAGATCGGGGCCCAGAGCGCGTCCCATTCGGCGACGGCGTCAGGGCTGAAGGCCTCCAGCCCCGCGAATTGCGGCCACCACTCTAGGAAAGTGTCGGTGGCGACCTTGAGCGCGAGCGTGTCGTAGGTCAGCAGCGGCCAGGCTGCGCCTTCCGCCTCCAGAATGTCGGGCGGCCGCTGTTCGTGCAGCTGCACCTGCACGTCGACCGCGGCCTCGTAGAGCGGCGTCTCAGGCTCGCCATCCGCGATCAGAGTGGCGAAGAGGCCGTCCCCCAGGTCTTCCAGCACCGCCAGGCCCGCGTCCACGTCGAAGGCCATGACCTGCGGCGCCGATAGGCCGTGGTCGCGCAGATAGGCCGCTGTGGTCACGAAAGCGGCGACGGACCCGGCGGCCAGGCGCGCGGCGGCGTTGTAGCCGAGCGCCAGCCGCTCGGCGTCCGTCGCGCCTGGCGGGGCGATCGGGCTCTCCAGCACCGGCGGCTGGTCCATCAGGATCAGGGGGGTGCCGCCCGCCGGATAGAGGCGGACATAGCTGCGCGTCGAGGCGTCGCCTGCCAGGGGCTCGCACCGCGCCGCCGCTAGGCCGTGCTCCGCCAGGAACCGGGCCTTCTGCGCCTCCCGCTCAGGGTTCAACCTTACGTCCTTCCCACGCGCCATGCGGCGTCAGCCGCGCGGTGCGGCCCGCCCCATCCAGAGCGATCTCTATATCGAGTCGATCCGCGGGAAGGCGGCCTTGCAGCCGTTCCGGCCACTCGATCACCGCGGCCCCGTCATCCAGCGCCTCGTCGAGGCCGATCTCATAGGCCTCCCCAGAGCTGGTCAGCCGATAGAGGTCGAAGTGAGCGATCTTCAGCCCCGGGCCTTCGTAGAACTGCACCAGGGTGAAGGTGGGCGATGGCACGTCCTCGGCGGGTGTGGTCAGCGCCCGGATCAGGGCCCGCACCAGGGTCGATTTCCCGGCGCCCAGAGGCCCCGACAGGCACACGGCCTCGCCGGCCCGCAGGTCCCGCGCGAGGGCCGCGCCGAGCCGCGCGGTGGCCGCCTCGTCTTTCAGGTTCATCCGAAGGCCTGGCCGGGGGCGGCGGCGAGCTCGGTCTCCACGAAGGCCTTCAACTGCGCGATCGCCTCGGTGGGCTCGCCCTCCAGGGCCCCGGGCGCGATGGCCGCGCCGAGGGTGAGCGCGAAGGCCCGGCCCTGCTTGTTCAGGAGCTCGTGGAACAGGGTTACGTCCCGCAGCTCCGCGGAGAAGCGGTTGAAGAGGTGGAACATCCGCGACCAGGGGCCGGCCACATGCAACGGCACGATCGGTGTCTCGTACCTGCGCGCCAGCGATATGGCCGAGGGCGCCCAGGGCGGATCGGACAGCCGTCCGTCCGGTTGGCGGCGCGAGAGGCGTCCGGACGGAAAGATCACCAGGCACCGCTCGGCCTCCAGCACCTCGCGGGTGGCGAGCAGGGTCTCGCGGGTGCGCTCGCGGGTGCGCTTGGCCTCGACCCATTCCACCGGGATCAGCACGTCGGAGAACCGGGGCGAGACCCGGTGGGCGTCGGAATTGGCGTAGAAGCAGAGGTCCGGCCGGACGGACTTCAGGGCATCGTAGACGGCGATCCCGTCGGCAATGCCGGTCGGGTGGTTGCAGACCACGATCAGCCGGCCCTTGCGCGGTATGTGCTCCAGCCCGGTCGCCGTGACCTTGACGCCCAGCAGCTTCGACACATGCTCCAGCGCCGCGCGGCCAGGCAGGGGCTGAATCGCATCGGCCATGCGCCGCGCCTTGCCGTAGTCCAGGAAGCTGTAGAGCACCGGCCGCAGGACGGGCCAGGCGACGCTCGCCGCCAGTTTGGGCGCCCGCTCGGCGATCAGCACATCGATGATGTGGTCACGCGCCTGGGCGCGGCTCAGGGTCTGGGCGGGCGAAGCGACCGTCATGGGACGGAGGATGCGCTGGGCCGGGTCAGGTGGGCAAGCGGCGGCGCTTTCGGGCCCAAAGCCTTCGGCCTAGTCTTCGCGAATGGTTCGAGCGCTCAAATGGCTGTTGCCGGTGCTCGCTCTGGGGTTGGCGGTTTATTCGCTGCGGGGTGTTTGGATTCTCACCCGCCTGTTTCCTCAGGCCTCGATATCCAACAGGCTGCCGATCCCGACCCGCTGTGTGGCGCGCAGCTTCTGGCCGGCGTCGTCGCTGTCGCTCGGCCGCCCTACCACCGGCGTGACAGGCGCCACAGCCGTCACCGGCCGATAGTAGGTCGGCCCGGTGGGGATGGCGGAAACTTGCAACGGGGACTCCGGCGTGGGCTGCCAGCCCGAAACTAACCCCGACCCCTTAAGTGATCATGAGGCGGGGTTTCCGTCCGGGCTCGCAGGGTCTAAATCCCAGCCCATGCGCAACATCACCCACTTCATCGACGGCGCCTCTGTCGCCGGAACCAGCGGCCGCTTCGGCGACATCTTCAACCCCAACACCGGCGACGTGCAGGCCAAGGTGGCGCTCGCCACCTCCGCCGAGGTCGACGCCGCCGTAGCCTCGGCGGTCCGCGCCCAGCAACTCTGGTCGCTGGTCAATCCGCAGCGCCGCGCCCGGGTGATGTTCGACTTCAAGCGCCTGATCGAGGCGAACATGAACGAGCTGGCCGAACTGCTCTCGTCGGAGCACGGCAAGGTCATCGCCGACTCCAAGGGCGATATCCAGCGCGGCCTGGAAGTCATCGAGTTCGCCTGCGGCATCCCGCATGCGCTCAAGGGCGAATACACCGAGGGCGCCGGGCCCGGCATCGACGTCTATTCCATGCGCCAGCCGCTGGGCGTGGTCGCGGGCATCACCCCGTTCAACTTCCCCGCCATGATCCCCATGTGGATGTTCGGCATCGCCATCGCGGTGGGCAACACCTTCATCCTGAAGCCCTCCGAGAAGGACCCGTCCCTGCCGGTCCGCCTGGGCGAGCTGATGATGGAGGCCGGCGCGCCCAAGGGCGTGCTGAACGTGGTCCACGGCGACAAGGTCGCGGTGGACGCCATCCTCGACCATCCGGACATCAAGGCCGTCAGCTTCGTGGGTTCGTCGGATATCGCCTCCTACGTCTATTCGCGCGGCACCGCGGCCGGCAAGCGCGTCCAGGCCATGGGCGGCGCCAAGAACCACGGCATCGTCATGCCCGACGCCGACCTCGACCAGGCGGTGAAGGATATCTCGGGCGCCGCCTTCGGCTCGGCCGGCGAGCGCTGCATGGCGCTCCCGGTGGTCGTGCCCGTCGGTGCGAAGACCGCGGAGGCCTTCCGCGAGAAGATGCTGGCCGAGATCGACACCCTGAAGGTCGGCCTCTCCAATGACACGGACGCCCAGTACGGACCTGTTGTCACCGCCGCGCACCGCAAGAAGATCTCGGACTACATCCAGCTCGGCAAGGACGAGGGCGCCGAGCTTGTAGTCGACGGCCGCGGCTTCAACCTGCAGGGCTATGAGCAGGGCTTCTTCATCGGACCGTCGCTGTTCGACCAGGTGAAGCCGGACATGCGCACCTACCAGGAGGAGATCTTCGGGCCGGTGCTGCAGATCGTTCGCGCCAAAAGCTTCGAGGAGGCGGTCGCCCTGCCGTCCAAGCACCAGTACGGCAACGGCGTCGCCATCTTCACCCGCAACGGCCGCGCCGCGCGCGAGTTCGCAAGCCAGGTCAACGTCGGCATGGTCGGCATCAACGTTCCGATCCCGGTGCCGGTGGCCTACCACTCCTTCGGCGGCTGGAAACGCTCGGCCTTCGGCGACACCAACCAGCATGGCATGGAGGGGGTGCGCTTCTACACCAAGGTCAAGACCATCACCGCCCGCTGGCCGGAGGGCCTGAGCGAAGACTCCGCCTTCGTCATCCCGACGATGAGGTAGGACGCGAAGGGACTATCGCCGGCTGATAGTGTCCTTGATGGCGGTCCGCGTCTTGGCGCCATGGCCGCTCTTGCCGCGGGCCCTTTCGCCGCGCAGGGCGTGGTTCGCGTTGAAGACGGCGTCCTCGTCCCCCGGCTGGCTGCGCAGCTCGTCGTCGGCGTCCAGCACGACCGGCGTCTGCGGCAGTTGGTTGGGATCGAAGGTGCGGTCTTCGTCGGCGGCAGCGTTGTCGGCCATCGGAGGTCTCCTTCTGTGCGGGGCCTATCTCAACCCGCGGCTGGCGCGCCCGTTCCTTGCGTCGGGACCCGCCGCCCGCTAGGCGGGGCGCATGGCATCCGCGCTGCAAGCCGCCTATGACGCCCGCCTCGCCAAGGGCGATATCCGGCCCGATCCGGCGCAGGATGACGGCCTGCGTGCGCTGATCCGCCTGGAGGCCGACCTGGCCGCCGCGCCGGCCGCCGGCGGCCTGAAGGGCTTCTTCCGCAAGCCCGAGGCCGAGCACGGGGTCTATCTCTGGGGACCGGTCGGGCGCGGCAAGTCGATGCTGATGGACCTCTTCTTCGAAACGGTCACCGTCGAGAAGAAGCGCCGCACCCACTTCCACGTCTTCATGGGCGAGATCCACCGGCTGATCGGGACCTGGCGGACCAGCGACGCGGCCGCGCGCAAGGCCCGCTTCGGACAGCATAAGGGGGACGACCCCATCGTCCCGGTCGCCGATGTGGTCGCCAATGACACGCGGCTGCTCTGCTTCGACGAGTTCCAGGTCACCGACATCGCCGACGCCATGATCCTGGGGCGGCTGTTCGAGGCCCTCTTCGCGCGCGGCGTGACGCTGGTCGCCACCTCCAACCGCGCGCCTGACGCGCTCTACAAGGACGGCCTCAACCGCCAGCTCTTCCTGCCGTTCATCGCGCTCCTGAAACAGCAGCTGCAGGTGGTGAGCGTCGCCGGCCACCACGACTATCGCCTGGACCGTCTGCGCGCCGCGGGGACCTGGTTCTTCCCCGTCGATCCGGACCATCTCCGAAACTTCGAGGCCCTGTGGCGCGACATGCTGGGGCCGGAGGAGGAGAGCGGGGCTGTGCTGGAGGTGCTGGGCCGCAAGATCATGCTGCCGCACGCCTCGGGCGGCCTGGTGCGCGCGACCTTCGCCAGCCTCTGTTCGGTGGCGCTCGGCCCCAATGACTACGTGGCGCTCGCCGACCAGTTCCACACGGTCTTCCTCGACGAGGTCCCGAAGCTCAGCCCGCCCCGCCGCGAGGAGGCCAGGCGCCTGGTGATCCTGGTCGACGCGCTCTACGAGGCCCAGACCCGCCTGATCGTGCTCGCCGAAGCCCAGCCCGCCGAGCTCTACCCCGCCGGCGACGGCAGCTTCGAATTCGAGCGCACCGCGTCGCGGCTGGAGGAGATGCGCTCCGCCGACTGGCTTGAGGAGGAGGGTTAGCGAAGCCCCAGACTGCCGAGCAGGCCCCAAACGGTCATCGCCAGCAGGACGACCGCGCAGGTCACCCGGACCCAGCCTTCGCGCCGCCAAAGACTGACGCCCGCCGCGAATGCGGTGACCGCTAGGAACCATTGGCTGGAGGCGAACGCCGCCCAGTCGATCGGTTCGGCGCCGCCATGGCTGCGTCCGTCGTAGTTCAGCGGCAGCGACAGGATCACCAGGGCGATGAAGCTCAACTTGAACCCGGCGCCGTTGCGCGCCTCGTAGTCGCCCATGTCGAGATCGCCCCGGTCCGGCACGCGCGGCGAGACGAAGGCGCAGGCGAAATAGACGCCCATGGCGAACAGCAGACGCGCGCCCAGCCTCCAGCCCGTGAGCGCCACGCCGCTTTCGGACTCTGCCGCTGGAAACCAGGTCAGGATGGCGAACAGCAGCAGCGCGACCATCCAGATCAGGTGCGAGGCCGACGGCTTCACCCGGTCGCGGGCGATCCACAGGTCGCGGAAGCACTGCAGGACGTGGGTAAGCGCCAGCACGTAGATGAAGGACAGCAGGGTGACGGCGATTTCGGTCTGGTTCATGGGCATCCCCCGGGAGCTTCTTAGGGCGTTCTAGCTAGCTGCGCAGGCTCTCCACCAGCGCCTTGGCGTAGGGGCGCAACTCACCCGCCGCTCGGACCACGATGGTCAGTTCGCGCAACGCCCAGTCGTCGGCAAGCTCGGTGACGGCGAGCGCCATGGTCCTGGCCGCCCGCGCCGCGGTGGTCTGAGGCACGACGCCCACGCCGACGCCGCACTCCACCAGCCGGCAGACCGCGTCGAAGCTGCGCAGCTGCACCCGCAGCCGCAGCGGCCGGCCCTCACGCGCGGCCTTGCCGGCAAGGAACCTCTGCAGCGAGGCCGCCCGGTCGAGGCCGACGAGGTCGTAGTCCAGCACCTGGGCGAAGTGGACGCTTTCCTGCCGCGCAAGGGGATGGCCGAGTGCGGTCACCACCACGAAGCGGTCGGAGCGGAACGGGTAGGTGGTGAGCGCGCCGACGTCGACGGTTCCCGCCACGATGCCAACATCGGCGACGCCCTCGGCGACCAGGCCGACGATCTCGTCCGACAGCTTCTCCCCCAGGTCGACGCTGACCTGCGGGTGGTCGGCAAGGAAGGCCGACAGCGCCTCGGGCAGGAATTCGGTGAGCGCGTTGGTGTTGGCCAGCAGCCGCACCTCGCCGGTGAAGCCGCCCGCGAAAGCGCTCAAGTCCTCCTTCAGCCGCGCGCTCTGGGCCAGCAGGGTCCGCGCGTGGTGGAGCAGCGTCCGCCCGGCCTCCGTGGGCGTGATCCCCTGGCGCGAGCGGATCAGGAGTGGCGCGCCCAGGGCGTCCTCCATGCCGCGGATGCGGGTCGAGGCGGCGGCGAGCGCCAGCGCGCTCTTCGCGGCGCCGGCGGTGATCGAGCCCGCGTCGACCACGTCGCAGAACAGCCTCAGGTCCGTCAGATCGAAGCGCATCCTTCGCCTTTCGCGAAGGAAGACTACAGGAACCGCGCATTGTGTCAGCATCAGTTCGCTCCGAAACTTCTCGGAGTACGAAGGAGGCTCCGGTGATGGCCGGGCTGCCGGGCGGGCGGGACGCTCCGCCGTGGCGGCGCACCGAAGGGATCGGGTCGGCCCGCGTTGACACCCCCTCAACGGCGCTTAAAACCGGAGCACTTGGGAACAGGGACAGGGGCGGCGCGAAAGCCATGACAGACGCCAGCAAGACCCGCCGCGAACCGCCGACCTCGCCGCACCTGGTGACCGGCGGATTGGGCTCGCCGCTGCTCTGGCGGTGGCATATCACCATGTGGACCTCGATCCTGCACCGCGCCACCGGCTGCGCCCTCTACGTCGGCGGGCTGATCGCCGCGGCCTGGGCCATCGCGCTCGCGCAGGGCCCGGAGCGCTACGCCGACTTCAAGCAGTTGCTGGGGTCCTGGCCGGGCAAGGTGGTGATGCTGGGCCTGACAGCCTGCGTATTCTACCATCTGGCCAGCGGTGTCCGGCACATCATCTGGGACTCGGGCCATGGCCTGGACCTGAAGTCGGCCAACGCCACCTCGGTCATGGTCTTCGCCTTCGCCGCGGCCGCCACCCTGGCGATCTGGGGCCTTGCCAGCATGACAGGAGCGCTCGGATGACCAGTTATCGTACTCCGCTCGGCCGCGCCCGGGGCCTGGGCTCGGCCAAGCACGGCGCAGGCCATTGGCTTTCCGAGCGGGTGAGCGCCATCGCGCTCGTCCCGCTGGTGATCTGGATGGTCTACGGGATTCTGCGGCTCTCCGGCGGCGACTACGGGTTCGCGGTCCACTGGATCCAGGACCCGCTGAACGCCACGCTCACGGTGCTCACTTTCGCCATCAGCTTCTGGCACATGCACTCCGGCGTCCGGGTTGTGGTCGAAGATTACATCCACAAGACGCTCACCAAGTCGGTGCTGCTGCTGATCAACCTCTTCATCTGCGGGCTTGCGGGCGCGCTGGCGATCTTTTCGATCCTGAAAGTCGCCCTGGGCGGCGGGGCCCTCTGAACCATGGCGACCTACGAATTCATCGAGCACAAGTACGACGTCGTTGTGGTGGGCGCCGGCGGCTCCGGCCTGCGCGCGGCGCTCGGCTGCGCGGCGGCGGGGCTGAAGACCGCCTGCATCTCCAAGGTCTTCCCGACGCGGTCGCACACCGTTGCCGCTCAAGGCGGGATCTCGGCCTCCTTGGGCAACATGGGCGAGGATGACTGGCGCTGGCACATGTACGNNGGCGACCAGGACGCCATCGAATACTTGGTCAGGAACGCCCCGGCCGCGGTCTACGAGCTGGAGCACTGGGGCGTGCCGTTCAGCCGTACGCCCGAGGGCAAGATCTACCAGCGGGCGTTCGGCGGCATGACGCGGAACTTCGGCGAGGCGCCGATCCAGCGCACCTGCGCGGCGGCTGACCGCACCGGCCACGCCATGCTGCACACCATGTACGGCCAGGCGCTCGCCAAGAAGACCGAGTTTTTCATCGAGTTCTTCGCCCTCGACCTGATCATGGACGAGGGCGTCTGCCGCGGCGTCACGGCGTGGAAGCTGGACGACGGAACCCTGCACCGCTTCCAGGCCCAGCAGGTCATCCTGGCGACCGGCGGCTATGGCCGGGCCTATTTCTCCTGCACGTCCGCCCACACCTGCACCGGCGACGGGAACGGCATGGTTCTGCGCGCCGGGCTGCCGCTGCAGGACATGGAATTCGTGCAATTCCACCCCACCGGCATCTATGGCGCGGGCTGCCTGATCACCGAGGGCGCGCGCGGCGAAGGTGGCTACCTCACCAATTCCGAGGGCGAGCGGTTCATGGAGCGCTATGCGCCGTCCGTGAAGGACCTCGCGCCCCGCGACATGGTCTCGCGCGCCATGACCATCGAGATCCGTGAGGGCCGCGGCGTCGGTCCGAAGAAGGACCACATCAACCTGCACCTGGACCATCTGGACCCGAAAGTATTGCAGGAGCGCCTGCCGGGTATTTCGGAGAGTTCCAGAATATTCGCGGGCGTTGACGTCACTAAAGAGCCTATTCCTGTAATCCCCACCGCTCACTACAACATGGGTGGAATACCCACGAACTTCTACTCGGAGGTCGTCACCAAGGCCGGAAGGGACCCCGACAAGGTGGTGCCGGGTCTGATGGCGGTGGGCGAGGCGGCCTGCGTCTCGGTGCACGGCGCCAACCGCCTGGGCTCCAACTCGCTGATCGACCTGGTGGTGTTCGGCCGCTCGGCGGCCCTGCGCTGCGCCGACACGATCAAGGCCGGCGCGACCCAGGTGGAGCTGAAGCCGGCCATGACCGACGGGCACCTGGCGCGGTTCGAGCGCTTCCGCACGGCCGGCGGCAAGACCTCGACGGCGGCGCTGCGGCTGGAGATGCAGCACGCCACGCAGGAGGATGCCGCGGTGTTCCGCACCGGGGAGAGCCTGAAGTCGGGCGTCAAACGGCTGGATGCGGTGCAGAAGAAACGCAAGGACCTCGCCGTCTCCGACCGGGGCCTGATCTGGAACACCGACCTAATGGAGACCCTGGAACTCGACAATCTGATCGGCCAGGCGGTCGTCACCGTGGCCGGCGCCGCCAACCGCACCGAGAGCCGCGGGGCCCACGCCCGCGAGGACTTCGCCGCGCGCAACGACAAGACCTGGATGAAGCATACGCTGGCCTGGTTCGACGACGCCACCGGCAAGGTGAAGATCGACTACCGCCCGGTCCACGACTTTACGATGACCCGCGATATCGAACCGATTCCCCCGAAGCCCCGGGTTTACTGAGTTGGCGATGGACGGCTCTCCATCCCCTGACGAGTCGGCCTCGGCGATCCACTGGTTCCACTCCCACGCCTTTCCGGACGGGGAGACGACCCAGGGCGACAAGCCGGCCGAGACGCTCCGCAAGGAGGCCGAGGTGATCTTTCGTCACAGCGTGGCCGGCAAGAGCGTGCTCGATATCGGCGCCTGGGACGGCTTCTTCTCCTTCGAAGCGGAGCGCCGCGGGGCCAGCCGGGTGCTGGCCACCGACCACTTCTGCTGGTCGGGCGAGGGCTGGGGCACCAAGGCAGGCTTCGACTACGCTCACGCCAAGCTGGGCTCGGGGGTCGGGGCCCTCGACATCGACGTTCCGCAGATCTCGCGCGAGGCGGTGGGGACCTTCGATGTCGTGCTGTTCCTGGGTGTGCTCTACCACGTCAAGGACCCGCTGAGCTGCCTGGAACGGGTCGCCTCGGTGACCGGCGAGATGATGGTGATCGAGACGGAGACCGCCCTCGACATCCTGCCATGGCCGGTGATGCGCTATTACGAAGGCGCCGAGCTGAACAACGACGCGACCAACTTTTGGGCCCCCAATCAGCGCGGCTTGCAGGCGATGTTGCGGGACATCGGCTTTCGGCGCTTCGAGGTCGTCTGCCACCCCTTGCTGAAGCCCAACTGGAAGCGAACCCGCGTGGTGATGCATGCTTGGCGCTAGGGGCCGGGCGCGCGCCTTACGCGACACCGACGCCGACTGGCGCGAACTGGGCCGCAGCCAGCCCTACTGGGGCGTCCTCAGCAATGAGGCCTTCCTGCGCGAGAACCTTACCGCTGAGACCATTGAAGCCTTCTACGCCTGCGGCCGGCCCTACATCGACGAGATCGTCGGGCGGCTGGACATGGCCACCGGTTCGAAGCCGTCCGGGCGGGGGCTCGATTTCGGCTGCGGGGTCGGCCGGCTGACCGAAGCCATGGCCGAGCACGTGGATGAGGTGGTGGGTCTCGACATCTCGGCCGGCATGCTCGAGGTGGCGCGCCGCCGCGGCGGCAAGGCGACCTATCTGCAGGCCCTGCCCGAGGCCATGACCTTCGACTGGATCAACAGCTTCATCGTCTTCCAGCACATCCCGCCCGATCGCGGCGAGGCGATCCTGGCCGACCTGCTCGGGCGGCTGAACGCGGACGGGGCGGTCAGTCTGCAGTTCGCCGTCTGGCGCGACGAGGCCCGCCAGTGGCCGAAGAAGACGGGCTGGCGCAGCGCCTTCGGCTCGCTCCGCCGCCGGCGCTGGATCGCCAGCCTGCCGGTCGGCAATATCCTGATGTACGACTACGACCTCTCTCGCCTCCTGCGTCTGCTGAACGAGGGTGGCGTCGAGGAGATGAGCCTGGTCTCCACCCATCACGACGGCCACCACGGGGTTATCATTCTCGGGCGCAAGCGCCCCTCGACACACAAGGGCTAAGGGATCCGATCCATGGTCGAACTCGTCCTGCCGAAGAACTCCCGCGTCACCAAGGGGCGCCACCACCCGGCTCCGGAAGGCGCCAAGCGGGTGAAGACCTTCCGTGTCTACCGCTACGACCCGGAAGAGCCTGCGAACCCGCGCTGGGACACCTATGACGTGGACGTCGACGCCTGCGGCCCGATGGTCCTGGACGCGCTGATCTACATCAAGAACGAGATCGACCCGACGCTGGCCTTCCGCCGTTCCTGCCGCGAAGGGGTGTGCGGCTCCTGCGCCATGAACATCGGCGGGCGCAACACCTTGGCCTGCACCCACGGCTGGGAAGAGGTCCCCGGCAAGGACGTGCAGATTAGCCCGCTGCCGCACATGCCGGTGATGAAGGACCTGGTGCCGGACCTGACCCAGTTCTACGCCCAGTACGCCTTCATCGAGCCCTGGCTGCACACCGAGACGCCCGAGCCGCAGAAGGAATGGCTACAGAGCCCGGAGGACCGCGAAAAGCTCGACGGCCTCTACGAGTGCATCCTGTGCGCCTGCTGCACGACGTCGTGCCCCAGCTACTGGTGGAACCAGGACAAGTACCTGGGCCCCGCCACCCTGCTGCAGTCCTACCGCTGGCTGATCGACTCCAGAGACGAGGCCACCGGCGACCGGCTCGACGCGCTGGAAGACCCCTTCAAGCTCTACCGCTGCCACACCATCATGAACTGCGCCCAGGTCTGCCCCAAGGGCCTCAACCCCGCCAAGGCCATCGCCGAGGTGAAGAAGATGCTGGCGGACCGGATCGTCTGATTCTCCTCTCCCCAAGCCCGCTTGGGGAGAGGGTAGGGTGAGGGGCGGCTCGTGCAGACGTGATCCGCCGTTGGTGGATCGAGGGCCCTCGGGCGACCCGCGGGAGAGACTGACGGGTCCCAGCCGCCCGTCACCCTACCCTCTCCCCTCGCGCTTCGCGTCGGAGGAGAGGCGCTGTCTTTGTTCGGATTGTTCGGGGAATTTCACGATGCGCGGCGGGATGATGGGAAGCGGGCTGGTGGCCCTGGCGCTGGCCATGGCGCCCGCCGCGTTCCTCGCGATGGCTCCGGCCCCGGCCGCCGCCCAGTTTAGCAGCGCGGCCGAGGCGGAACGGGCCGCGTCGACGGCGGCCCACAGCTTCGCCGACGCGGAACAGCTGCGTATCTTCCTGGACAAGGAGTTCGCTCAGGAGGGGGCGCAGAAGCCCCAGCTCGCCACGCGGCTGGGCCTGAAGCAGGACATGGGCAAGCTCGACGACATCAGCGACGCCGCCCAGCTGAAGCTGCTGGAATGGCGCCGCGGCAGCGTGGCGCGCATGAAGGCGGGGTTCGACCGCGCCAAACTGCCGCCGGCCGCCCAGGCGAGCTACGACATGTGGGCGCTTGAGCTCGAGCGCGCGGAGACCAGCTACAGGTTCCGCCGCTACCAGCCGCCCTTCTATTCCTTCCTCTATTCGGTCCACGCCGAGCTGCCGAACTTCCTGATCAACACCCACGTCGTGCGCGACGGCGACGACATGGCCGCTTACGTCTCCCGCGTTCGCGCCATCCCGGCGGTGCTGGACGTGGCGATCGCCCAGAGCAAGGAGTCGGACGCGCTCGGCATCCGCGCGCCGCGCTTCGAGGTCGAACGCGTGATCTCAGGCAGCCGCCAGATGATCACCGGCGCGCCGTTCGACGCTTCGGACAAGGACTCGCCGCTCTGGGCCGACATCAAGGTCAAGATCGGCAAGCTGCAGGCGACCGACGCGCTCACGCCTGACCGGGCGAAGGCTCTCACGGATGACGCCAAGGCGGCGCTCCTCACCCTAAAGCCGGCCTATCAGCGGGTGATCGCCTGGGGCGAGGCGGACCTGCCCAAGGCGCCCTCGGGCAAGGTGGGCGCGCTCACCCTGCCCAATGGCGCGGCCTGGTACGCCGCGGCGCTGAAGCTCAACACCACCACCGACCTGACCCCGGACCAGGTGAACAGGCTCGGCCTTTCGGAAGTGACCCGCATCGAGGCCGAGCAGGACAGGCTCGCCCGCTCCGCCGGCTTCAGGGACCGCGAGGCCTATTACGCCGAGCGCGCCCGGCTCTTTCCGCCGACGCCATGGACCGACGCGATCCGGGCCGATTATCTGCGCGCCTACAACGCCGCGGTCGCCAGGAACCGCAGCCTCCTGCCGGCCTTCTTCGGTGTGCTACCGGTCTACAAGGCCGAGGTGGTCCGCGAGCCCTCGTTCAGCGAGGTGGCCGGCGGCGCCGCCCACGCCGCGGGGCCCAGCCCCGACGGCGCACGGCCGGGCCGGGTCTATATCCACATGCTGGGCGTCACCGACGACCCGGCGAACATCACCGACCTGATGTGCCACGAGGGAATCCCGGGGCACGTGATGCAGGGCGACATCCAGGTGCGCCAGAAGGGCATTCCCAAGTTCCGCTCGGCCTACCGCTATGTGGCCTACGGCGAAGGCTGGGCGCTCTATACCGAGGCTCTGTGCAAGGAGATGGGCGCCTACCCCGACGTCGCCTCCGATTTCTTCCGGCTGGACGCCGAGCTCTTCCGCGCGGCGCGCCTGGTCACGGACACTGGCATCCACTCGCAAGGTTGGACGGAAGACCAGGCCGTCGACTACATGATCAAGACCGGCCGCCGCCCGCCCAACCAAGCCCGCTCGGAAGTCCGCCGTTACATCACCCTTCCGGGCCAGGCGACGGGCTACAAGATCGGCATGCTGAAGATCATGGAGCTGCGCGCCAAGGCGCAAGCCGCGCTCGGCCCAAAGTTCGACATCAAGACCTACGACGATCTGGTGGTCGGCGAAGGCTCGGTCCCGCTCACCGTCCTGGAACACAGCGTCGATGACTGGATCGCGCGGCGGAAGTGAACCACCTCTTCCCCGACGCGAAGCGCGAGGGGAGAGGGTAGGGTGAGGGGCGGCGCTGTCGACCGGTCAGGCGCTCCCGCTTCAGCCAGGACCCATCGTTGGATGCTCACCGCCGCACGCGTCGAGGATCACCAGGCACACGCCATCGCAATTGGTGAGGATGGCCGAGTTCCAGAAACGCAGCACCCTAAGGCTCTGCCGCTCAAGATAGGCCGTGCGGCGCGCATCATAGGCGACCTGATCGGCATGCTGCCCGCCGTCAACTTCGACGACGAGACCGGCGTCGGCACAATAGAAGTCCACGATGTAGGGACCGCGCGGAACCTGGCGCTTCCACCTCCAGCCGCCGAGGCGGCGATCACGCAGAAAACTCCACAGACGCGCCTCGGCCTCCGTGTCCTCGCGGCGGAGGCGCCGGGCGCGATCTCGCTGAGTCGTGTCCCGTAGGGTGCGAACCTTGGCCATGGGGGTATGGTGGGTCACGGCTGCGACGCTCTGCAAGGGGTGGTTCGGAGCCGCCCCTCACCCTACCCTCTCCCCTCGCGCTTCGCGTCGGGGAAGAGGAGGAGAGTAAGTTGACGCCCGTGTCATTTTTCTCCATCGAGGCCAGATGAACGATCCGGCCGCACACGTTGTGATCCTGGGCGCCGGCCATGCGGGGGGCACGGCGGCGGCGCTGTTGCGCCAGTATGGCTTCGAAGGTCCGATCACGCTGATCGGCGAGGAGCCGATCCCGCCCTACCAGCGCCCGCCGCTCTCCAAGGCCTGGCTGAAGGGCGAGGCCGACGCCGACTCGCTCGCCCTGAAGCCGCTTGAATTCTACGCCGAGCACGATATCGACTTCCGCGCCTCGATCACGGCGACCGCGATCAACCGGGGAGGCAAGACGGTGAGCCTCTCCGACGGCTCGAGCGTCAGCTACGACGCCCTGATCATCGCCACCGGCGCGCGCGCCATCGCGCTCCCCATCCCCGGCGCGGACCTTACCGGCGTGATGTTCCTGCGCACGGCGGCCGACGCGGAGCTGCTCAAGGCCACCGTCGGCCCGGGCAAGACGCTGGCCGTCGTCGGTGGCGGCTATATCGGCCTGGAGGTCGCCGCCTCCGGCCGCGCGCTGGGCGCGCAGGTGGTGGTGCTGGAGCGCGAAGAGCGCCTCCTGGCCCGCGTCGCCTGCGAGACACTGTCGACCTTCTTCAAGGCCCAGCACGAGGCCCACGGTGTCACGTTCGAACTCGGCGCCACGGCCACGGCCTTCGTGGGCAAGGACGGCCACGTCACCGGGGTGACGCTGGCCGATGGCCGCACGATCGCCTGCGACGCCGTGGTGGTGGGCGTGGGCGCGCACCCCAATGACGAGCTCGCCCGCGATTGCGGCCTCGACGTCGCTCGCGGCGTCGTGGTTGATCTGGAAGCCCGTAGCTCCGACCCTTCGATCTTCGCCATCGGCGACGTGGCCCATCGGCCCATGCCGATCTACGACCGCATGTTCCGCATGGAGAGCGTGCCCAACGCCCTGGAACAAGCCAAGCAGGCCGCCTCCGCCATCGTCGGCAAGCCCGCGCCGGCCGGCGAGGTCCCCTGGCAGTGGTCCGACCAGTATGATCTGAAGCTGCAGATCGCCGGCTACGCCTTCGACGTGGACGAGATCCTGGTCCGGGGTGACCCGGCGTCAGCCAAGTTCGCCGTCTTCCATCTGAAAGGCGATCTCGTCCAGTCGGTGGAAGCGATCAATTCACCGCCCGAGTTCATGATGGGCAAGCAACTCATTCTCAGCCGCAGGCCGGTCTCCAAGGCCAGACTTGCGGACCCATCCATTTCCATGAAAGAGGTCGCCGCGTAGAACGGCGTCGAGGGGTTTATGGCCAAGATTACCTACATCGAACATGACGGCACCGAACACGTGATCGACGTGAAGCCGGGCCTCAGCGTCATGGAAGGCGCCGTGAAGAACAACATCCCCGGCATCGACGCCGACTGCGGCGGCGCCTGCGCCTGCGCCACCTGCCACGTCTATGTGGACGAAGACTGGCGCGACAAGACCGGAAGCTCCTCGGCCATGGAAGAATCCATGCTCGACTTCGCCGAGAACGTGGAGCCCAACAGCCGCCTGTCGTGCCAGATCAAGGTGACGGAGGCGCTCGACGGCCTGATCGTGCGGATGCCGGAGAGCCAGCACTAGGGGGTTGAGCCTGCCGCCCGGAAGCGGACCTGGCGAAGGTCCGCTATGGGGGGAAACCGGACATTCCGCTACGTCTTAGGCCGGCTGCGCATCCGCATCCCGGCGCGGCCGCTCAATATGCCGCCACGTGAGCACGATGACTTGCGGCACCTTCGAGAAGGCGTCGGTCTTGCCGGTCATGACGGCGTTCCTGTGGGGCGGCGTACGACTTCGAAGTGACGAGGAACGCAGCCCCGGCGCGCAGGTTCACCCTTCAGCAGCCTCGCCTCACGGCGGACGCGAACGGAACATAGTGACGACGTACCCGAGGGCGAGAACGCAAGCTCCCGAAAAGGACCACACGATGAAACGCCTCATTCTTCCGGTGCTTGCCGCCGGTGCGTTGTTCACCGGCGCCGCCAGTGCTGCGACCGCCACGAATTTCCACGGCCATGAATTCGCAAGCCAAGCCAAGATCACGCTCGCCGATGCTCGCGGGATCGCGCTGAAGGCCCGCCCCGGAAAGATCGTCGACCAGGAGCTGGAAAAGGAAGGAGGCGAGTCAGGCCTGCGGTATTCCTTCGACGTGAAGAGCCACGGCAAGACCATCGAGGTCGGCGTCGACGCCATGACCGGCAAGGTCCTGGAGAACGGCGCCGAGAGTCCGGCCAAGGAAGCCAAGGAAGTCGTTCAGGAGCACGCAGAAACCAAGCGCTGAGGTCACTGGGCATTCGCCGTTGATCCGGGACGGGTCAGCGGCAACGTCCGCTAAGGGTCGAAAGCGGTCTCCGGGTAATTCCCCGTAAGCGGACTCTTCAAACGCCCGCAACGGGGGAGCGGACCCGGAGGCTGGCTAGATTGGCGGCGCGGCCTTCAGTTTCGTCTCGCAATCCTGCACGACCTTGCGGAACTCTTCGGCCCGCTCGGTGGAGGGCAGGACCCCCAGGCTATCGCGCGAAGTCCTCAGGAACGCCTCGGTGATATCGGCGCGGCGCGCTTCATTCGCCCGCAGCCGGTCGGCGGATTTCAACTCATCACTGGCGACGGCGGGCTCCGTCAGGTGGCCGAACCGTCCCGCCATGGCCTGCGAATACAGGTCCCCCAACTCCCATTGCTGGGATTCCTCGGAATTCACGAACCGCGCTGCGAGCGAATAGGCTTGTACGCGCTCCTGCGCCATATGGTCCGAGGCCTGAGCGTTGAGCGCCGCCGTCCAGGTGTCGATCCGCCAGGGATGCGGGTGTGTCGGCGGTCCCAGGCTGTAGAGGGTGGCGATAACGTCGGGCCGGTTCGTCGCCACCGCCCGTTGTAGGATATCGATGTAGCGGTTGGCGCAAGCTCCCAGCGCCTGCTGCTCGGCGGCGTAGCTGAGACCCACCCTTAGTTCACGGCGCAGCGCCGCTTCGGCCTCCGCCGTCTTGTGGCGCCAATTCAGAGTCTCGACGATCTGTTCGCCCGCCAGGGCGATCAGCACCCCAATGACAATCGTGCCGATCTCCTTCAGGAACTCGCGCCAGCCGTGCCACGGCTTAGGTTTGTGGATGTCCATGCCGCCCCCCAGCGGTTCACTGAGGGATGACTGTAAGCGGACTCGCCGAGTGTCCGCTATGGGTCGAACGAGGACGGTGGCCGCGGGCCGACAGGCGGACGATCGATCTTTGCTGACCCTCAGAGGCGCTGCGCCGCAGCAAGCTCCGCCCGTTCCGCCGGCGTCAGGTCCAGGCCGGAGGCCGTTCGGAGTTCCTTTCGCGCCGCCTCGGCACGGTCGAGACGGGTTAGAGCCTCGCCTGCCTTCAAGTGGTTTCGGCCCCAGTTCGGCGCCAGCTTGGCGGCCTCGGCGAACTTCTGCGACGCGGCGCCGAAATCGCCCTTGGCCATCAACGCCTCGCCCCAGATCTGCGGCGGATCGGCGAAGCGGGGCGCCTTGGTCTCAGCGATCCTGAGCACGGCGATCGCGCCGTCCGGGTCGCCCTTGTCCAGCCGCATGCGGCCCAACTCGGCGTAAGCCAGCGGCGGCGAGGGCGCCTGGCGTTGCGCCTCGGCGAACCACCGCTCGGCGGCCGGCCAGTCGCGCGCCTGGGCGGCGACCTGGCCGCGGATGCGCAGGCAGGGGTAGCAGTCCAGCGGCGTCCTAGCGATCAACGCCTGGGCGCCAGTGACATCGCCGGCGCGCGCCAGCGCCAGCGCCTCCAGCGGCCAGCTCAGCACCTGCTGCATCAGGCCGTAAACCGGCCGCTTGGCCTTCTCCGCTTCCAGCACGGCGTCGAACGCCCGCGCGTCGGCCAGCGCCTTGTCCCACTGGCCCACCTCGGCGAACATCCAGTAGCTGGGTAGGGCCGGGAACGCGCCCACCGCGATGTCCCAGGCCAGCTCGGAGTCGGAGTGCTCGGTCGCCCGGGTCATCGCCTTGCGCGCCGACGGCAGGTCATGCCCCAGCGCGTCGGTCGTGGCGGCCATCAGGGGACCCAGCGCCCCGCCCCCGAAGTCGGTTTCGGAGCTGGTCTGCCTCCACCACCCGCTCGAACCCCTGTAGTCCGCCTCCAGGAAGCTCAGCCAGGCGTGGGCCAACAGCCGGTTCGAAGTATAGAAGATCTCGCTCGTGTCGGGCAGGCGCTTCTGGGCGTCCATCGCCAGGCTCCTGGAGTAGGCCAGGTCCGCCTCCTCGTGGCCCATCCAGACCGCGGTGTTCACGAAGGCGATCCGATCGTTGATGTCCGCGCCGCTCCCGGGGGTGCGGCCGAGGGCGGCGTGGCGGAGCGCCGCGGCAGGATCGCCGTGGTCGGTGATGTCCATGACCGCCCACTTGGCGTAGGCCCAGCCGCGTTCGCCGCGCGGGCCGTTTGTGGCCAGATCCGAGATCACCTTGAAGGCCTCGTCCCAGCGGCCCGCGCTGTCGAGGTACTCGGCGTAGCGATAGGGCTGGCTGTCGCGATAAACCGCTTCGGCCGCCTGCCGCGCCAAGTCGTCGAAGGCGGAGACTGGACCGGTGAACGTCTTCGGCGGCGCGTCGCCCATCCGGGCAGTGAGCGCGATGCCGGTCGGCGTGGTCACGACCTCGCCGGTGACGTGGCTGACGTGGCCCAGCCGCTCGCGCAGCAGTTTCTCGAACTCGGAGAAGGTCAGGCCGGTCTGCGGGATCTCGACCTTGAAGTCCCCGCCCCAGTCGCTGCTGTAGGACTGGCTCGGGCGGTCCGACTGGGCCGTGGCCGTCTGCAGCACCTGCAGCTTGTCGAGGAAGCGGCTGGCGGCGACCTGGCCCGTCAGTCCGGTCCGCGCCAGGTCCGGGGGCACCGAGAAGGCCTCGATCGCCAGGCCGTGGGCCTCGTGCGCCTCCCAGGCCATCGCCCCGACCAAGGCCACCACGGCCGCGCCGGCCAGGGCGGTCATCACCTGCAGCAGCGCCCGCATGCGGTCGCCGAACCGGCCCCAGCGCAGGCGCGAGAGGATCAGGCCGCGCTGCTCGTGCAGGTGCTCGGCCTGCAACTCCGCGAGCCGCGCCTGCCCCCGCAGGAAGCTATCGAGTTCGGGATCGTCGGACTTGGGTTTCGCCTTGCCGCGCCGGCGCGCGACCGCCAGTTCCATCGCCGCATCGAGACCGGCCGAGGTGGAACCGGGGACACCGGCGAACTCGCCCTCCGCCTGTTCGGTAAATTCAGCCATGTTCCCCCCAGTTGCACGGCGCACGCGAGCCTAGGCCTAATCGGTCAACGGGCCATCCGTAAACGGCGCTTCCATGCACAAGCGCCGCGCGATGTACGAAGCCCCGGATCGTCCCGGCGGCCCAATGCCGCGGCTCACCGGATGGGTTTGCTCCTCGCGACCTCCGGAAAGTCGGCGGCAGGGGAGGCGCCGTAGGTCGCAGGCGGACTTCCCTTGAACGTCTCGCAGGCCGTCTGGCCCAATGGGTATTGGTCCACGCGCTGATGGTAGCTCTTGGAGTCATACGGCAGGTGGTGCGCATCCACGAGCTGGTGCGCCCTGACGCCAAAGCCGGCGGAGAGCCCGTTGAGGGTGCGCGCTTGGCCGATCGCCCCCCGATAGGTCTGCGCGTCCGCGGCGTCGAACGCCCGCCCCGGTCCGGCAAGGCCGAACAGCGTGGTCCAGACGGTTTCCTCCTGGGGCCCGGAGGCCTCGATGCGCGCGATGACCTGATAGACACGGGTGTAGGTGCGAAGCTCGTCCGCGGGCATGTGGCTGACCGTCTGGGCGCTGAGCGCGCTCTGCCAGACGCCGGTGGCCCAGCTGTTGTAGGGTGGCCCCGCGGGCGTGGGCAGGGCGGGAAGCTTTCCAGTCCGCACCGCCTGGTCGACGATCACGGCCAGGGCGTCCAACCGCTGATCGATGCACGGGGCCACCCGGATGCGGACCTCGGCCTTTCCGAGATCCTCGGCAAGCTCTTCGGAGAGCCCTTGTCGCGCCTCTCTCAACTTGGCCTGCCAGTCGAGAGCGGAGACCAGCTGTTCCGCCCCCAGCGCGGTCAGCACGCCGACGACGATGATCACGTACTCCTTCAGGAACTCGCGGGCGCCATGCCAGGGCTTGGGTGTGTGGATGTCCATGCCGCCCCCCAGCGGTGTCACTGGCGGTGACGGTAAGCGGACTCTCCGAATGTCCGCAATGGGTCGATAGCGGTCCTTGGCGGTTGGCAGCAAAGCGGACCTTGCAAACGTTCGTTGAGAGTGGGCGCCGGACATGTCGCTTGCCGCTCTTGTTCGTCTCTGACCAGTCTAGGGAGTCTCGGTCGGGCGTGATCCAGTGGCGTGGGATCGGACCGGGGGGAGGCCTTGCATCCGACCCGCCTAGGTCCCAGCCTGGGCCGGCAGCACTGCGGGAGGCATCCATGAACACCGACTGGTCGGCCGTCACGGCCGAACTCGAACTCCTCCTGAAACTGCGCTCCATCCCCTTCGCCATGAAGCTGTTCGCCGACCGCGCGGACATGGAGGCGATCCCGCGGATCCGTCGGCCCCAGGCGGTCCACACGCTCGACCAGGTGGTGGGCCAGGCTTCGCGCCTGGGCTGGACTGTCGGCATAACCGCCGAGGATCTGGTCGGCGCGCAGTGCCGCGCGGTGGTGGGCCTGGGAGCTGCCAAGACCGACGAGTGGAAGTCGGGCCGGCACATGACCGGCGTCTGGTTCTCCACAGAGGCGGACGCTACGGCCCACCAGGCCGCCATGCACTGCGTCCCCGACGGCCAGTACGACGCCCTGGCCGTCGGCCCGCTCGCATCGGGCAAGCTCGGCGAGCCGGACATCGCGCTCTTCTACGCCACGCCCGGCGCGATGATCTATTTCATCAATGGCCTGCAGTGGTCTGGCTACAAGCGCTTCGACTGGAGCGTCGTCGGCGAGAGCGCGTGCGCCGATAGCTGGGGGCGCGCGCTCACCACGCGGACGCCCAGCCTGTCGATCCCCTGCTTCGCCGAGCGCCGCTATGGCGGCGTGCTGGACGACGAGATGCTGATGGCCACCCCGCCCCAGTACCTGCTGCAGGCCCTCGAAGGCATGCGGGCGCTCTCGAAGAACGGCTTCCGCTATCCCTTCCCGCAATATGGCGTGCAGCAGGACGTCCGCGCCGGCATGGCCGTCAGCTATCCGAAGTAGGCCCGCGCGTTCTCGCCATGGTGGCGCGAGCCCCGGTCCTCCTTCAGGAACTTTCGGAACCCGTCCCACGGCTTTGGCTTGTGGATGTCCATGCCGCCCCCCAGCGGATCACTGAAGGCGACGGTAAGCGGACTCTCCTAATGTCCGCTTGGGGTCGAAAGCGGTCCAAGGCGCGGTCGCTGTAAGCGGACGTTCCCTGCCGCCACCTGAAGGCAGACCCTCTGAACGCCTCCTTCGGGGGAAAGCGGACCTCCGGTTTTCGGCCATTGGTCGACCGATCCTGACGCCTTTCGGTCGTTCGGAGGTCTGCATTCTGGCGCCTAGCCCGTGACCGGAAACGACCCGACGCGGACCAAAGCGTCACCTTGGCGGCATCGCTAAGGTGACGCTTGGACCTGAGATCCGATACCCATCTATGCCCCTGACCAGCCGGAACAACTGGAGGCGATATGGCGACGGGGTGGCCGGGCCACGTGGCTTGACGCGGGTCAATGTCGTCCCGCCGCCGAACCGTTAGAAGCCGGTCGTCGAGTGTATCGATCGAACCTGTGCCGGGTGGAGTTAGACCGAGGACAAAGATGGAGTTTCTGAAATGGCATACGTTACCCTTGACCTGATGGCGTCGCGGCGGCGCGTCCTGACCGGAGCCGCGACCTTGTCATTGGCCGCGCTCGTCCTTGGCGGGGGCTCCTCGGCCGCTGCTGCTGCGGCGGCGGCGAAGAGCTCGCAGAAATCCGTCGACTACCAGACCCATCCAAAGGGCGGGCATGGCTGCAACTCCTGCAAGGACTTCATCCCGCAGACCAACTGCAAAACCGTCGAGGGCCCGATCCAGGCCTCCGGCTGGTGCAACAAATACGCGCACTCCTAATGGCGCGTCCCTGACGGATCACTGGGGGGGGCGGCATGCGGACTCTCCGAATGTCCGCAATCGGTCGAAAGCGGTCCTAAGCCAGGAACCTAAGAGCGGACGTTGACCGGGACCGTCGGTAAACGGTCGCGCTCAACGTCGGAAAGGCTCTTTGATCTCGCGCATGGCCGCCGACAGACGCCGGGTCAACGCTAGTTGGCAAGCAGCTGCATGAGGAGCAACCCGATGAAAGGTTTTGTCGACGACATCGAAGACCTGACTGAATCGAACAAGGACTTTCGTCGGGTGCTCTACACTGGCCAGCACCTCCAACTCGTGCTGATGGCGCTTAAGCCCGGCGAAGACATCGGCGAGGAAGTGCACGCCGACCGTGACCAGTTCTTCCGGGTCGAAAAGGGTCGGGGGGAAGCCTTGATCGACGGCAAGCGCACGAAGGTCAAGTCCGGCGACGCGATCCTCGTTCCGGCAGGCGCACGCCACAACGTCAAGAACACCGGCGCCAAGTCGATGAAGCTCTACACCCTCTATGGGCCGCCTGAGCACAAAGACCATGTCGTCCGCGCCACCAAGGCCAAAGCCGAGGCGATCAAGGAGCATTTCGACGGAAGAACGACGGAGAAGAACCCGGCGCCGAAGGCGACCTAGCCCCAACGCCGGACAACCGGCGGCGGACCGGGCGGCTGCGTTCAGTGTTGAACCTCCGGCAAGCTTGGCCGTTACGTTCCTGCCCACGTTCGCGGCGGACCAACGGATACTCTCACATGCCCACCCTTCGCCTTGCGCTTGTCGCCGCCCTCGCCCTGGGCGCCACGGGGCTCACCGCCTGCGACCGGACCCACGAGAGTGGCGCGAGCCAGAAGACGATCGGCCATGTCGAGTCCGCCGCCGGCGACCTCACCGGCAGCGAAAAGCTCAAGAGCCAGGGCAAGCACGACGAAGTCGTGGGCGGCGTGAAGTCCGCCGTCGGCGATGTGAAGGACACGGTGATGGACGCCGTGAAGAAGTGAGGGCCGCCTGACCCTCAGAGGCGGCTTAACGCGCAGGTGCGTTCACGCGGCGCCCTCGGCGGGCTGCAACCCCCTCCGTCTCGCGCCACCGGGCAGCTCCACGGCGGACGGAAGGCGCGGGGGTAGGCTTGGCGCGCCCTCAGTCCTTGACCGCGCCCTCCACGTGGCCGCCGAAGCCGAAGCGCATGGCCGACAGCAGTTTCTCGCCGAAGGTGTGGGTCTCGCGGCTGCGGAAGCGGGCGAAGAGGGCCGCGGTGAGGACATTGACGGGCACGGCCTCCTCGATGGCCGCGTCGATGGCCCAGCGGCCCTCGCCGCTGTCGTCGACCGCGCCGGTGTAGCCCGCCAGCCGCGCGTCGCCGGCCAGGGCCTGGGCGGTGAGGTCGAGCAGCCAGGAGGAGATGACGCTGCCGCGGCGCCAGACCTCGGCGATGTCGGTGAGGTTGAGATCGTAGCGCTCGGCCTCGGGGAGGCTCGCCAGGTCGCGCTTGCGCAGGATGTCGAAGCCCTCGGCATAGGCCTGCATCAGGCCGTACTCGATGCTGTTGTGGACCATCTTGACGAAGTGGCCTGCGCCGACGGGGCCGGCGTGAATGTAGCCCTCCACGGCGCGGGGGTCGGCGTCGTCGCTCCGCTTGGTGAGCGGAATGTCGCCGGGGCCGGGCGCAAGCGTCTTGAAGATGGGGTCGAGGCGCTCGAAGACCGCGGCCTCGCCGCCGATCATCATGCAGTAGCCGCGGGTGAGCCCCCAGACGCCGCCGGAGACGCCGGCGTCGACGTAGGTGATCCCCTTCGGCTTCAGGGCGGCGGCGCGGCGGATGTCGTCCTTGTAGAAGCTGTTGCCGCCGTCGATGACGGTGTCGCCGGCCTCGAGAATGTCGGCGAGCTCTGCGATGGTCTCGTCGGTGGGCGCGCCGGCCGGCAGCATGATCCAGACCGTCCGCGGCGCCTTGAGCGCCTTGGCCAGATCCTGGAGGCCGCCGAGCGGGGTCGCGCCATAGCGGGTCACGTCCTCGACCGCCTTGGGATCACGGTCATAGACGACGCACCTGTGCCCGCCCTGCATCAGGCGCCGCGCGATGTTGCCGCCCATCCGGCCGAGGCCCACGACGCAAAGCTGCATGGCCTTCTCCTTGTGGGGCTCCCTGCCGGCGGCGCTCACGCGTGCGCCGCGCGGGCCGAGGTCTTATCGCCGAGCCGGCGGCGCTTGCCGTCCACGGCCGCCAGGAGGTCGTCGAAGGCCTTGGCGAACAGGGCCACGCCGTCGGCGACAAGGGTGTCGGTGACCTGGTCGAGGTCGAGGCCCAGGGCGTCGGCCTCGCGCAGCACCCCCACGGCGGCCGCCTCGCCGGTGGCGAGGGTGGGCGCTGCGTGGCCGTGGTCGCGGAAGGCGGCGAGCGTCTTGGGCGGCATGGTCGAGATGGTGTCCGGACCGATCAGGGTCTCGATGTAGAGCACGTCGGAGTAGGCGGGGTCCTTGGTCCCCGTCGAGGCCCAGAGCACCCGCTGAGGCGACGCGCCCGCCACGGCCAGGGCCTTCCAGCGCGGCGACAGGACCAGGCCCAGGTAGCGCTGGTAGGCGACCTTGGCGTTGGCGATCGCGACCTGGCCGCGCAGGGCCTTCAGACGTGGCGCATCGGCGGGATCGGCCGTCTTCAGCTTCTCGTCGATCTTCCGGTCGATGGCCGTGTCGATGCGGCTGACGAAGAAGCTCGCCACGCCATGCACCCTGGCGACGTCGCCGCCGGCGGCCTTCAGGTCCTCCAGCCCGGCGATATGGGCCTCGGCCACGTCCAGATAGGCCTGCAGGCCGAAGAGCAGGGTGACGTTGACGTTGATCCCCTCGCCGATCAGCTGGCGGATGGCCGGCGTCCCCGCCTTGGTCCCGGGGACCTTGATCATCAGGTTCGGACGCTCCACCGCCTTCCAGAGGCGCCGGGCCTCGCGGACCGTGCCCTCGGTGTCGTCCGCCAGCTTGGGCGAGACCTCCAGGCTGGCGTAGCCGTCGCGGCCGCCGAGGCGATCCCAGGTGGGCCGGAACTGGTCGCAGGCGCCGCGGATATCGCCGATGGCCAGCGCCTCGTAGATCGCGTTGGCGTCGCGCGCGCCGCCGGCCGCCAGCTGGGCGATCCGGCCGTCATAGGCCTCGCCGTCGCCGATCGCCTTCTCGAAGATCGAGGGGTTGGAGGTGAGGCCGGTGACTCCGTCCTCGGCGATCAGCCGCTGCAGCTCGCCGGACCTGAGAATGTCCTGGTGCAGATAGTCGAGCCAGATGGCCTGGCCGGCGGCGGTCAGGGCTTTCAGCGGATTGTCGGTCATGGCGGGCCTCCTTAACGGGACTTGAGCTGGCGGCGGGCGGCGGCGGCGACGCGCTGCGGCGTGAAGCCGAAGTGTTTCATCAGCTCGCCGCCGGGCCCCGAGGCGCCGAAGCCGGTCATGGCCAGGATCTCGCCGGTCGGGCCGGCATAGCGGTCCCAGCCCAGCGGCGAGGCGGCCTCGACGGCGACGCGGGCGCTGATCTCGGGCGGCAGGACCTCGCGGCGATAGGCGGGGGCTTGCGCCTCGAAGAGGTCGAAGCTCGGCATGGAGACCACGCGCACGCGCACGCCCTCGGCTTCCAGGGTCTGGGCCGCGGCGACGCAGAGGCCGACCTCGGCGCCCGAGGCCATCAGGATCACCTGCGGCGGCCCGCCCGGGCTGTCGGCCAGGACATAGGCGCCCTTGGCCACGCCGCGGGCGGGCGCATAGACCTTGCGATCCAGGGTCGGCATGGCCTGGCGGGACAGCACCAGGCAGGCGGGCTTCTCGGTCTGACCCAGGATCACGCGCCACGCCTCGACGGTCTCGTTGGCGTCGGCGGGGCGAAGGGTGACGAGGCCCGGAATGGCCCGGAGCGCCGCCAACTGCTCGATCGGCTGGTGGGTGGGCCCGTCCTGGCCGAGCGCGATGGAGTCGTGGCTGAAGACGAAGACCGCCGGCGCCTTCATCAGGGCCGCCAGCCGGGTCGGCGGACGCATGTAGTCGCTGAAGATCAGGAAGGTCCCGGTGTAGGGGCGCAGACCGCTCACCGCCATGCCGTTGGCGATGGCGCCCATGACATGCTCGCGCACGCCCAAGTGCAGGTTGCGACCGGCGTGGTCGTCGGCCGAGAAGGTCCCAGCCCCGTCGAAGTCGAGGTGTGTCTTCGTTGAGGGCGACAGGTCCGCCGAGCCGCCGATCAGCCAGGGCAGGCGGGGGGCGAGCGCGTTCAGCGCCTTGCCGGAGGCCTCGCGGGTGGCCATGCCTTTTGCGTCGGCCGGGAAGACCGGCAGGTCCTGGTCCCAGCCCTCGGGCAGCTTCCCGGCCAGGAGCTCATCGAGCTCGGCGGCGAGTTCCGGGAACGCCTTGCGGTGGGTCTCGCGGGCCCTCGCCCAGTCGGCGCTGAGCTTCGCGCCGCGCGCGCCGAGCGTCTGGTCGAACCGCTGGCGCACGCCGTCGGGGACCAGGAACCGGGCGTCTGCCGGCCACCCATAGGCGCGCTTGGCGGCCTTCACCTCTTCGGGGCCCAGCGGGTCGCTGTGGGCCTTGGCCGTGCCGGCGATGTGCGGGGCGCCATAGCCGATGACGCTGCGCACCAGGATGAGGGTCGGGCGTTGCGTTTCGGCCCGGGCGGCGTCGAGCGCGCGCGCCAGGGCTTCGGTGTCGTTGGCGTCGGCGACCCGGGCGGTGGCCCAGCCGTAGCCCTCGAAGCGCCGGGCGACATCCTCGCTGAACGCCAGGCTCGTGGCGCCCTCGATGCTGACGGCGTTGTCGTCGTAGATCCAGCAGAGGTTGGAAAGCTTCAGGCAGCCGGCCAGGGAGGCGGCCTCGCCGGAAATCCCCTCCATCAGGTCGCCGTCGCTGCAGATGGCGTAGACCCGGTGGCCGAAGAGGCTGTGGCCAGGGCGGTTGAAGCGCGCCGCCATCCAGAGGCCCGCCATGGCCATGCCGACGCTGTTGGCGACCCCCTGGCCGAGCGGCCCGGTTGTGGTCTCGACGCCTGTGGTATGGCCCCGCTCCGGGTGGCCGGGACAGAGACTGCCCAGTTCGCGGAAGGCCTTGATGTCGTCGAGGCTGACGGCAGGCTTCCCATGGGCTTCGACGCCGGCCAGGCAAAGCAGGGCGTAGAGCAGCATCGAGGCGTGGCCATTGGAGAGCACGAACCGGTCGCGGTCCGGCCAGTCCGGCGTCTTCGGGTCGTAGCGCAGATGCCGGGTCCAAAGCTCATAGCCCACCGGCGCCAGGCCCATGGGCGCGCCGGGGTGGCCGGACTGGGCCTTTTCCACCGCGTCGATGGCGAGCGTGCGGATGGTGTCGATCGCCAGGCGATCGATGTCGCCCACGGCGGCGGGGGCGGACGCCGGCGTCTTCGCCGCGGGAGAGGTCTGCAGGTCCATGGTCACGGGCGCTTTCGGCTCGCCCGCCGCGCGCCGGGCGGACGCTCGGCCGCGCGGCCATCGGGGGCTGACGAGCCAACGGTCGTGCGCGCCGTGAGGTTCCCGCATCGCGGTTCCGCCCGAGGGGAACCCCTAGGTTTCGAGGCGCTCGGCCAGGGCGCGCAGGACAGCGTCGGCGCCCTGCGCAATCTCGCGCACGATGGCCCCGGCGGGCTTCAGGCCGTGGACACCGCCCACACCCTGGCCCGCCCACAGCGACAGGGCCTCGATGTCCCCTTCCGCGTCCGGACCCGGCGTGGTCGAGGCGTACCGGCGCATCGGCCGTCCTGCGCTGGTGGCCAGGACATCGCCCTCGCCTGGGCGGGCTCTGGAGGCCGGGCGGCCCGCGGCCTCCCAGCGGTCGTAGGTGGCGTTGCGCAGCACCCGGTGGGGCGCGTCCGCCCAGCCCCCGTCGAAGAGGCTGGTGTGGACGGTGCTGGTCTCATCGGCCGCAAGCAGCAGCTCGCGGTACCGCGGGTGGATCGCGGCCTCCTCGCTGGCCAGGAACCGGGTTCCGATCCAGGCGCCCGCGGCGCCCAGCGCCAGCACCGCCGCGAGACCGGGACCATCGGCTATGCCGCCCGCCGCCAGCACCGGCCGCGCGCCCGCCGCGGCGACCACCGCCCGGACCAGCGGCAGGGTGGCGACCTCGCCCATGACATGCCCGCCGGCTTCCCAGCCCTGCGCCACCAGGATGTCGACGCCGGCGGCCGCTGCGCGCCGGGCCTCCCCGGCGCTGGCCACCGTGCTCGCGACCAGGGCCCCGGCAGCATGCGCCCGCGCCACGTAGGGCGCGGGATCGCCCCAGAAGAACGAGATCAGCTTCACGCCTTCCTCGAGACAGACGGCGAACCGCTCCTCCTGGGGGAAGGCCAGCACCAGATTGACCCCGAAGGGGCGATCGGTGAGCGCCCGCGTTTGCCGGATCGCCGCGCGCACGGCCTTCGGCGGATGCCAGGAGAGCGCGAGCATGCCCAGCCCGCCCGCCTGGCTCACCGCGGCCGCCAGCGCCGGACAGCCGGCGCCGCCCATCGGGGCCTGAACGATCGGGACCTCGATCCCGAGCAGGTCGCAAAGCGTCGTGCGCATGCCGTCTCCCTGGCGAAGAATTCGGGCATCTAGCGCCACCTGCCCATGGCGCGCCACCGATTGCGGGCTATCCGCCTTAGCCGCGCGCCCGCGGGTCCGAAAAGGGGGGCGGGCGCTAACCCCCGGCGCGGGGGCGCAGCAGGTCCGACCAACGCCACTCGCCGGCGCCCAGGACCACGCGCGCGGAGCCCGACGTGTCGCCGAGCGACATGGCGAGCAGGCCGTGCATGGGCTCGGCGCGGCAGGCTTCCGGGGCGAAGCCGACCTCCCACATGATCGCCTCGCGCACGACGCCCAGGCCATTGCCGTCCTGACCATGGCTGCGGATCCAGTCGCCGTTCCAGACGTAGAGGGCCTTGCCGCCCAAGCTTTGGCCGCCTGAGCCCGCGTCGGCGACGGCGGCCTGGACGCGGGCGTCCTTGCGGAGCGCCGCCTGCAGCCGTCGCGCCATGTCGCAGGGCCGCCCGCCGCCGCCCCCGCCGCCAGCGGTGGCGGCGCCGGCGAGCTGGGCCTCGCTGAGCTCGACGCCGGTGTCGTTCGACCGGCCTTCGCCGGCCGGCAGCGGCTTGACGTCCGGCCGCGCCTTGGTGGGCCGGGCGAGTTGTTTCGGCGGCGGCGGCTGAGCCGTTGGCGGGGCGGGCGTCGCGGGCCCCTTCGGCTGCTCCGTGGGCCCCGGCGCGACGAGCGCCACCGCCATCGGCCGGACTTCGGCCAGTGTCGGCGGCGGCCGGCGCGTCGCCAGGAACGCCAGGATCAGCGCCAGATGGCCCAGGAGGCTCAGCGCCGCGGCCAGCCCGTTGCGGCGGCGCGCGGCGCGGTTGGACACCTAGGCCAGGACGATCAGCACCACCCTGCGGTTGGCCTCCCGCCCCGAGCGCTTGTTGTTCGGCGCGGCCGGTACATCGGCGCCGTAGGAGATGGTCGAGATCCGGTTCAGCGCCACGCCGTGTTCGTTCAGATAGCGGCGCACGGCCTCGGCCCGCTCCTCGCCCAGCCGGTAGTTGGCTTCCTTCGATCCGGTGGCGTCGGTGTGCCCCTGGACCTCGACATAGACGTTGCGGTTGTCGGTCTTCAGCTTCTCGACAAAGGTGTCGAGCCGGGCCTGGGCCTCACGCGAAAGCTGGGCTTTGGAGGGGCCGAACTTCATCGAGTCGTCGGTCAGGACTTCCTGATAGAGGAACTTGCCCTCGGCCAGCTTGCCGGCGGCTTCGGCCCGCTGCAGGGCGTCGCGCGAGGTCTGGTCGAGGCTCGCCAGCTTGGTGTCATGGTCGGCGACGTGGGCCGAGACGTCGCCCACCTTTGAGTCCACGCTGTCAACGCGGGTGGAGACCTGGCCCACCTGTTCGTTGACGAATTTCTTGGTGGCGCAACCGCCCAGGCTGACGACGCCCAGGGCCATGGCGCCGACGATCAGTAGCTTCGATCCACGTTGGATCATGCGAAGTCCCTCCGTTGCGGTTCATGCGAACCACCGTGAAACCCCGACCCAGGGACTCCATCAGGCCAGAAGAGGGCGGTTTGTGAACCCGAAGAGGGCCGTTTGTGGGCGCAGCTTGAGCGTTGAGGCTCATCCCTCCTCTTTGGAGGAGGGTGGACAGCGCGAAGCGCTGGACGGGTGGGAGAGTCGCGCACAAGCGCTGCTCAGCACGCCGGCCCACACTTCCCCACCCGTCTCGGCTCCGCCTCGCCACCCTCCCCGGAACGGGGAGGGATGATCACTTCTTCGCCGCCGCCTCGGCCGTCGCCTTGTCCTTGTTCGCCTGGCTGATGATGTAGTGGAAGATGGCCTCCGACTGGCCCTCGGCCAGCGTGGCCTTGAAGGAGACCATGCCGTTGAACCGGCGGGCGCCGCCGATGACGATGTCGTTCCAGTCATTGAGGCTGTTCAGAACCGGCGACAGGCGCAGGTCCGGGATCGACTTGTCGGCGACGCCGCCCGCTCCGTGGCAGCCGGCGCAGAAGCGTCCATAGGCGGCCTGGCCGTCGATCACCTGCTCGTTGGTGCCGGTGAAGAGCGGCGGGTTCAGCGTGCGCGGCGCCGAGCCCGCGGTCTGGAAGGGCGTGGCCGGCAGGGTCCCGGTGGCCCCCAGCTTGAAGACCAGGATGCGCGAGTTGTTGGCGCTGACCGGGCTGGTGCGCACGACGTTGGGCGGCAGGCCCCGGGCTCCCACCAGGATTGCCACGTACTGGTCCTTGCCGATGGTGTAGGTCGAGGGCGCGGCCACCACATTGGCGCCGGTCGGGGCCGACCAGAGCTTGGCGCCGGTCCTGGCGTCATAGGCCACGAACTCGCCCGACCAGTTGCCGCGGAAGACGATGTCGCTGGCGGTGACCATGGTGCCGCTGGCGCCATAGACCGCGTCCGGCACGCGCCAGGCTTCCTTCTGGGTCACCGGGTTGTAGGCCTCGAGGTAGCTGCGGATATTGCCGCGCCCTGGCGCGCCGGGCAGGGCGTAGAGCTTGGTGATCTCGTCGGAGCCGGAGACGGTGCCGGTGTTGTACATCCGCTCGTTGATCTTGAAGCCGTTGGGCTTGGCGCTGGCGAAGCCGGTCGAGCTTTCGGTGACGGGGATGTAAACGAGCCCGGTCCTGGGGCTGTAGGACATGGGGTGCCAGTTGTGGGCGCCCAGCGGGGCGGGCTGGACGATGGCGGCCTTGACGTCGGTGTAACGGACCGCGGGGTTCTCCACCGGACGGCCGGTCTTCAGATCTATCTTCGAGGCCCAGTTGGCGGGCGCGAACTTCTCGGCGGAGATCAGCTTCCCGGTCCTGGCGTCCCAGACGTAGTAGAAGCCGGTCTTGGGCGCCTGCATGAGCACATGGCGCATCACCCCCTTGATCTTCAGGTCGGCGGTCATCAGCGGGTTGGTGACGTCGTAGTCCCACTCGTCGCCCGGCACCTCCTGGAAGTGCCAGGCGTATTTGCCGGTCGAGGCGTGGACCGCGATCACCGAGGAGACGAAGAGGTTGTCACCGCCGCCGGGGCTGCGGATTTCCTGGCTCCAGGAGAGGCCGTTGCCGGTGCCGAAATAGACCAGATCGGTCTTGGGATCGTAGAGGATGGTGTCCCAGGCCGTGGCCCCGCCGCCGTATTTCCAGAAGTCGCCGGTCCAGGTCTTGGCCGCCTTGTCGAGGAGCGGCGTGTTGGTCGGATCGCCCGGCGCGGCCGGGACGGTGTAGAAGCGCCACTTCATCTTGCCGGTGGTCGCGTCGTAGGCGGAGACATAGCCGCGGCAGGTGTATTCCGCCCCGGCGTTGCCGATGATCACCATGCCTTTCACGATCCGCGGGACCTGGGTGATCGTGTAGGGCTGCTTGGGATCGGTGGTCTGGACCGACCAGGCGACCTTGCCGGTCTTGCCGTCGAGCGCGATCAGCCGGCCGTCGAGCGCGCCCAGATAGATCTTGCCCTTCCAGGCGCCGACGCCGCGGTTGACCACGTCGCAGCAGGCGATCTGGCCGGTGGCGCGGTCGACCTTGGGATCGTACTCCCAGAGCTTCCTGCCGGTGGCCGCGTCATAGGCCTTCACCATGGACCAGGCCGAGGTGATGTAGAGGACGCCGTCGACCACCACGGGCGTGGATTCCTGGCCGCGCTCTGTGTCGATGTCGCCGTACCAGGCCAGGCCCAGGGTCTTGACGTTGGCCTTGTTGATGCCGGTCAGCGGGCTGTAGCGCTGCTCCGAATAGGTCCGGCCGGAGGACATCCAGGTCCCCGGCTCCTTGTCGGCGGCGAGCTGGCGGACGGAGTCCACGGCGGCCGCGCCCTGGGGATGGGCCTTGGGCGAGGCGGCGGGCGCGGCGGCGATCTGGGTCGCGCCGAAGGCCAGCAGGATGGCGGCGCCCATCATGGCGCGGGTCTTGTGGAATGGCATCGGTCTCCCCCGTCTCGTCTTCTTGTTACGCCCGAAGTCCCAGTTCCGGCTGGGCCGCGCCGGCCATCGCCTCTTCGGGCAGGTGGCAGGTGAAGGTGGCGCCNNCCGCCGCGCTCGCGGCCGATGAAGCGGTCGAAGATGTGCGCCTGGACGTGGAAGGGAATGCCCCGGCCGGTGTCGGAGACCTGCAGCTGGATCTCGCCCAGCGCCTTCTTGGCCGCGATGGTCACCGTGCCGTCGGCCGGCGTCTGGCTGAGCGCGTTTTCCACCAGGTGCTCGAGGATCTGGCCGAGCCGGCGCGCGTCCCCGCGGATCAGGCCGAGGTCTTCGGGGCATTCCACGACGATGCGCACGTTGGCGGCCTCGGCCTCGGTCTTCCAGCGTTCGGCCTGGGCGGTCAGCAGGTCGGCGACGCGGACGTCCTCCAGGTCGAGCGCCATCTCGTCGGCGTCGATCTGGGCCATGTCGAGCACGTCGTCGATGGAGCGCGCGAGCTGGGTCGCGGCCTGTTTGACCGCCGCGGCGTGGGAGCGGCCGCGCTCGGACAGCCCCTCGCCGGAGCGCTCCAGCAGTTCGGAATAGCCGATGATGGTGGTGAGCGGCGTGCGCAGCTCATAGGAGACATTGCCCACGAAATCGCGCTTCAGCCGCTCGGCGTCGGCCAGCGCCTGCTCCTTGGCCTCCAGCGCACCCTCGAGCTTGCGCGCGTCGGTGACGTCGGTGAAGGCGATCAGCGTGGCGCCGTCGGGCAGGGGCCGGGACTGATAGACCACGATGCGGCTGTCCGAGGTCTTCACCTCGCCGGTGGTGGCGGCGCGGGCCTGGGGATCAGGGTCGGCGACTCGGCCCTTCATCTCCGCCCAGAAGGTCTTGTCGTGCAGCTTGGGGATGCAGAGCTCGACCACGCCCTCGAAGTCGCCTGCCGCCTCGACCTGGGCCGGGGTCACGTTCCAGAACCGCGCGAAGGCCTCGTTGTGCAGCCGAAGCCGGCCGTCGGAGCCGAACACGGTCACCGCGTCGGAGAGCTTGTCCAACGTCGCCTGCTGCACCTGGATGAGCGCGTTGTACTGGCTGGTCAGCTTCAGCTCGTCGGTGATGTCGGAATAGAGCAGCAGGAGGCCGCCCATGGGGTGCGGCTGGCGCACCACCTTCAGCGTGCGGCCGTCGGGCAGGCTCCACATCTCGTCGGGGCCGCCGGCCAGTTGTTCGTAGCGGCCGAGCTCGCCGGCCTTCCACTTGCCGTAGTCGGCGGTCTCGGGCAGCCGGCGGCGCTGGCGCAGGCGATCCAGCACCTCGGAATGGCTGGGCTGTTCGGCGAGCCAGGCCGGCTCCAGCCCCCACAATTCGGCGAAGGCCGTATTGTGGAACATCAGCTTCTTGCCCTTGTCGAACACCGCCACGGCTTCGGCGATGTGATTCAGCGTCTCGTCGTGGGCCTCGACGTTGCGCTTGAGGAGTTCGCGCAGGTCCTCCTGTTCGCTCACGTCTTCTGTCCAGACGCCGACCCCGCCGCCTTCCAGGGGCTGGGCGGTGACGAGGAAGGCGCGGCGCTTGCCTGCGACCGTGGCCCAGCGGACCGCCTCGCGCCGCTGGCCGAGGTTGGCGGCCTCGCTGGCCAGCGCATCGGAGGACTTGTCGAAGGCCGCGCCCCGGGCGGCGGCGTCATCCAGGCTGGCGGCGTCCGCCGCCTTCAGCCAGGCGGCGTTGACCCAGACCGGGGAGCCGTCGGCCGAGGCGATCCAGGCCGGCGTCATCCGCGCGTTCAGAAGCGCCGCGAACCGCGGCGCCGTGGGCAGGCCCGCGTCGTCGCCGGCCGCGGTCGACAGCCTGAGCCAGGCCATGGCGCCGGCCGCGCGGCCCTCGACCGCCACCAGCCCACCCTCGCCCTGCACCTCGAAGGCGCAGGCCTCGCCGCGCTCGAAGAGGGCCCTGAGGCGCCGCGCATGGTCGGGGTCGGCGCGCATCAGGGCGTTGACGACGCCCTGAGGGTCCGGCTCGGTCAAGCCCAGAGCCTCGGCGCAGATCGCCAGCGACTCCTCGCCGGACGCCAGCAGCGCGCGGCCGTCCTCGACGGCCAGCAGGGCGGAATCGAAGGCCTCGGCGGAGGCCTGGGCGGCGTCGGCGCGGGACTCGATGGCCGCCAGGCGACCGGCGATCGCCTCGACGCGGTCCTGCGCCTGGCGCCGCTGGGCGAGCGCCCACAGGACGGCGCAGATGGCGAGCGACACCGCGCCGGCCGCCGCCGCCAGGATCAGTTGGGGGGAGCTCATCCCGCTTCGGCCACCCTCCGGCGAATCATCAGTTCCGCACCCTAAGCCGCGTGGGACCTCGCCGCACCCGCGCCGCGTTTCACAAGCTACGCTAAGTTGGCGCATGATCGGAGAGATGACCGCGATCCTCTACCCCGTGGCGGCGAACGCCGAGCAGGCCATGGCCGCGCCCCTGGGCCGCGCCGCCCGCGAGCGCGAGGCGCTCGGCGTGGCGGAGGAGGCGGTGGTCTTCACGACCGATCCGACCGGGCCGGCGTTCGCGACCCGGGACGCGGCGGTGGCGGCCTACGGCGGATTGCTGGACGAACCCTGGCGAAAGCTCACCGAACAGATCCTGCCCGGCCAGAAGATCGCGCAGGCGGCGCCGACCTATGAGGACGGCCGGCGCTGGCCCGCCGCGCCGGCGAGCCCGCCGCGCACCGCCTGGCGGCTGATGGTCTCCTACTGGCGGATCGCCACCGCCGAGCGGCCGATCGAGGCGCCGCAGGCCCGCACCGCGCGGCGTGGCCGCCAGCCGCTCGACCCAGAAACCCTGCGCGCGATGGCTCGCCAGCCGCTCAGGCCCGTCGAGCCGCAGCAGCCGCTGGACATCGGCCTCTTCGAGGTCCGCCCGCCGGACGCCCCGCACATCCTCATGCCTGATGAATAGGGGCCCGATGAGTGAGCCCGCCGCGTTCGTCGGCAAGGCGCCGTCGCTGGACGACCTGGCGGCGATGGCCGAGGCGGCCTTCCTCACCCTGCCGGCGGGATTCCGCAAGCTGACCGGCGACGTGGTCTTCAGGGTGGACGACTTCCCAGCCGACGAGGTGCTGGACGAGCTTGGCATCGAGGACCCGTTCGGGCTGACCGGCCTCTATCAGGGCGTCCACATCGGTCATCGCGACAGCTTTGGTCCGGCGCCGCAGCCCTCGATGATCTTCCTCTACCGCCGCCCGATCCTCGACGAGTGGGCCGAGCGCGGCGAGGTGACGCTGGAGGAGCTGGTGACCCACGTCCTGGTGCATGAGATCGGCCACCACATGGGCCTCTCCGACGCCGACATCGACGCGATCGAGGCGAGCGTCGGCTAGCCCCGCAGATGCCCCCTCGGGGGGAGCTGTCAGCCCGGGGGCTCGGCTGGAGGCCGACCCGAGGACAGGCTCCGACTGACTGAGGAGGTTTCCTCTCCCGCGTTCGGGATGTCGGCTGTCGCGGATTCGGTGGCTGAAACCCCCTTCGTCTCGGCGCTTCGCGCCGATCCGCCTCCCCCTCAATCGCGCTCCGCGCTGGGGGAGGATCTGGCCGCCCTCCGTACCAGCCCTCGGTTGGCGCGGTCGCCTCCAGGGTGTCCGAATGAGTTGTGGGTCGTCGAATCCCCCACGCTACGGCGAGGGCGGAGAATGACTCAGCGCATGAAGGATCTGGCCGACCAGATCGTCCGTCTCCAGGGCGAACTCGATCGGGAGATCGAAAGCCGCCGCAAGGTCCTGGGGTGGAAGCTCAGGGGCCAGATCGGCCGGTTCGAGCATGGCGTCGCCGCCGAGCACCGGCGCCTGCGGATGGGGATGGCCAAGTTCTTCGGCGGAACCTCCCTGGCCGTGGTCCTGACGGCGCCGGTGATCTATTCGCTGATCATCCCCATGGCCCTGGTCGACGCCTGGGTCAGCGCCTATCAAGCCATCTGCTTCCGCGCCTATGGCATCCCGCGCGTGAACCGGCGCGACTACATCGCCTTCCGTGGCCAGCTGGCTTATCTCAACGTCATAGAGGGGCTCAACTGCGCCTACTGCGCCTACGCCAATGGGGTGGTGGCCTATGCGAGGGAAGTGACCAGCAGGACGGAGCAATACTGGTGCCCGATCAAGCACGCCCTGAAGATTTCGGACCCGCACCGCCGCTACTACGAGTTTCTGGAATATGGCGACGCCGAGGGCTACCGCGCACGCCTGAAGGAGTTCCGTGCGCGGCTGCGCACCGAGCCTGCTCCCACCGCCGCCGATCTCCAGGCCTGAGAGACCGGGGGCGAGGAGATTCAAAGGTGACGCCTCCGTCACTTTGTTGACTGATCAACGTTTAGATGGTTGGGTCGCGCCCTGCGTTCAGATAGGGCGAAGCACGCCCCCCCCGCGCCCCAGGAGCGAACCCATGGCCGCCGACGGCAACATCACCAAGGACCTGATCTACGAGGCGGTCGCGCCCGACGACTTCGAGTCCATGCTGACGCTGGACCGCTACAACGCCCGCTCGACGGCCTTCGACAAGATCATCAGCGCGACCCACGACCACTTCTGGGATCCGCTCGACGCCAAGTACATCGACTTCTCCGAGCCGTTCGACATGGAAAACACCATGATCCTGCCGGAGAAGATGATCGGGCCGCTGCAGCTCGACTACGTCAACGAGATGCTGGGCACCGAAAAGCGCCGGATCGCCTTCGCCAACGCCCAGACGCTTCGGACCTTCTCCTCGATCCTGCACGGCGAGCAGGGCGCGCTGAATCTCTCGGCCAGCCTCTGCCATGTGCTCTACGACCAGGGCGCCCAGGAGTATGCGGCCAACCAGACGCGGGAAGAAGCGCGCCACGTCACCGCCTTCGCCAAGTACATCAAGGCCCGCTGGGGCCGGCCGGTGGAATGCGGGCCGATCCTGAAGGACCTGCTGGTCGAGATCATCGGCGCGCCGGAGGTCTACAAGAAGATCATCGGCATGCAGATGCTGGTGGAGGGCCTGGCCATGGGCGCCTTCGCCACGATCTTCAACGAAACCAATGATCCGCTGGCCAAGAAACTGACCCAGCTGGTGATGACCGACGAGGCTTTCCACCACAAGTTCGGGAAGATCTGGGCCGACCGCACCATCCCGCACCTGACGGCGGCCGAGCACGAGGTCATCGAGTTGTGGGCGGCGCATTGCTTCCAGACGCTGCTGTTCAACCTGGTGGCCCCGACCCAGAACCTCGGCCTCTACGAGGAGTTCGGCCTCGACCCGCAGAAGGTGATCGAGGACATGGCGGAGATCGTCAACGACGAGACCCGCCGCGAGGAGATGAAGGAAGCCACCAACATCTTCCGCGTGCTGGTGAAGACCCTGGTCAACGCCGGCATCATCACCGAGCGCACCAAGGCCTTCTACGCGGTCTACGTGGACATCGACGAGCTGAAGAGCGAAGGCGACAAGATGGTCGGCGACGACATCGCCGAGGAGGGGATCAAGTACCTCCAGGAGATCAACTTCAAGGACCGCGCGCTGGCGAAGATCCTGATCGCCGCGGAGTAGGGTCGGCCCTAAACCAAACGGACGCCCGCCGGAGACAGCCCGGCGGGCGTTTTCGTGTCTGGGCTCGGGCGTCAGGCTGCGATCGGCAGGGCGCCGAGGGCCCGGGCGGGGGCCGCGATTGGCGCGGTGCGAAGGTCCTTGCCCATCGCGTGGAGCCTGCGGAAGGCCAGGATCGCCAGGGGAGTGAAGATCGCGATCGCCGCCAGCGCCGGGGCGAACCAGGGGTCGTGGAAGCCCATGCCGTGATGAGCCTGGTCGTGCGGCCAGAGCACCGTGAAGCCCAGTACGTCGCCCAGGCTGTGGACGGCCATCACCGCATAGAGCGAGTTGGTCATCCAGGCGACGGTGGCGAACAGCAGACCGGCGCCGAAATAGAGGCCGAGCTTGATGAGGTCGAGGCCCTGGACGAAGTGCACGGCGGCGAACAGCACCGAGGAGCCGACGATGGCGGCGGGCGCCCAGCCCCAGGCCTTCTCGAGGATGCCCATGGCGTAACCGCGGAAGGCGGCTTCCTCGCTGAGCGGGGCGGCGAGCGAGCCCATGATCAGGAGCGTGATGGCGGTGGGCAGCGGCATGCTGCCCAAGGGCGGCTGGACGCCGGGCGGGATGTGGACCAGGTCGGACACCGCGATCCACACTCCGCCGAACGCGATGAGGCCGAGAACGCCGGCGAGCACCGCCAGGCCGAAGGTGGCCCAGGGCATCGGGTTCCAGCGCAACAGCCGCCGGCGCGTCGCCGAGGTCGAGGCGGGCCAGCCGCGGCCGCCGAGATAGGCCAGCAAGCCGGCTAGCACCACGGCCATGACCGGGGCCGCCCAGGGGACAGCGGGACTGACCTTCAGGTTGATCATGGCCATGACGCCCCAGACGCCCTGGCCGATGGCCACGACGACGAGACTGATGGCCGCGGCGGCGGCGAAGGCGATGACGCCATTCTTGAGGAAACTTGGCTTGATGAAGCTTGCACGCATTGGAACCTCCCAGGTTTCGATGAAGCCAGGATGGTCGAGGCGGCGGCCAAGGTGTTTGCGCGGGCCTGCCGGAAACCTTGGGATTTCCTTGAGGTGAAACCACCCGAGCCCTCTCCAAATATATATCTCGTCATCCCACGGTCGCCCGAAGAGGCGATCCGGGGGACCCAAGCTGAGGTGGCTATTTTGCGAGGCGGCTTGGGTCCCCCGGATCAGCCTGCGGCTGACCGTGGGATGACGAGGAAGGGGGTGGCGCAGTGCGCCTCACCATCCGTAGCCCTCACCGGACCAACCGCACCTTCTCCAGCAGCCTGGGCCAGCGCGGGTCGTCGCGCAGGGGGTCGCAGTAGGGCAGCCAGGGCAGGAAGACGAGGTAGGGATCGTCGAGGTCGGCGGCGGCCCCGAGGGCGGCGAAGGCCTGGTTGGGCTGACCGGCGGCGGCGCGCAGGAAGGCGACGTCGGTGAGCCTGGGCGTGAACATCACCTTCTGGGTCTCGAAGAGGTCAGCGCCGCCGGCGCAAAGCGCGGGGAAGCCGCCCTGGGCGTGCAACCCCCGCAGGCGCGCGATCTGGTCGAGGTCGATGCCCCAGAGCTCCAGGCCCCTGAGCAGGGCCTCGACGCCGGCGGCCTCGTCGCCCGACAGCACATAGGCCCAGCCCTTGGCGTACCAGCCCTCGCTGGAGAGCGGGCTCAGCGCGAGCGCCTCATTGGCCGCCGCCACGGCCTGGCGGTAGCGCCGCGCGGTCAGCAGGATCTGCAGGAGCGCGCCGCGCGCCATCAGGGACACCGGCTCAAGCTCCACGGCCCTGCGCGCCTCGCGCTCGGCCTCCACGAACCGGCCGATGGCGGCAAAGCCGAAGGCCCGGTAGCTGTGGGCCGAGGAAAGTTCGGGGTCGAGGGCTACGGCGCGGCGCAGCGCCTCGTCGCCCGCGGCGAAGTCGCGGTCGGCCAGCAGGGTCACCAGGCCCAGGATCGACCAGGCTGGCGCGAGGCCGGCGTCGAGGCCCACCGCGGCGTGAGCCGAGGCCTTGGCCGCGGCGAGCGAACCCCCGCCCTGGCCCATGACGTGCTGCGCGGCGAGCGTCTCGGCCAGGCCCACATGGGCCGGCGCCCAGCCCGGCGCCTCGGCCACCGCGGCTTCGAAGTAGAGCCTGGCCTGGGCCCGGGCCGCGGCGAAGGGCGCGGCCAGCGCCGCGCGGCCCTGGGCTACGAGGGCCGCAGCCTTGGGCGCCGCCTCGGCCTCGGCGCGGAGGCCGCCGACCCTGGCCGCTTGGGCCATGACCAGGCGGTAGCCGCGCTTGGGCAGAGTCTCGATGTAGCGCCGCTCCGGCGTTTCGCCCAAGGCGCTGCGCAGGCGGCTGATGGCTGCCGCGAGCGTATCGTCCCCGACCACGCGGCCCCAGACCCCCTCGATGATCTCGTCCTTGCCCAGCACCCGGCCCGCCGAGCCGGCGAACAGCAGGAGCAGGTCCATGAGCCGTGGCTCGACGTGGGTCTCCGCGCCGCCGGTGAGCGCCGCCAGCACGCCGCGGGCCGGCTCGACGCGCCAGTCGCCGAACTCGAAGGGCTGTTCGTTCAAGGCCTGCGGGCTCATCGCCGCGCGCGCTCCCTACTTGGGCGACCAGACGACGATGTCGTAGTGGTCGCTCGCTTCGGTGAGGTCGAGGCGGACACCGTGGGCCAGCCGCGCCGTAAGGTGCGTGATCGCATCGCGGCTGCGGCCCTCGGCGTGTTTGCTGCGGGTGGTCACCCGCGGTTCGTCGGCCATGTTCGCCACACAAGCCAGGATGCGGTAGGCCAGGCCGCTTTCGCGGGCGGCCGCGTCGCAGAACGAGCGGGTCGCGGCGTTGTCGGTGACAGCGCGGCACGGGGCCGGCGCGGCGAATTCGACGCCCGCCCACATCCTCTGCGGCTCGCCGGTGCGCCGGGTTTCATCGTTCAGTCCATGAATGGCCTTGCAGATCGCGGGCGTCTCCTCCGCGAAGGCGGGCGTTGTGGAGAGGGTCGCGATAAACAGGGCGTAGGTGAGCCGGCGCATGCCTTGACTATAATCCGATCCCGGCGAGTCGGCAGACGGGCATTTCCTTTGACGCGCGCGGCCGCCGGCGCGATCCTTCGTGAACGACGTTCAGGAGAAGGTCATGGCCGACGGTAACATCACCAAGGACGCCATGTACGGGGCCGTCGCCCCCGACGACTTCGAGGCCATGCTGACGCTGGACCGCTATGGCGAGCGCTCGAGCGCCTTCGACAAGATCATCTCCGCGACCCACGACCACTTCTGGGACCCGCTCGACAAGCGCTACATCGACTTCGACGAGCCCTTCGACCTCGAGAACGAGGCGATGACGCCGGAGGAGCAGAACCCGATCCTGCGGCTGCCCTACGTGTCGGAGACCCTGAAGGATCCGAAACAGCGGATCGCCTTCATCAACTACATGCAGCTTCGCGGCTTCTCCTCGATCCTGCACGGCGAGCAAGGCGCGCTGAACCTCTCGGCCAGCCTCTGCCATGTGCTCTACGACCAGGGCGCCCAGGAATACGCCGCCAACCAGACGCGGGAAGAGGCGCGCCACGTCACCGCCTTCGCCAAGTACATCAAGACCCGCTGGGGCCGGCCCACCGAGTGCGGGGCGGCGCTGAAGAGCCTCCTGGTGGAGATCATCGAGGCTCCGGAGGTCTACAAGAAGATCGTCGGCATGCAGATGCTGGTGGAGGGCCTGGCCATGGGCGCCTTCGCCAACGGCTACCGCAACAACCGCGATCCGGTGGCCAAGAAGCTGTTCCAGCTGGTGATGACCGACGAGGCCTTCCATCACAAGTTCGGGAAGATCTGGGCCGACCGGACGATCCCCAAGCTGACCCAGGCCGAGCGCAACATGGTCGAGGACTGGACCGCCCACTGCGCCCAGTCGCTGCTGTTCGACCGCGGCGACCCGCGCCAGATGGCCGAGATCTACGGGATGTTCGACCTCGATCCGGACCGGGTGGTGGCCGACATCATCGAGCGGCGCAAGGCGCGTGACCCGACGCGCAAGTTCAAGGGCGAGACCAATGTCTTCCGCGTGCTCATCAAGACGCTCCTGCAGGCCAGCCTGATCACCGAGCGGACGCGGGGCTTCTACGCCATGTACGTCGACATGGACGAGCTGGCCGCCGAGGGGGACCGCACAGTGGGCGACGACATCGCCGAGGACGGCATCCGCTACCTGCAGGCGATCAATTTCAAGGATCGCGCTGGAACGATTTCGATTGCGGCGGAATAACACAGGGCAGACATCGCCCTGAAAAGGGCGCGTTTATGATGCGTCCTAAAGAGGCGCCCGCGATCCCACCGCGGGCGTTTCAATTGTCACAGCACGAAGATATCCACTCGGTCCATGTTCAAGCGCCTGTCCGTCATCCTGGCCGCCGCGGCCTTTTTCGCCGCCGGCCACGCCATGGCCATGGCCCAGCCGGTGCCGCACGTCGAGCTGACCAAGATGATGGGCCGCTGGTACGAGGTCGCCCGCCTGCCCAACAAGATCCAGCACGGCTGCCAGGCCGGCGCTTCGGACTGGACCCGCACCGCCGAGGGCTTCGCCGTCGTCCAGAGCTGCCACCGCGACACGCCGGACGGGCCGCTCGCGGAATGGAAAGCCCGGGCACGGGTCGCCGACCCGATCTCCAACGCCAAGTTCAAGATGAGCTTTTTCGGCGGCCTGATCTCCCAGGAATACTGGGTGCTCGACCAGCGCTCCGACGAGGGCTGGCTGATCCTGGCCACCCATGACGGCAAGTACCTGTGGCTGATGTCTCAGAAGCCCATCCTGCCGGTGTCCATCCGCGCCGAGGCCGTGGCCCGCATCAAGCAGCTGGGCTTCGACGTGGGCCGCCTGGAATTCCCCCTGCCCGTTCGCGGGTGAGGCGCTGACCTAGGACAGGTGCTGAGGCGCGGCGATCACCGCCGGCCGATTAGGCGCCTGGAAGATGACCGCATCCCGGTGGTGCTCCAGGACCGGCCGGTCCCCGCTCCATACCGCGACGTAGGCGCAGCTGGGATGCTCCGCAAGCATCTTCAGCGCGCGCGCCGGAGCATCGGCGTCGGAGCCCAGGTCGAAGGACTCGAAGGAACTGGAGCCGCCTCCGAGACTGCAAAGGTAGAAGGTGTACATAGCCATCTGCGTACCCCCGACGAGCGGAAGCGCATGGCCTTGAAAGGCCAAGTCTCTCAGCCGCCGGCGCCCAAGGGCATAGGCCGGCGATGTCGGGAACATAACACATTATGTGAAGTTCCGGTCACGCATTCGCGTCGGCGCACCTCCCGAGCCCTTGTGTTTGGAACGTATCCGGAACAATCTGGAGCGGTGGACACCATCGTCACCCTCGTCATGGTCTCTCGGCCCGAGACCACCGCCGCGGTCACCCGCGGCGCCGCGCGGCTGCTGACGGCGCTCGGTTACGCCCCGCTGGCCGAGGTGACCTTGCCCAACGGCCGCCGCGCCGACCTGATGGCGCTCGGGCGGCGGGGCGAGATTTTCATCGTCGAGGTGAAGTCGAGCCTCGAGGACTTCCGCACCGACCAGAAATGGCATGAGTACCAGCCCTATTGCGACGCCTTCGCCTTCGCCGTGGCGCCGGAGTTTCCACGCGAGATCCTGCCGGAAGAGCCCGGCCTGATCGTCGCCGACGGCTTTGGCGGGGCGGTGCTGCACGAGGCCGCCGTGGCGCCGTTGGCCGGCGCACGGCGCAAGGCGCTGACCCTGGCCTTCGGGCGTCTGGCGGCGCTCAGGGCCGCCGGGGTTGCGGCGGTGGAGCTGGAGTAGGCTTTGGGCGGCTACGCCTACATCATGGCGAACGCCCCCTACGGGACGCTCTACGTCGGCGTCACGAACGACATCGCCTTTCGGGCCTGGCAGCATCGCGAAGGGACCGGCAGCGCGCTCTGCAAGCGATCTGGAGTGACGCGGCTGGTTCACGACGAGGTGTTCGAGGACATCTCGAACGCCATCCATCGCGAGAAGCGGATCAAGACGTGGCCGCGCCGATGGAATATCAGTCTGATCGAGAAGGACAATCCCCGGTGGGACGATCTGTACGAGACCCTGAACGGCTAATCTCGCCCGTCCCGCCCCAATGATCGTCATCCCACGGATCGCCCTGCGGGCGACGCGTGGGATGACGAAGGTCTTTGAGCAAGCGCGCGCAGCCACACGGATCAGCTTCGCTGACCGTGGGATGACGAATGAAAGGGAGCTAGGCGGTGCGCGTCATCGCCTTCAGGGCGCTCATGTGACGACGCAAGACGGCGATTTCGGCGCCGGTGGACAGCAGGACGGCGCCGCGGCCGCTGGCGTGGCGGATACGGACGATGCGATCGGCGCGGACCACGCTGGACCCCCGGGTCACCGTCAATGAGGTGATCGCCTTCCTCTACGCCGCCGAGAACGACGGGCTGACCGTGCAGGAGGTGGCCTATCTGGCCGGCTTCACCCAATCCACCGCCTCGCGCAGCCTGCGCGCGCTCCGCCGGGCGGACTCCGACTGGTCGCAGGCCCAGGCGCCCGGCCCTCTGGAAGCCTACCTCAATCCGCAGGACGGCCGCAGCCATGTGATCCAGCTGACCGACCGCGGTCGCGAGGTTCGCGACCGGCTGGGCGCTATCATCCGCCAGGCGGTGACCATAGCGCCACAGCGCCTGACCGCGGCGGCCTGAAATTCCTCTCCCCCGACGCACAGCGCGAGGGGAGAGGTGGGTGAGGGGCGGCTCGTGCAGCGGTGATCCGCCGATGGTCGGTCGAGGGCCCTCGCCTTACCCGCGGGAGAGACCGGCAGGTCCCAGCCGCCCCCTCCCTACCCTCTCCCCTCGCGCTGTGCGTCGGGGGAGAGGAGGAACTGGCGGCTGACCTTCTTCGGGACAATGCAGGTCCAGGCCTCGATCACCAAGTCGGCGATCTCGTCGGCGTCAAGGGCCTCGATCTCGACCCAGCTCCAGCGCAGGGCGCCGGCGATCATCGGGCTGAACACATCGGGGCGCGCCTCGAACAGCAGCTCCTGATGGTTCCGATCGAGCTTCATGATGGCGCGGCCGCGAAAGCTCTGGACGAAACCCTTGCGGCCGACCTGGAAGGACGGCTGGCCGTACCACTCGTTCTCCCACGCGCCGGGGAGGGTGAGAGCGACGGCGCGGATGTCATCCCATGTCGCCACGACGGCCTCGATTGCGTCTTGGGGAGCAGCCGGCCTAGCGGGGGGCGCGCTTGGCGAGGATCCGCTGCAGGGTGCGGCGGTGCATGTTCAGCCGGCGCGCGGTTTCCGAAACGTTGTGGTTGCACAGCTCATAGATGCGCTGGATGTGCTCCCAGCGGACCCGATCGGCGCTCATCGGATTGTCCGGCGGGGCAGGCGAGCTGTCGGCGCGGGCCAGCAGCGCGCGGGCCACGTCGTCGGCGTCGGCGGGCTTGGAGAGATAATCGACCGCTCCGGCCTTAACCGCCTGCACGGCGGTGGCGATGTTGCCGTAGCCGGTGAGCATGATGATCTTGGCGTCGGGCCGCGCGTCGCGAACGGCTTCCACGACCTTGAGGCCCGTGCCGTCCTCCAGGCGCATGTCGAGCACCGCGAAAGCCGGAGCGTGGCTCCGCACGGCCGCCAGGGCCTCGGCGACCGATCCGACCAGAGTGGGCTCGAAACCCCGCTGCTCAAGCGCGCGGCCCAGCCGCGTGCGCAAGGGGGCGTCATCGTCGAGAACCAACAGGCTCTTGTCGGAGAGGGCGGCGACGTCGGCGGAGAGGTCGGTCATGCGGTGATCCCTTACATGCGGGCTCGCTAGGCTCTGACTTGTGCGGCATTCTGTCGCAGGTCAGGACGTCAGAGCAAGCTGCAACTCACAACGCACCGGCTTCGATCTTCGAGCGCGGCCAACGGGCCAGCACGACGGCGCCGTGCGGTCTGCCATTCTGAAACGTCACAAGGGCCCCTGTTCGTTCCAAGAGTGTCTTGGCGATGAAGAAGCCGAGGCCCATGCCGATGTGCCCGGTGCGCGAGCCTTCCGCCCCCGGACGGGTGGTCACATAGGGTTCGCCGAGCTTGGCCAGCACCTCGGCGGAGAAGCCCGGGCCGTCGTCGCGCACTTCCATGGAGATCGTCTCGGCGTCGAAACGGGCTGACACCAGGATCTCCGAGGCGGCGAAGTCCACGGCGTTCTCCACGAAGGAGGTGAAGGCGTGGGTGATCTCCGGCATCCGGCGGATATCCGGGGTCTTCATGCCCTTGGCGCCGGTGACGATCGCCTCCACGCGGATGCCCTTCACCCCGGCGTGCGGTTCGATCACCTCCTGCACCAGCTGGCGCAGCGACAGGCGCTCGTGCAGCTGATCGGAGGCGGCGGCCGGGGTTTCCGTCAGACGCCGCAGGATCTCGCGGCAGCGCTCGGCCTGGGACACCAGCAGGTCGGCGTCGTCCTTGACCGCCGCGGTCGGCGCCTCGCGGGCAAGCTCCTTGGCGACGATGGAGATGGTCGCGAGCGGGGTGCCGAGCTCATGGGCCGCGGCGGCGGCGAGCGCGCCGAGCGCCGACAGCCGCTGTTCGCGGGCCAGCACCGCCTCGGTCACGTCCAACGCCAGCGCCATGCGCGCCGATTCCACCGCGGCCTGGCGGACATAGCCGGCGGTGAGCGCAATGCCCGCGACATTGGCCAGCGCCGCGCCCACCCGCAGGCTGAGCGGGATCACCACCGCCACGCCGGGCGCCTCCGGCAAGGGCAGGAAGACGAAGGCCAGGAGCGCGGACAGGAGGCTGGCCATGACGCCCAGGACCAGCACTTGCCGCAGCGGCAGGGTGGCGGCGGCGAGCGTCACCGGGGCGATCAGCATCAGAACGAAGGGGTTGGAGGTCCCGCCGGTCAGGAACACCAGAGCGCTCATCTGCCCGATGTCGAGGCTGAGCTGTGCGGCGGCCTCGCGGTCGCCGAACACCCGCTGGCCTGGCGAGGCGACGCCGGTCAGGAGATTAACCCAGGCGCCGGCGCCCACGACCGCGAAACACAAGGGGTAGGGCAGGGAAAAGCCCATGCTCATGAGCAGGAGCAGCAGCGCGACTTCTCCGGCGACAAGCAGCCAACGCAGGGTGACCAGGGTGCGGACCCGCAGACGCCCGCGGTGGACCGCGCCCTCCGCCCAGTCTTCCCCGGTCCCGATCTCGTCGCGAGAGAGGTCGCCTTGCAAGCTGGAAGCCCCGGTCCTATCGAGGCGGGGCTGCGTCGCCTGGGCGGTGGGCGTCCTGGATGTGGCCATGGCTCAACAGGATCGCCCGCCCGCAAGGTCCTGACGAGCCCCAAAGCGGCAAGGAAGAGTGGAACGCCTCATGAGTCGGACCGTGTGGAGCATCCTCGCCATCCTGGCCNNTGGAGCGCGGTCTTCTTCGGCTACACCTATTGCCCGGAGGCCTGTCCCACGACCCTGCTGGCGCTCGGCCAGACGGAAAAGCTGCTGGGACCCAAGGCCGACGACTTCCAGGCGGTGTTCATTTCGGTCGACCCCGAGCGCGACACGCCCAAGGTGATGGCCAACTACCTGTCCAACACGTCTTTCCCGCACCGCACACTGGGCTTGACCGGCACGCCGCAGCAGGTGGCGGAGGCAACCCGCGCCTATCACGTCTTCTACCAGAAGTCCGGCGAGGGCCCGGGATACCAGGTGAACCACTCGACCATCACCTATCTGATGAGCCCGAATGGCGACTTCGTCTGCGTGATTCCCTACGGCGAGACGCCCCAGATGATGGCCGGCCAGATCCAGGCTGCCATGAAGCGCGGCCCCCGCGCCGAGAGCTGCAGCGCCTAGGCGCCAAGCCTGGGGACAAGCTGAACATGGGGTATGGACCCGATTAACCGTTCGGGTGTTATGTTGCGGCGCACAAAGGACGGACGGGGCATGCTCTATTCCATCTATGAAGCTGGCTTCTACGCCTCCACGCCGCTTCGGGCTGTCGCCCGCATGACGCGGGACTTCTGGTCCTCACCGCTCAACCCGGCGCGGGATTCGGACATCGGCCGGCGCCTCTACGCCAACGCGGACCTGTTCGCGAACCTCACCCGACGCTACGGCAAGCCGGCGTGGGGCATCGACAGCGTCGCGATCGACGGCCAGAGCGTGCGGGTCCGCCCGACCGAGGTCTGGTCGAGCCCCTGGTGCAAACTGACCCACTTCGCCCGCGACCGCGCCGACTTGCGCCGCGCCGGCCGCCGGACGCTGGAGCCCGCGGTGCTGATCGCGGCTCCGCTGTCGGGCCATTACGCCACGTTGCTGCGCGGCACGGTGCAGGCCTTCCTGCAGGATCATGAGGTCTACATCACCGAGTGGACCAACGCCCGCGACGTGCCGGTGCTCGACGGCCGTTTCGACTTTCACGACTACATCGACCACATCCGCCAGATGCTGCAGGTGCTGGGCCCCCGGCCTCACGTGGTGGCGGTCTGCCAGCCGGGCCCGCCGGTGCTGGCGGCCGCGGCGCTGATGGCCGAGGACGGCGACGAGAGCCGGCCAGGCTCGATGACCTTCATGGGCTCGCCGATCGATGCGCGCCTGTCGCCGACGGTCACCAACAGGCTGGCCGAGGAAAAGCCGTTCACCTGGTTCCAGTCGAACATGATCGACACCGTGCCCGCGCCCTATCCGGGCATGGGCCGGCGCGTCTATCCGGGCTTCGTCCAGCTCGCCAGCTTCATGTCGATGAACATCGAAAAGCACCAGGAGGCGCACCAGCGATACCTGCGCCACCTCATGGACGGCGACGGCGACTCGGCCGACCGGCACCTGGAGTTCTACGACGAATATCTGTCGGTCCTGGACCTGTCCGAAGAATTCTACCTGCAGACGGTGGACGTGGTCTTCCAGCGCTATCTCCTGCCCAAGGGGGAACTGGAGCATCGCGGGCGCCTCGTGCGGCCGGAGCTGATCACCGACATCCGGCTGCTGACAGTCGAGGGCGAGAACGACGACATCTCCGGCATCGGCCAGACCCAGGCCGCCCACGAGCTGTGTTCGGGCCTGCCGGCCGAGCTCAAGCAGGACTACGTTCAGCCGCTAGTGGGTCACTACGGCGTCTTCAACGGCGCGCGGTTCCGCAACGAGATCTATCCGCGAGTGCGCTCGACGATCTGGGAGACCGACGCAGCGCTGGCGCGCACCCCGGCCAACGCCCTCCCCAAGGCGACCAAAGCCGCCTAGATTCAGGGGACGATGAGTCTCTTCGGCCGCTCCCCCCTTCGCGCAAAGACCCTGGCCGACGGCGACCGGCTGGAGGTGGCCGGGACGGCTGTCACGCTCAAGATCAACCGCCGCGCGCGGCGCGTGTCGCTCAGGCTCGACCGCAGCCGGCGCGAGATCGTCGCCACCGCGCCCTCGCAGCGCAGGCTCGCCGAGGCCGCGGCCTTCGCCCGCGAGCGGGCCGGCTGGATCGCCGAGCGGATCGCCGAACTGCCCGAAGCAACGCCGCTCCACCCGGGCCTGCGGCTGGAGGTGTTCGGCGAGCTCGTGCGCCTGGAGGCCGGCGCCGGCCGCGCCAAGTGGCTTCCCGCCGCCGAGGGCGAGCCCGCCCGCATCAGGGCGATGGCGACGGATGAATACGGGGGCGAGGGCTATGCCCGGGCCGTGATCCTGATGCTGAAGAAGCGGGCCACGGCGGTCCTTTCGGAACGCACCGAGGTCTACGCCGCCATGCTGGGCGTGGGCGCGCCGAAGGTCACGGTCGCCGACGCCAAGGGCCGCTGGGGCTCCTGTCGGCCCGGCGTGCGCGGCGGCCCAGCCTCGATCCGCTTCAGTTGGCGCCTGGCGCTGGCGCCGTTCGAGGTCGCCGACTATGTGGCCGCCCACGAATGCGCCCACCTCCTGGAGCTCAACCACGGCCCGCGCTTCTGGGCCCATGTCCGCGCCCTGGTGGGCGACGCCAAGCCGCACCGTGACTGGCTCCGCGCCGAGGGCGCCAGGCTGCACGCGTTCGGGCGGTAGCACCTAGATGCTCCCCGGAGGGGGAGCTGTCAGCGAAGCTGACTGAGGGGGTTTCCTCTCCGGCGTTCGGGATGTCCGGCTGTCACGGACACATAGGCTGAAACCCCCCTCCGTCTCGCGGCTGCGCCGCGATCCACCTCCCCCTCAATCGGGCTTCGCCCTGGGGGAGGATCTATCGGCTCAGTGCGGCGCCTCGTCGGGGCTCGGTCTCGGCTGTGGCGGCTGCGGCGGATCGGCTTCGTGGTCGCCGTGCAGCAGGTCCTGCACCCCGTTGATGATCGCGCCCAGCGCATCGGTCGGCTGGTCGAGGGGCGGCGGCGCGTCGGCGCCGGGGATGCCCTCGGTCTTCAGGCGCGGCAGGGCCTGGCTCATATAGTCGTGCCAGATGCCGGCCGGCACGCCGCCGCCGGTGACTTTCCTCATGGGGGTGTTGTCGTCGCGGCCCACCCAGACGGCGGTGACGAAGCCGCCGGTGTAGCCCATGAACCAGGCGTCCCGGTAGTCGCTGGTGGTGCCGCTCTTGCCGGCCAGGTCGTAGCCCTTGACCGCCGCGCGCGTGCCGGTGCCGGAGGTGATCACGCCGCGCATCATCCGGATCATGTAGGAGAGCGCCGGCTGACCGATCACCGCGCGGCGCTGGTCGTTGCCGACCCCGTGGTCGTAGAGCACGCGGCCCGAGGCGGTGCGGATGCGCTCGATGCCGTAGCCCTTGGCGAACAGCCCGCCGTTGGAGAAGGGCGCATAGGCCTGGGCCATCTCCAGGGGGCTCACCTCGACGGCGCCCAGCGCCATGGAGGGGTCGAGCTGGATCGGCGATGAGATGCCGAGCCGTCGCGCGGTGGCGGCGACATTGGAGGTGCCGACCTCATTGGCCAGCCGCGCGGCCACGGTGTTGATGGATTGCCGAAGCGCGATCTCCAGCGTGATGGGGCCCAGGTACTTGCCGGTGTAGTTGCGCGGCGTCCAGTTGCCGATCGTGATCGGCTCGTCGACCACCGGGGTGTCCGGCGTGCGGCCGGCTTCCATCGCCGTCAGGTAGACGAACGGCTTGAAGGACGAGCCTGCCTGGCGGCGCGCCTGGGTGGCGCGGTCGAACTGGCTCTGCAGATAGCTGACCCCGCCCACATAGGCGCGGATGCGGCCCTCCCCGTCGAGGGAGATCAGCGCGGCCTGCTGCACCCCCTGCGACTTCGCGGCGGCGACGCCGGCCTGGAGGGCCTGCTCGGCCGAGGCCTGCAGCGGCAGGTCAAGCGTGGTCTCCACCACCAGGTCCTCGGTGGGCTCGCCCACCAGATGGCGGACCTGATCGTCCACCCAGTCGGTGAAATACTGCGCCCGCTGGTTGGCCAGCACCGGATTGACCCGGATCGGGCCGGAGTTGAGCGCGTCCTCCCGCTGCTGCGAGGTGATGGCGTGGATGCGGACCATCTCGTCCAGAACGATGGTCGCGCGCCGCGCGGCGCGGTCGCTGGCGGCGACGGGTGAATAGCGCGACGGCCCCTTCATCATGCCGGCCAGCAGGGCGCTTTCGCTCAGGGTGAGCTGGGCGGCGGGCTTGTTGAAATAGCGCTGGGAGGCGGCCTCGATGCCATAGGCCCCGGCCCCGAAATAAACGCGGTTCAGATAGAGCTCGAGGATCTGCTTCTTGGAGAACTTGGCCTCCAGCCAGATGGCCAGGATCAGCTCCTGGGCCTTGCGCCGGTAGGTCTGGTTCGGCGTCAGGAAGAGGTTGCGGGCCAGCTGCTGGGTGATCGTCGAGCCGCCGCGCAAGGGGCCCCCGCCGCGGTGGGTCCAGTCATAGAACTGGCTGCGGGCGATGCCCCATGGGTTGAAGCCGAAGTGCCAGTAGAACCAGCGATCCTCGATGGCGACGAAGGCCTTGGGCACATAGGGCGGCAGCTTGTCGAGGTCGACCGGCGGGGCGTACTGGCTGCCGCGCACCGCCACCAGGCCGCCGGAGCGGTCGAGATAGGAGATCGAGGGCTGGCGCTTGACGTCGTAGAGCTTGGAGGTGTCGGGCAGGTCCACCGAGAAGACGGCGAAGAAGGCGACGACGAAGATCAGCGCCCAGACCCCCATCACCAGCGTCCAGTAGATGAATGCCTGGAAGGGGGAACGGCCCGGGCGGGGCTCGCCGGCCCCATCCTTCAAAGCAGGGCCGCTCGGCGGCGGTTTGGCCATCTGCTCGTCGTCCTACGGTCGTGCGGAGCCGCGCCCTGCCCGGCGCGACCCATAACCTAGCCCAGACAAGCACGCGACAAGATTGACGAGATATGAACGCCGCGCTTTGGGAGGCCGGAAGTGCTTCGCGCGCCTTTCATTGGAGCCAAGCTTACGTCACATTCCGCGGCGAGCTTCGAAGACGGATCGGGCCGGCGCGCCCTGGAGGGATCAGACACGATGTTGCGGATGAGGGTTGCGCTGCTGATGGCGCTCACGATGTTCGGCGCGGCCGCCTGCTCCAAGGTCGGCGGCGGCGGCGCACTGCCCGACGACATGGACATGGGCAACGCCCAGTCCAAGATCACCGTGGTGGAATACGCCTCGGTCGGCTGCCCGGTCTGCGCCAAGTGGCAGCGCGAGGTCTATCCGGCCTTCAAGGCCAAATATATCGACACCAACAAGGTCCACTACGTGTTCCGCGAGATGCTGGTGGGCGGCGGGCCGGAGATCGCCGTGGCCGCCTCCGGCTTCCTGGTCGCCCGCTGCGCCGGCAAGGACAAGTACTTCTCGGTCAACGACGCCATCTTCAGGGACCAGGAGCAGGCCTTCGAGGCGCCGCGTGAGACCCTGCTCAACGTCGCCAAGTCGGTAGGCATGACCGAGGACGGCTTCAACAAGTGCATCAATGACGAGAAGGCGATCCAGGCGCTGAACGATCGCGTCGAGCGCCACAACCAGGTCGACCACGTCAATTCAACGCCGACCTTCGTGATCAACGGCAAGGCGCTGGAGCCCGGCTACCACTCGCTCGACGAGATCGACGCGGCGATCAAGGCGGCGGGCGCCTAGGGGTTCAGCCCGATTGGTAGTCCGCCGGTGACCGGGATCGGTCATCGGCGCCCAAACGGCGCGCTCAACGCCAGCGCATAGCTGCGCTGCAAAAAAACGGTTGCCCCCAATCTTAACACTGTTATCTTAGCGATGCTTAGTTCGTGGTGCGCAAAGGGTGGGGATACCCGATGCGATTCCACGCCGCGGACCGGGCCGGCGCCTTGAGCAGGGGCGCCGCCACTCCCCGAACTCCTGGAGGGCTCATCATGAAGCTCCTTACCCTTATGGCCACCTGCGCCGCTGTTTTCGCCCTGAACGCCGCTCCCGCCTTCGCCGACGACGCCATCGTGGCCAAGCTGGCGCAGCCGGTTCCCCAAGCCACCAAGTTCATCGCCGGTGAAGCGGTGTTCGTCTGCAAGGACGACAGCTGCGTGGCGGCCGCGCCGCAGTCGCAGACCTTCGCCACCTCGACCTGCAAGCTCATCGCCGACAAGTTCGGCCAGGTGACCTCGTTCGGCGGCCCCAAGGCCATGGACGACGCCCGGCTCAGCGCCTGCAACGCCGTCGCCGTGGCGCGCGCCGCCTCCGGCGCCCAGTTGGCCAAGCACTAGGCCAGCGATTCACGCTCTCCCAGCGGCTCTGTTGTCGAGCTTCTGAACTATGGGCGCCGGCCTTCGGGCCGGCGCCCTTTCTTTTCCCGGGGCGGAGCTTCCGTATGGGAATGCGCAGACCCCGTGACTATTCGTCGGGTGCCCTTGTGTTGCGGCGCGGGAGGTCGCGTGCTATCAGGCGCGCGGCTTTGGGACAGGGGTCTTTGAGACCTTTCGGACCGATGTGCTTTTTCCAAGCGCTTTCAAGCCTTTAAGGCTGCTGCGGAATCCCCGCCGCGGCTCTCTAGACGCACCGGGCGGACACTTAAGTGGCGGACGATTCCAAGGTATCGAATGTGGGCGGCCGCTACGCGCAGGCCCTGTTCGATCTGGCGAGTGACACGAAGCAGGTTTCGGCGGTCGAAGCCGACCTGAAATCCCTGAAGAAGGCCCTGGCCGAAAGCCATGACCTGCGGGTCCTGGTGGGCTCGCCCGCGTTCGGCGCCGAGGATAAGGGCAAGGGCCTGGTGGCGATCGCCGTGAAGGCGAAGTTCTCCATGACCACCATCAAGTTCCTGGGCCTGCTGGCCACCAACGGGCGCGCCTCGTCGCTCCCCTCGGTCATCACCAGCTATGAGGCGCTGTCGGCCAAGGCCCGCGGCGCCGTCTCCGCCCAGGTCACCACCGCCGTCGAACTCAGCCCCGCCCAGTCCAAGGGCGTCGCCGCCGCGCTGCGCCAGGCGCTCGGCAAGGACCCCGAAATCGAGACCCGCGTCGACCCCGCCATCCTCGGTGGGATCAAGGTGCAGGTCGGATCGCGTCTGTTCGACGCTTCGCTCAAGTCGAAGCTCGACTCCCTCAAGTTCGCCCTCAAGAGAGCGTAAGATTCATGGATATCCGCGCCGCCGAAATCTCGGCCATTCTCAAGTCGCAGATCGCCAATTTCGGCGAAGAAGCTGACGTCTCCGACGTCGGCAAGGTGCTGTCGGTCGGCGACGGCATCGCCCGCGTCTTCGGCCTCGACAGCGTCCAGGCCGGGGAAATGGTCGAGTTCCCCAAGGCCGGCGTGAAGGGCATGGCGCTCAACCTGGAGCGTGACAACGTCGGCGTCGTGATCTTCGGCGAAGACCGCGCCATCTCCGAGGGCGACGAGGTCCGCCGGCTGGGCGAGATCGTGGACGTGCCGGTGGGCAAGGGCCTCCTGGGCCGCGTGGTCAATCCCCTCGGCGAGCCCATCGACGGCAAGGGTCCGATCACCAATGTGGCCGAGCGCCGCCGGGTGGACGTGAAGGCGCCGGGCATCATTCCACGCAAGTCCGTGCACGAGCCGGTGCAGACGGGCCTGAAGGCCATCGATACCCTGATCCCCATCGGCCGCGGCCAGCGCGAGC
>PLEH01000012.1 GCA_003136395.1 Phenylobacterium sp.
ACCGCCCTGATTGACGACTGCACCCTGGGCGCGCTGATGAAGGGCCAGGGCCCCATCTGGCTCGGCCTGACCGATCGGGCGGAGAGCATCCGGCCCTACGGCTCCGTCGGCGAGATCGGCCGGATGATCTCACGCTCGGCCTATGCCCAATTGAACTATTCGCCGCTGATCCTGATCGGCGCCGTGCTCGGCATGGTCGTCACCTAACTGGCCGCGCCGCTGGTGGCGATCTTCGCGCCGAACCCCTGGCGCTGGGCGGGCGTCGCGGCCTGGCTCTTGATGGCGCTGAGCTTCCAGCCGACCTTGCGCTTCTACCGACGCTCTCCCCTCTGGGGCCTGGCCCTGCCGGCGATCGGGGCGCTCTACACCGCCTTCACCGTGCAATCGGCGATCGACGTCTGGCGTGGCCGCGGCGGAGCCTGGAAGGGTCGCGCCCAGGCCCTGGCGGGGCGGCCATGACCGCGACCGATCTGGCCCCGCGCAAGGACCACAAACAGGAAAACTTCCCGGTCGCCTCCTTCATCATCAAGCCGAGGCACCGGGCGGCGATCATGGCCTTCTACCGCTTCGCCCGCATGGCCGACGACGTCGCCGACCACCCGACCCTGGCGGCGCCCGAGCGCCTGGCCCAGCTGGAACGGATGCGCGCCACCCTGGCCGGCGAAAGCGATGCGGACGCCGTCTCGCTGGCTTTGCGCCAGGCCCTGGACGAGCGGTCTTTAAGCCCCGAGCACGGCCTCGACCTGCTGGTCGCCTTCCGACAGGACGTGGCGAAGAACCGTTATGCGAACTGGGACGAACTGATCGACTACTGCCGGCACTCCGCCATGCCGGTCGGCCGCTTCGTGCTCGACGTCCACGGCGAGGCGCGCACGACCTGGGCCGCCAACGACGCGCTGTGCGCCGCGCTGCAGGCCGTCAACCACCTGCAGGACTGCGCCAAGGACTATCGCGAACTGGACCGGGTCTATCTCGCCAACGACCTGATGGCCGCGGCGGGAACCAGCGTCGAGGCCCTGTCCGCGCCCGAAGCCTCCCCGGCTCTGCGCTCGGTGATCGTCGAGATGGCGCGGCGGACGCAAGTGCTGCTCGATACGTCGCGGCCGCTGGCCAGCCAGATCAGGGATCGTCGCCTGGCCTACGAAGTCGCGCTGATTCAGCGGCTGGCCGAAGACCTGACCGCCCGACTGATCGCCCGCGATCCGCTCAGCGAGCGCGTGCATCACCGGCCGCTGGAGGTGCTTGGGCTTGTCATCCTGGCCGGCAAGGATCAGATCGCCGGACGACGACGCACCACCGTCAAGCTGGCAGGGAGAGCCGAGTGAGCGAACAGGCGGCGCTGGATACCGGCGCGATCGAACAGAAGGTCTCCGGCTCGTCCTTCTATGCCGGCATGCGCGTCCTGCCTAAGCGCGAGCGGCTGGCCATGTACGCCATCTATGCCTTCTGCCGCGAAGTGGACGACATCGTCGACGAGCCGGTGGGCACGGTGGAGAGCCGCCGGGCGGCGCTGAACCAGTGGCGCGCCGACGTCGACAGCCTCTATGCCGGCGGGCCGCCCGGCCAGATGGGCATCCTGGTCGAGGACATCCGCCGCTACAGCCTCGAACAGGCCGACTTTATCGCCGTGATCGACGGCATGGAGATGGACCTGGACCAGGACATTCGCGCGCCCTCCCTGGCCGAACTCGAACTCTATTGCGACCGCGTGGCCGGCGCCGTCGGCAGGCTGTCGGTCAAGGTGTTCGGCATGGAGGAGGCGCCGGGCATCGCGCTGGCCAAGCCGCTCGGTCGGGCGCTGCAGCTGACCAACATCCTGCGCGACATCGACGAGGACGCCGGCATCGGGCGCCTGTATCTGCCGCGCGAGGCGCTGAATGAGGCGGGGATCACTGGCGCCGACCCGGACACGGTGATCGCCGATCCGCGCGTCGATATCGCCTGCAAGACCGTCGCCAAGATCGCCCGCGACTATTACCGCCAGGCCGACGCGGTCATGGCCAAGCGGCCGGCCGGCAAGCTGGCGGCCCCGCGCCTGATGAGCGCCGTCTATGCCAACATCCTGACCAAGATGGAGGCCGCCGGCTGGGCTCCGCCCCGCGAGCGCGCCAAGATCGGCAAGGCCGCCCTGCTCTGGATCGTGTTGTCGCGCGGCCTGATGGGATGAGTCCGGCTGGGCCGCGGCGGGCCCCGGCTAAGGCCTATGTCATCGGCGCCGGGCTGGCCGGCCTGGCAGCCGCCGTGCGCCTGGCCGAGGCGGGCGTCGATCTGGGTGCAGCCAGTCTGTTCGTCGGAACCTCGGCGGGGTCCGTGGTCGCGGCTCAGGTGGCCTCCGGTGTGCCGCTCGAGGAGATGTTCGCCCGGCAGGTGGTGTCGGCCTCTGGGGAGATCGGCGCCAGCATCGGGTGGACCTATGGACTGCGACTGCTCTGGGTCTGGCTGCTCGCGGGCGGAAACCCCGCGCGTTTTCGGACCCGCGTCGGCGCGCTGGCCCGTGCCGCCCGCACCGTGCCCGAGCAGGATCGGCGCGCCGTGATCGCCGCCCGGCTCCCGGTTCACGAGTGGCCGGACCGGCCGCTGCTGATCACCGCCGTGGACGCGACCGACGGCACGTTCGTCGTGTTCGACCGCGAAGCGAGCGTCCCGCTCGTCGACGCCGTGGCGGCCAGCTGTGCCGTTCCGCTGATATGGCCGCCCGTGACGGTGGGCTCACGTAGGTTCGTCGACGGCGGCATGCGCTCGGCGGCAAACGCCGATCTGGCGTCCGGCTTCGACCGCGTCGTCATCATCGCCCCGCAAGCCCGGGGCGGGGGGCCGATACCGGGGCCCCGCTCTCAGACCGACGCCTTGCGCGCCCAGGGTGCCCGGGTCGTGCTGGTGACCCCGAACGCCGACTCCGTCGCAGCAATCGGCAGCAATGTGTTGGATCCGTCGAGGCGAGCACCGTCGGCACATGCCGGTCGGGAGCAGGCGGGCTCGGACGCCGCCGAGATCTCGGCGGTCTGGTTATAGGGGCACCCAAAGTCACCGACTCCAGCCGATGGCGTCACATGGCTCTGAAGAAAACTGCGCCACGTTCTCCGGAAGGTCACACCTGGCTCTCCAAGGAGATGCGGATCTCGCCCCTTGCCCCCTGCGCTGACCACGATGCTCAAGAACAATATTGCCAACAACCGCGCCGGCGGCTGGCGCAAGTCGAAGGGCGAAAGCTAGTTCACGGGTTATTGGGCACATGCCGTCGGCAGCAAGTAGGTACCTCAGTGATGAACGGCCTGCAGGTTCCGCATCTCCTAGGACGAACCGCTTCGGCGACGGAATGAGGACCCATGACTGAGGGCCGACCAGCAACCGGAGCGGGCCAGGCAGCATCCGCGTCACTGGCTTACGGAGCGCCCAACACCCGCCGCCTTGTCGGTCTGTGCTCCTGTCAACGGGGCATGAAGCTGCTGGGCAACCGACGGCCTTCCCTGCGTAACCTTTCCGGCTACACCTGGGTCAAGCGTCAGACGAAGCGACAGCTCGGCATCGTCCAGGCCTGGACGAAGTCGAGTCGAGTGAAGCAGCGCGCCAAACAACACGTGGGCTTCTACTCCCCCGCGATGCGCATGGTTCGCAACACGACGAAGGGCCGGTTCCCGTCGTTCCTCGGGCTGTTCAGGAAGAAGTAGCGGAGTCAGCCCAACGTCCCGCGTGACGGTGCCGCTGTCGCAGGCGGACGACGAGC
>PLEH01000293.1 GCA_003136395.1 Phenylobacterium sp.
TCTTTTCGGGGCAGACACTTAGCGGACCTTCGGCGTTAAGAATTCCGAGGCCGAGATGCGCCACAAGCCGACCTCGACCTGTCACCTACAACCGGATCTTTCGGACGTGCGCTATGGGTGGAAAGCGCCAATCGGACAAGTCGACGAGCGAAGGACGGCCCCTGGACAGCCCTCCGTCCGCAATCAGTAGAATTTCGCCGCGAGCGAAACCGTGACGGTGCGCGGCGGGCCGTAGAAGGCGTCGATGGAGTTGGCGAACAGCGCGCCCGGGAAGCTGTAGCCCCCGATCTTGACGTGCTTGTCGCTCAGGTTCTTGCCGTGCAGACCGACCTGGTAGCGGTCGTCCGCGGAAGTCCACACCGCGTCCAGGTCATAGAGCGTGTAGCCCGGCTGATCGATCAGCGGCGTCGCCGTTTCGAACTGCTGGGTGAAGCTGCGGAAGGCCAGCCCCGGCGTGACCGTGATCTTCCCGCGGTCGCCGAAATCGTGGCTGAACGTTCCCGACAGCGACGCCGTCCACTTGGGCGTGTTCTGCAGCTTGCGCTGGTTCGACACGTCCACCAGCCCGGTCCCCGGGATGAAGGCCAGGTATTTGTCGAACTTGGTGTCGATGTAGCTCGCCGTCGCATTGACCGTGAAGGCCGGAACGATGCGCCAGGCGCCCTCCGCCTCGACGCCGCGCAGTGTGCTGGAGCCGACGTTGTCCACGACGCTGGCGATGCCGCCGGTCGTGTTGGCGTACTGGGTGGTGATCTGTTGGTTGCGGTAGGCGCTGTCGAAGATCGCAGTGGCGAAGTTCACCGTGTGGTCGAGGACGCTGCCCTTCAGCCCGATCTCATAGGTCGAGACCGTCTCCGGCGCGTAGCCGTTCACTGTGGCCGGATAGGCCTTGGCGTCGCCGCGCATGTCGAAGCCGCCGGATTTGAAACCCTGGCCGTAGGACGCATAGGCCGTCAGTTCCGGTGAAAGCTTGTAGGTGGCGCTGATCCTGGGCGTGAATTTCCGGAAGGTCCGCTCGTTCGTGTAGTCGGTGTTGGGCGTGCCGAGCTTCACCGCCGCGGCGTTGCCGAAGGCGGGGCTGCGGCTGCCAAGGTACTGCTGGCGCAACACCTGCCCGGTCTTGTCATCGCTCGTGTAGCGCCCGCCCGCCGAGACTTGCAGCTGGTCAGTGACGTCGTAACTCGCATCCACATAGGCCGAGGTGCTCTTCGTGCGGACATAGCCGCCGTCGAAGATCGTGAAGCCGGTGGCGGGCGAGGCGTTCAGCAAGACGGTGTCGAAGGCGCCCGACGCTGTGGCGTCCAGGTAGAAGACACCGGCCACGCCGTGCAGCTTGTCCGAGCCGAAAAGCATCTGCAGTTCCTGGGTGAACTGGTGGTCACGGTATTTGGCCGGAATGTCCAGGAACGGCTGCGGCGTCTCGTCGAAGTCGATGATGCCGTTGGTGTAGCCTGACCGGAAGGCAGTGATCGACTTGAAGGTGAGGTTCGGACTCATCGTCCACTGCCCGAGCAACGAGCCGCCCTCGGCCACGACCTTGTTCTTGTCGCCGGCCCCGGCCAGAGTGTCGTAGACGCCCGGCAGCACGCCGTAGGTCACGCCCGCCGCCGTGGTGTAGGGCGCCTCGCGGTGGCCGCTCTTGACGTTGGAATTGTCCTGCACGCGGTCCAGCGACAGGCGAAAGAACAGGTCCTGTGTCGGGTTCCACTCGGCACTGCCGCGCATCGCCAGCACGTTCTTGTTGTACTGGTCGGCGTGGGTGGTGAGGTTGGTCCCGTAACCGTCGTGGTCGTATTTGGCGACAGCGGCGGAGATCCCGAACGTCGAGCCGACCGGTAGCTTCACCGAGACGATCTCGTCGTGCTCGCCGTAGGTCCCGAACTGGCCCTTCACGTCGAGTTCGGGCTGCGAGCCGATGCGCCGGGTGACATATTTGATCGCGCCGCCGATGGTGTTGCGGCCGTAGAGCGTGCCCTGGGGCCCGCGCAGCACCTCGATGCGTTCCACGTCAAACACGTCCAGCACCGCGGCCTGCGGCCGGGCGACATAGACGTCGTCCAGGTAGAGGCCGACGCCGGGATCGAAGCCCCACAGCGGGTCCTGCTGGCCGATGCCACGGATGAAGGCGATCAGGGTGGAGTTGGAGCCGCGGGCAGTCTGCAGGGTGAGCGACGGCGTGGTCTTCTGCAAATCGGTGATGTCGCGCACGCCTGTGCGTTCCATGGCCGCCTCGGTATAGGCGCTGACCGCGATGGGTACGTCCTTCAGGGTCTCTTCGCGCCGCCGGGCAGTGACCACCAGTTCTTCGATTTGGTTGGTGTCTGCTTGTGCCGCGGGTGCAGGTGTAGCGGCGACCGCGGCGACAGGGCCCGCCGCCAGCGCGGTCGTGGCGATCCCCGCGAGCAGAATCGATCGCGAACCGGAAATGCAGGACATGTGTTCCCCCTGGACTCTTGTTTCGCCGTGCCGGCGTCGAGCCGGGACGGTCCAGGGTCCTCCCGTCGCGGTTACGGTCGGGGTCGACTCTTTCAGTCGGTGCCCAACGTCGTTCCGCGCGAGTCGGTTTCCCTAGAAGGCTTATTCAATGGTCAATGAATCCAAGGGCCAAAGGCGATTGTAAATGACGCGAGCGCTCATCGAGGGGGTGACAATTTCGCTCAATCCAGCTCACGGCGACCCCTCGTCCGGCTCCTTTGGAGCCGGGTGCGGCGAGGGCCAGCAGAAGCTTATTTCGCGCGCACCGCCTTGGCCCAGGCCGCGGGGGAGGCGCCGCTCCAGCTGCTGAACGCCCTGGCGAAACTTCGGGAATCCGAAAAGCCGAGAGCCTCGGCGACGGCGTTGATCTCGTCGCCCTCGCTCAGCATCTCGCGCGCAGTTTCGCCGAGCACCTGGACCCGCAGGGATCGGAAACTGGTGGCTTCCTCGTCAAGCCGGCGGCGCAAGGTGGCGACGCTCACCCCCAATCGCGCCGCCACCTCATCCTGGAACCGAAGGCCGGCGCGTAGAGCGTCGACGACTTGGTCAACGAGACCCGGCGGCGGCGCGTTTGAGGGACGGCGCGACTCGATCAGGCTGATGATCCGGTTGTGGAGGGCGATCCCCGGGCGGACCTGCCCGCGGCGCTTTGCGAGTGGAAAGCCGGCGACAGCGCCCTCATAGGTAATCGAATAGTGGCGGGATCCGCAGCGGACGGGCTGGTTCCAAAATGCCAGAGCCTGCTTCGCCCATGTTTGGTGCCGGCCACGCCCGGTCGCAATCCCCGTCACCCGTGGGGTGAGATCAACGCCCGCCAGATGACAGACGGCGCAATGCAGCACGATCAGCGTGCATTCCAGTGACAGGCACAGGACCTCGTCACGCGCCACCGTGTAGGGAAACCGCTCGTCGTCGATGGCGTAGGTAATACCGCTGCGCGACGCTTCAACGAGGTTGAATTCGTCGCCGTGCAGAAGATTGTACGCACGTGCGATGGCTTGCATCGCTTCGCCGACCGTCGCGCAGTGGGCGGCGCTGGAAAAGACGAATTCGGCCGTGCCCGCCATCATAGGGCGCGCCGAGAGGCTGAAAGTCTCCTCCCCGCCGGCGGTCGCGAGTTCGTGCAGGAGACGGAAGAAGTCCGCCAGGCCGATCTCATCCTCTGACAGGAGTTGTATGCCGGCGCGGAGGCCCGTGCTCAGGTCGGCAGTGCATGAGGCGCTGTGGATATCTTCAATGATTTGAGAAAGGTCAGCCATGGGGCCCGATTTCCCCGAACGCGGAGCCAGCGGAGACGAGATGTCCTCGCTTTCGATATCCAGTTCTTTCGATTCATGCACGGTCGCGATCAAGCTCTGCGATCACCGTCCGTTAGAAGTCGTTGGCAGCCTTTGGCCATAGATCCGACAGTGGACTTTGTCTGCACGCCCGAAAGCGGACCTACGAACGGTCTCAGGTGAGTCAGAACGCGACACTGGCTGGGTCCAACGTCCGCTCCCCCCATTGCAGGCCTTCCGAACGTCTGCTCTCCGGCTGGGAGGCTAAGACCGCTTCTCTATCG
>PLEH01000317.1 GCA_003136395.1 Phenylobacterium sp.
CCTCCTTTTCGCCACGCGCCAGAGCCGTCATGACGCCAGCCTGCGCGCGCTCCGTGATTCGGCCGCCCCGGCCGCCGTCGCCTGGGACGGCAGCCCCGAAGCCGGCCGCGCCGTGCGCGCGGCTGTTTCCCTACTGTGCGAGGCGTCCGGCGTCGCGATCCTCCAGTATTCCGGGGAACTGCATGTGTCGGCGGAATCGGCGGCCGATCCGGCCCGGTTGTCGCGCTATCCAAAGGCGAGAGGTGTCCGGGAGACTAACGTACATCAGGTGACCGGCTCCAAGCCGGGACCTGCATTGCTCCAGGCCGCCCAAGGCCTTGATGCCGCCCTTTTCGTGGCCGGCGCCTTCGGCCATGCCCGGATGGCGGAGACGATCTTTGGCGGCGCCACCCGGACCTTCCTGCACGCGGACGAAGGCCTGCATCTCTTCCTGTCCCATTGACGGGGCGGCGATCTGATCGCCGTCTTGGGGAACGTCCGCCATGGGTCGAAGCCGTCTAGAAACGGACTGTTCCGTCCCTTCGGCCGGTATGGCCGAGGCGCGAACCGCAAGCGGCTCTTAGGTCTCGGCGAACAGGGGCTTGGTCCCGAGGAGGGCGTGACCGAGTGCATGCGCATCGGTGTCTGCTACCGAATGAATCTGGTCTCGGGTTTGGACTGGCGGCATCCTAGTGGGACATTAGGACGGGGATGGTTGCGCGCGACAACACCGTCCGTGTCGCGCCGCCGAGGATGCTTTCGGTCCCCCAAGGATGGCCATATGCGCCCATGACCAAGAGATCGGCGCCAAACGCCCCGCAATTGTGAAGGATGGCGTCGCCAATATCCTCGCCGGACCTTCCCACCCGATGCAGCTCAGCGTTCACACCGTGACGCGCGAGATGTTCGAGCAAGGCTGTGGTCCAACGTCCATCCGCCTTCGACGTCGTGTCGCTGTCGATGATGAGGGCTTTCACGGATGACGCGCGCTCGATAAAGCCCAGACTATCGTCCAGCGCGCACTTTGCTTCTCGCGAGCCGTTCCACGCAAGGACGATCCGATCGAAGGTCTTCCCACCGCTCGCCTTGTCGGGGACGACCAGGCAAGGCGTTCCGCTCGTGCGCGCAAGCGTGGCGACCAAGTCGCGACCTGCGTGATCCTGGGGCGCGGGCCGCCGCATGATCGCAAGATCGGCGAACCGCGCCCGCAGCGCCGAAAGCTGCATGGGCTCGTCGGGACCGGAAATGCCCCAGCCCACACGACAATCGTAGGCCGCCGCCGCTTGGCGGAAAGCCGTCTCTATCGGCTCGATGAGGTCACGAACCGCCTGATCCCGATCGGCAAGGACATCAGCAACGGCCGCTGATCCGATCGCATAGGCATCCGCGGGGCGCGGCGCCGGCTCCGAGAAGAGACAAAGGCCCGTGACCTCGGCGCCATATTCGCTGGCAAGGCGCATGGCGAGGTCTGTCTGCGCCGTGCAGGGCGCCCCCTGCTGCAAGAATAGCAGAATGTCCTTAATGTCCATCAGCCTCCCTCCGGCGCCTGCCGACGAATGGACTATCCCCCGGCGCGAAATGCGCGGCCTTGATCCCGGTCAAACCGACGGTTGTTCGGCCAAGTGATGGCGCTTGCGCGCGGCCTGAACGTCGGCAGCGGCTCTTATCTCGACTTTCCCGGCCTGTGCGTGATCGTCGCCACCCGGATGTATCCGCGTCTGACTCAGTAGCCGTTTTCGATCGTTGCCGGCGCGCTGGAACCCGGCGGCAGGGTGAGCCGGAAACACAGACCGTGACGCGCCGATTCAAACTCGATGCGCGCTCCGATCTGCTTGCCCAAGGCTCGGATCAACCGAAATCCAAGCCCGCCGCCGGTCGACGGATCGACGCCTTCGCCGAGGCCTGGGCCGTCGTCAACGACCTCGATCAGAATGCGGCCCGTCTCGTCCGTGCGACAACGGACCATGATGGTCCCGGTATGACCGGGCCGAGCTGCGTGCTTGATCGCGTTGGTTACGGCTTCGGCGACAATCTGGGTGACCGGAAGGATCAGAGCGGCTGGCGCTTGGATGCCGGTGGAGAAGTCTTCGATCAACTCCATCCGGCCGGACAGGATGGCCGCCAGCGGCGCACAGACGTCGCGGAGGCGCTCGCCCAGATCGGCGGATGCGGTTGGTCCTTGCCGGGAGAGCGACCCATGCAGGCGGCCGACCGACGCAATCTGGCTGCGAACGCTCTCAAGCAGGATCAGGACGTCCAGCGTTTGGGGCGCGGCGGATTCGCGCCCAAACTGCGCGGCCTTCAGGCGAATGAACCCCGCCAGCAGCGCGAGGTCGTTGGCGATGCGATGGTCCGCCTCCTGGACGATCTGGCATGTGTCACAGATCAGGTCGGGGCCCATGGTCGGCGCAATCACCGCTTGCCGTCGGCTCGCTGCAACGGTCTCCCCGGCAAGGGCGTTCTTGCGCATGATCCTGCCCTCATCCGTCCGGCCAGCGGTGCGCGGCCAGGCTTGTTCGCTACTATGCTCACGGCGGGCTGGATGATCTTGATCTGGATCAAACCGGCGCCGCGAACGATCTGAGAATCTCTCGGCCGTACCCTGCAGGCGTCTGTCTTCGATGGAGCGCCCGCATCGCAGGAGGCTACGCAATGTCAGAGTCCCTCGGCGAACCGGATCTTGAGCTGAAGGCCAAGATCGTCGAATTGCTCGATGAGAACCGCATCATGACCGTCGCCACGGTCCGCGCCGATGGCTGGCCGCAGGCTACGATGGTGGGCTACGCGCATGACGATCTGACGCTCTATTTCGTCGTCGGGCGGACCAGCCAGAAGCTTGCGAACATCAAGCACGACCCTCGGGTCTCGATCGCGATCGGGCGTTTGTCGATCGCGATCGGAGAAGCCCATCACGACCGCATCATCGGCTTGTCGATGGCCGCGCACGTGGCGGAGGTCACGGACGGCAAGGAGATCGAGCGCGTCAATCGCCTCGCCGCCAAGCAATGGCCCGAGCAGGCCGTCTTTGCCCCGCGTGAGGTCTCCGTGGCGGTGATGCGGGCCACCCCGACCGTCATCTCCGTGATCGACCTGGCGATGGGGCCCGGCCAGCCCGACCTTGTCCATGTGGCAAGCGAGACCACTGTCTATCGCGCGCACGGAAACGCCGAGAACGGCGACGGCGCCGGGTCAATGCCCCTCGTTGACGCCGCGCAGCCCTGACTGCGACGCCGGCCTGGAGCGCGGCGCGTCCGTTGCGCCGGTCCGGCGATCGGCGCAAACGGTGGTCTGCT
>PLEH01000142.1 GCA_003136395.1 Phenylobacterium sp.
ACGAGAACGACGGCTTCTTCGACCACGTCCCGCCACCCGTGCCACCCACGGGTGCGGCCGTGGGCAAGAGCACGGTCGCCACCACCGGCGAGGACTACCACGGCGAGCCCGTGGGCCTGGGCCCCCGCGTGCCGATGATCGTCGTCTCGCCCTGGTCCAAGGGCGGCTATGTCAATTCCGAGCTCTTCGACCACACCTCGGTGATCCGCTTCCTGGAGGCGCGCTTCGGGGTGATGGAGCCGCAGATCAGCCCATGGCGCCGCGCGGTCTGCGGCGACCTCACCAGCGTCTTCGATTTCAAGACCCCGAACCGCGCCATCCAGGCCCTGCCCGACGTCTCGGCCATGCCGGCCAAGGCCGAGACGGCCAAGGCCCTGCCGCTCCCCAGGCCGCCGCAGACCGCCGAACGCCTGCCGCGCCAGGAGCCCGGCCAGCGGCCGGCGAGGCCGCTGCCCTACGCCCTGGAGGTTTCGACGAAGGTGGGCGCCGAGGGCGTGGCCCTGACCATCGCCAACACCGGCGCCGCCGGCGCGTCGCTGGACCTGCGGCCGGCCCACGGCGGCGAGCCCCGGGTCTACACTGTAGAGGCCGGCAAGCAGGTCACGGACGCCGTGGCGACGGACGGACGCTATGATCTGGCGCTCTACGGCCCCAACGGCTTCGTGCGCGGCTTCCGGGGCGAAGCCCATCCGGGCCCCGAGGCCTCGGCCCGCTTCGACGCCAGGACCGGCAAGCTCATGGTGACCCTGCGCAACGCCGGGACCAGGCCGCTGACGCTGGACGTGGCGCCCAGCGCCTATCTCGCGGCGCCTGCCCGCCTGCACCGCCTCGCGCCCGGCGCCGAGACGGTCGACGCCTGGGACCTGAAGGCCAGCCGAAGTTGGTACGACTTCATCGTGACCTGCGCGGAGGCCCCCAGCTTCCAGCGCCGCTTCGCCGGCCACGGCGAAGACGGCAAGCCCAGCCTCAGCGATCCGCTGCTCGGGCGGCAGGCGTAGGCGCCGCGACCCCCCCAAGGTCGTCATCCTCCGGTCGCCCGAAGAGGCGATCCGGGGGACCCAAGCGGACTCCCCCGTTCTGCGTTTCAGAGTGTATCCCCCGGATCAGCCTGCGGCTGACCGGAGGATGACGATGAGTTGGAGGAGATTGAAGGCTACCACACGTGCACCCGCTGCTCCGGCGGCAGGTAGAGCTTGTCGCCGGGCTTGACGTTGAAGGCAGCGTACCAGGCGTCGACGTTGCGCACGATGCCGTTGACCCGGTACTCGGCCGGGCTGTGCGGGTTGGTCAGCAGCTGCTGGCGCAGCGCCCCTTCGCGCACCTTGTCCTGCCAGGACTGGGCGTAGGCGATGAAGAACCGCTGGTCGCCGGTGAAGCCGTCGATCACCGGGGGCTCGCCGTGCTGAGCCACATAGCGCCGCCAGGCGGCGTAGGCCGCCTCGATGCCACCCAGGTCGCCCAGGTTTTCGCCCATGGTCAGCTTGCCGTTGATGTGCACACCGGGCACAGGCTCGTAGGCGTCAAACTGTTTGCCCAGCACGGCGGCGCGCGCGCTGAAGGCCTTGGCCGCGGCAGCCGTCCACCAGTCGCGCAGCTTGCCGGTCTCGTCGTAGTGGCGGCCCTGGTCATCGAAGCCGTGGCCCATCTCGTGGCCGATCACCCCGCCTTCGCCGCCGTAGTTGGCGGCCGGATCGGCGTTGGGGTCGAAATAGGGCGCCTGCAGGATCGCCGCCGGGAAGGTGATCTGGTTGGTGAGCGGGCTGTAGTAGGCGTCCACCTCCTGCGGGACCATGTTCCAGAGGCTCTTGTCCACCGGCTTCGGGAAGCGCTTCAGCTGGAGCGCCCACTCAAACCGCTCGGAACGCACGGCGTCGCCCAGCAGGTCGGCGCGGCTGACCTTCAGGCCCGAATAGTCGATGTAGGTCTTCGGGTGCCCCAGCCGTGGGTCAAAGGTGGAGAGCTTCAGCAGGGCCGCCTTGCGGGTGGCTTCGTCCATCCAGGCGGAGGCCTGGAACCGTTCGCCATAGGCAGCTCGCAGGTTGGCGACCAATTCGGAGGTCTGGCGCTCGGCCTCCGGCGGGAAGTGCTCGGCCACATAGATGCGGCCCACCTCCTCGCCCAGATCGCGGTTGACCAGTTCGACGCCGCGCTTCCAGCGCTCGCGCTGCATCGGCACGTCGCGCAGGGTGTGGGAGAAGAAATCGAAGTTCGCCTGGTCGAACGCGCGCGGCAGGTACTGCGCGTGGGTGCGCAGGAAGTGGTAGGCGAGGTAAGCTTTCCAGGTCGCCAGCGGCGTGGACGACAGAAGCTCGCCGGCGGTGGAGATCTCCGTAGTCTGCCGCACGCGAATCTTGGCAGGCGCGCCGAGGCCCGCGCGGCTCATCATCGGGCCCCAAGGAAACTGGGGCGCGAGGGCCTGCAGCTTTTCGAGACTCATCGGATTGTTGGTCTGCTCGACGTCGCGGGACCGTTCCGGCGTCCAGTGCGCCTGCGCGATCTTTGTCTCAAGCGCGATGATCGCATCGGCCTTGGCGGCGGGGTTCTTGACGCCGGCCAACGTCTGAATCCGAATCACGTAGTCTCGGTAGGCCTTGCGGAACGCCTCGAACTTAACGCCCTCGCGCAGGTAGTAGTCGCGGTTCGGCAAGCCGAGGCCGCCCTGGCCAACGGTCGTCACGTAGTGGGTCGGATCGTCGAGGTCGGGGGTGACGCCGATGCCGACGGGCGAGGTGTAGCCGCGGGTGGCGAACAGCTCGGCGACCTGCTCCTTGGTCTTCACCGCCGCGATCTTCGCCAGGAAGGGCTTGAGCGGCGCCGCGCCGCGCGCCTCGATGCCCTTCTCGTCCATCCAGGCGGCGTAGAGGTCGCCCACCCGCTGGCCGCCGGGGCCGGCCTTAATCCGGTCCTTGGCCAATCGTTCGACGATCTCGTGGACCTGCCGCTCGGCCTCGTCGGTCAGCACCACATCGACGCCGGCGCTGGTGCGGTCCGGCGCGATTTGGGTGCGCTGGTCCCAACCGCCGTTGACGTATTTGAAGAAGTCGTCGCCGGGCCTCACCGAGGCGTCCATGGACGTGGCGTCGTAGCCCCAGGTTCCGAACTTCGCCTTGCCGGCCGCAAGGGCCGTGCCCGATAGGCCCCCGACCGCGGCCACCGCCGCGCTCGCCAGGATCAAGGTCTTCAATTTCAAGGGCCGCCCTCCTTAACAGGAGGGTGACACTACACGCCGCACGGGCGCAGGCAACGCGGCCGGCGGGAACGCATGAAACGGGCAAGCCGAAGAGGATTTCCGTGCGAAACGCGCGCGTCTAAGGCTTGCGCCGTTCCCACAGCGCCTCGGCGCGGGCCTTCAGCGCCTCGTTCATGTCCACGAAGGCGCGGTAGATGGTGCGCGACATCCTCTTGCCGACCCTGGGCCCCATCAGCCCTCCGAGGTACTCGCCGTTGGAGACGATGCAGCTCGCTTCGGCCAGGGATTCGATCTCGAAATAGCGGATGGTCCTCACCAGGCCGCCCAGCATGCTGAGCGTCCAGTGCAGCTGCTCGTTAGGCACCCATTCCATGACGGTGGGCCTGATCTCCCGCGGCGCCTGGCCGGGCAGGGCCAGGGTGATGTCCAGCACTGAGCCGATGCGGATCTCGCCCGAAGCCTTGGGATAGAGGGCGCACCACTGCTCCCAGGACTTGAGGTCGGAGATCACCTCCCAGATCACCTCGGCCGGCGCCTGGACGCCGACGCGGTGCTCGATGCGCAGGCCGGACGGGGCCTTGGGCGGCGGCAGCTTCATGTCGGTGGGCTTCGGCCCGAGGCTGACGCCGCCGCGGGTTCCGAAGGGTCCGGCTTTCAGGGCCGGCGGCGGCTGCATCGGCATCAGGCCTGCTCCTTCATCCGCCAGGTGGCGCCGGCGGGTCCGTCCATGACCTCGATATTCAACGCCGTAAGTTCGGCGCGAATGCGGTCGGCCTCGCCCCAGTCCTTGGCGGCCCGCGCGGCGTCGCGGGCGGCGATCAGGGCGTCGATCTCGATCTTCAGGCCGGCGTCCGCGCCGCCCTGGAACCAGACCTGCGGGTCTTGGGTGAGGAAGCCCATTACCTCGGCCAACGCCAATAGATCCTGCTTGATCGCCGGTGCGGCGCCCGTGTCCTTGCGCACAGCGGCGTCGAGGTCGTTGGCCAGCTTCTTCAGCAGAAACATGCCAGCCGGCGTGTTCAGATCGTCCAGCAGGGGCTCCAACTGATCTTCCAGCAACGCGCCGCTGCCGCCCGCCTCGATGTGTCGCGCGCGGCCCAGCACGCCATAGAGGTGGTCCAGCGAATTGCGCGCCTGGCTGAGCGCATCGTCGGTCCAGGCCAGCGGCTGGCGGTAGTGGGCGGCCAGCAGGGCCCAGCGGATCACCTCGCCCGGCTGCAATTTCAGGAGGTCATGGGCGAGCGTGACGTTGCCCAGGCTCTTGGACATCTTCTCGTCGGCCATGTTCAGGAAGCCGTTGTGCAGCCAATAGTGGGCATAACCGGCATGCCCCCCGTTGCCACCGGGGTCAGCGCACATGCCCTGGGCGAGCTCGTTCTCGTGATGCGGGAAGACCAGGTCGATGCCGCCGCCATGGATGTCGATGGGCAGGCCCAGTTCCTGCTCGATCATCGCGGTGCACTCGATGTGCCAGCCCGGCCGGCCAGGACCCCAGGGGCTTTCCCACTCCGGTTCCCCGGGCTTGGAGGGCTTCCAGAGCACGAAGTCGGCGGGATGGCGCTTGTAGGGGGCGACCTCGACCCGGGCGCCGGCGATCATCTCGTCCAGCGGCCGGCCCGAGAGCTTGCCGTAGTCGCCATAGGCCTGGGTGTCGAAGAGCACATGGCCCTCGGCGGCGTAGGCGGAGTTGTTGTGAACCAGACGGCCGATCATCGCGATGATCGCCGCCATGGTCTGCGTCGCCCGGGGCTGGGCGGTGGGCATGAGCGCGCCCAGCGCCTGCGCATCGCCGTTGTAGGCGGCCAGGTAGCGGTCGGTGATTTCGCCGATCGGCACGCCTTCCTCGGCGGCCTTGGCGTTGATCTTGTCGTCGACGTCGGTGACGTTGGCGGCGTAGAGCACCGCGCTCTCGCCATAGATCCGGCGCAGCACGCGGAACAGCACGTCGAACACCACGACGGGCCGGAAATTGCCGATGTGGCTGTAGTTGTAGACCGTCGGCCCGCACACATACATCGTCACCCGCCGGGGGTTGGCCGGGACGAAGGGCCGCTTCTTGCGGGCCATGGTGTCGTAGAGGGTGAGCGACATTTGGTCTTCTAACTAACGCAGCGTGACGGTTGCCCCATTGCGGGTTGCGCCCATATACAGATGCGAGGATCGGGAAGCCACGGGAACCATCCGGGGCAAAACCCATCTGAAGTAGGGATGGCCACGCGTATTTCTGGGACCTTCGTCCCGGCGCAACTCAGCCCCGGAAAGAACCTCTCCCGCCATGGACGCCATTCGCGACCGAACCCTGATCGGTTCCGCCTCTGCAGGTGTGGGCGATCTTGATCTTGAAGCCGCCAAGCGCCCCTCCCGCGAGGAAGCGATGGAAGCGGTGCGCACGCTGATCGCCTGGGCCGGGGACGACCCCCGCCGCGAAGGCGTGATCGACACCCCCAGGCGCGTGGTCGACGCCTACGGCGAATGGTTCGAGGGCTACACCGCCGACCCGGCCAAGGAACTCTCACGCACCTTCGAGGACGTGCAGGGCTACGACGACATCGTCATGCTGCGCGAGATCGAGGTGGAGAGCCACTGCGAGCACCACATGGCGCCGTTCCTGGGCAAGGCCTACGTGGCCTACATGCCCACCAACCGCGTGGTCGGCATCTCCAAGATCGCCCGGGTGGTCGAGATCTTCGCCAAGCGTCTCCAGACCCAGGAGACCATGACCCAGCAGATCGCCGACGCCATCACCGACAGCCTGCGCCCGGCCGGCGTCGCGGTGATGATCGACGCCAACCACCAGTGCATGTCCACACGCGGCGTCCACCACCGCCACGTCTCGACGATCACCACCCAGTTCACCGGGGTCTTCAAGACCGACCCGACGCTGCGCCAGCGCTTCCTGGATTTCGCCAACAGGAAGTAACTCCTCTCCCCCGAGGCCAAGCCCGAGGGGAGAGGCTGGGTGAGGGGCGGCTCATGAGAGCGTGATCCGCCGATGGTTCAGCCATGGCCCACCGGGCGGGACCTCGACTTACCAACGGGAGAGACTGACGGATCCCAGCCGCCCCTCTCCCTACCCTCTCCCCTCGCACTTCGTGTCGGGGGCGAGGAGGCTCTTCCGCGATTCGGCCGGACCTGCGAGACTGCCTCTGCGCTGGACGCGTATCTGGGGGAAGTCCGCCATGGACCCCATCGAACGTCTGCTCGCCGAACGCGAATGCGAGCGGCTGATCTACCGCTATTGCCATCTGGTGGACCACGGCCAGGCCGGCAAGGTCGCTGACCTCTTCACCGACGACGGGGTCTGGGCGAGCCCGGAGGTCACCCGCGACGGCCGCGAGAAGATCGCCAAGGCCTTCCAGGCCCGCCAGGACAACGCTGAGCGCATGTCGCGCCACGTCTGCTCGACGCCTCTGATCGAGGTCAAGGACGCCGACACCGCCACCGGCGCCACCTACCTGCAGCTCTACCGCCATGACGGCAAACCCGGCCGCAGGTTCTCGCCGCTGGAGGGCCTGCCGGAGTTCGTCGGCGAATATCACGACATCTTCGCCCGCACGCCCGACGGCTGGCGCTTCAAGAGCCGCACCTTCGTGGGCGCCTTCGCCCAGATGAAGGGCTAGGGCTGAGCGCTGGCGCCTGGGTCGTCAGTGGATGGGTGGGCCGGCCCTCGCCCCTAGCCGCGCGCGTACTTGTTGCACCAGCCGGACGCCTGCACCGGGCTCTCGACCGTCTTGCAGGCCGTCGGGGGCACGAAGACCTTGCAGGTGTTGCAGCCGTGGCCGCCCTTGGGGTGGGTCTGATAGTCCACCGACTTCTGGGAGCTCTTGGCCTGGACCGCCGCCAGGGCCGCGGCGCTGACGCCGCTGAGCGCCAGGGCTCCGGCGGCGAGGCCCAGGACGCGACGGCGCGACGCCGTCCGCAAAGCGGACGCACTGATAGTAACCATGGTTGAGATTGCCCGGAACGCGTCGACATCCCGATAGGGTGCGACGGGCGGGCCCTTCCGTCCGTGCCAAATGCCCGCAACTCCGTTCGGTTCCCGAAACGGGCAGCCCCCGATCGCCCGGAGGCTAGCGCGGCGCGGGGGAGCGGCGCCATATGGAGGGCATGACCGGCTTCCCGACCGCCCCCGACAAGCACGCCCTCGAACACGGCAAGACGCTGGCGCCCCGCTTCGACGCCAATGACCTGATCGCCGCGGTGGCGACCCACGCCGACACCGGCGAGGTGCTGATGTTCGCCTGGATGAACGCCGAGGCGCTGGCCAAGACGCTAGACACCGGCGAGGCGCACTACTTCTCCCGCTCGCGGAACGAGCTCTGGCATAAGGGCGCCGCCAGTGGCCAGATCCAGAGCGTGGTGGAGGCCCGCATCGACTGCGACCAGGACTGCGTCTGGCTGAAGGTCCGGCCGCAGGGTGACGGCGGCGCCTGCCACACCGGGGCGCGGTCCTGCTTCTACCGGCTGATCGTCGACGGCAAACTGGTGGAGCGGCCGTGACCGTCCTCCAGGCTCTGCTGGCGTTCTCCCTGGCCGCGGGCCTGCTCACGCTCACGCCAGGTCTCGACACGGCGCTGGTCCTGCGCACCGCCGCGGTCGAGGGGCCCAAACGCGCGGGCCTCGCGGCGGTGGGGATCATCACCGGGTGTCTGGTCTGGGGGGCGGCGGTAGCGCTGGGCCTGGGCGCCCTGCTCGCCGCCTCGAAGCTCGCCTTCACAGTGCTGAAGTGGGCGGGCGCAGCCTATCTGGTCTGGCTGGGCCTCAACCTGATCCTCAAGCCCCGCTCCGCCTTCGACCTGGCGGCCGGCGCGCCCTCGGCGCAGGGCGACTTCGCCTGGATGCGGCGGGGCCTGCTCACCAACCTCCTGAACCCCAAGGTCGGCGTCTTCTACATCTCCTTCCTGCCGCAGTTCCTGCCGGCCGGCGTGGCGGCCGCGCCCTTCATCTTCCTGCTGGCGGCCATCCATGCAGCGCTGGGCCTGGCCTGGTCGGCCTGCCTGATCGGCGCCACGCGGCCCATCGCCGGCGCGCTCAGGAAGACGAGCGTCGTGCGCTGGCTCGACCGGCTGACCGGCGGGGTCTTCCTAGGCTTTGGCGTGCGGCTGGCGCTGGAACGCCGCTAGGGCCGGCTTCAGCCCCGACACTCCGCTGGCCCCCGGCGTCACGTGATAGGCGGCGATGGGCTTCGTCGTGAACGTCTTGTCCTTGATGCTGGAGACCGCCATCAGCTCGCCCGTCGCCTGGGTGTGGGTGAGGGTGAGCAGCAGGAAGCCGTGGGCGGTCTGATTGTTGAACAGCACCTCGCGATTGTACTTGGCGAAGGCCTCGCCCAGCGGGAAGGCCGCGATGGCCTCGCCGGGCCCCGGGCTCGAGATCGCCGCCGTCCCGAACTCCACCGCCACCCGCTTGCCGCCGGTCTCGGCGTCGAACAGCTCGTTGGCCCAGAAGGCGTGGCTGTCGCCCGAGACCACGATGGCGTTGGCGTGGGCCCTTTCGACGATGCCGTAGAACCGCTGGCGGTCGGCCGGATAGCCGTCCCACATGTCGGCCCCCCAGGGCAGGCCCAGGGCCGCATTGGCCTCGATCTTGGCCACGCGGGACTGGCCGGCGCGCGGCAGGTCGGCCCTGGCCGCGGCATAGGCCTCGGCGCTCATGTAGCGGCGCAGCGGTGGGGTGAAGAGCCTGGCCATCACCACTTCGTTGCCGATCACCTGCCAGGGGCGGCCGGACTTCACCGAGGCCGTGAGCTCGCGGGCGAGCCAGGCCTCCTGGCCCGCCGACATCATCTTGCGCGCAGGATCAGCCAGCCGCTGGCGCCAGGCCGCCACCTCGGCCGCGGTCGGTTCGGCGGGCATTTCCTTGTCGGGATAGAGCTGGTGGTCGCGGGCGGTCAGCCGGGTCTCCAGCATGAAGAGGCTCGCCACATCGCCGAAGTCGAAGCTGCGGTTGATCGAGAACCCGCCGCCCACCGGCTCGCGGATCGGCATCCACTCGTAATAGGCCTTGATCGCGGCGGCCTTTCGCACGTTCCAGTCGCCCTCGGACGCCGGCTGGTGGTTCTCCGCCCCGCCGATCCAGCTGTCGTTGGCGGTCTCATGGTCGTCCCAGACCACGATCCAGGGCGCGCGCGCATGGGCGGCCTGCAGTTGCGGATCGGTCTTGTATTGCGCGTGGCGGCGGCGGTAGTCGGCAAGGCTCACGCACTCGCGGCCCGGATCGTGCGGTCGCTCGCCCGCCACGGGTGAGTCCATGCCATAGGACCCCGGCCCGCCGTATTCGTAGATGTAGTCGCCCAGATGCACGACCGCATCGACGCGGGCCAGCTTGGCGATGGCGCCATAGGCGTTGAAATAGCCGTTGGGATAGAGCGCGCAGGTGCAGACCGCGAGCACCGCGTCCTTGGTCGGTCCGTCCGGCAGGGTGCGGGTGCGCCCCACCGGGGACTTCACCCCGCCCGCCTCGAACTGGAAATTGTAGGACCGGCCGGGGTCCAGATTGACCACGTCCACCTTCACCGTGAAATCGCGGTCCGGCCCGGTCACGCCCGAGCCGCGCTTGCCGCCGCCCTTGCGATCGACCGGGTCCAGCGTCCAGCGGTAGGCGATCTCATCGGAGCCGTGGGCGGTGATCCGCGTCCACAGCATCACCCGGTCCTGCAGGGGGTCGCCGGAGGCCACGCCGTGCTGGAAGGACGGCGTCCCACGCGCACGGGCCCTGCCCGCCGCCGCCGCCGCCCCCAACCCCAGCAGGGCCAGCAGCCCGCGCCTGTCGATTCGCATCTTTCGTTCCCGCTCTCGCGCTTGGTCCCCGGCGCACGTATCTAGAAGCACGATAGCACAGGAGAAGGTCCGGCCGTGTCGAGCGAAGACCTCCGCGCAGCGTCCGTCGATCCGCCGGACGAGGAGGAGGATGCCTTCGCGCTCCGTCTACTGACACTGACGCCGCAGGACGCCGGCGCCCGCATCGACAAGACGCTCGCCGACCTGCTGCCGGAGATGTCGCGGGCCCGCGTCCAGGCGCTGATCGCCCAGGGCCGCGTCAGCCGCGACGGGACGCCGGTGACCGATGCATCGGCCAAGGCCCAGGCCGGCGACTACCGCTTCGAGATCCCGCCGCCCGAGGCCGCCGAGCCGGTCCCCGAGGCGATCGCGCTCAAGGTGCTGTTCGAGGACGCCCATCTGATCGTCGTCGACAAGCCCGCGGGCATGGCCGTCCATCCGGCGCCGGGCAGCACCCACGGCACCCTGGTCAACGCCCTGCTGCATCATTGCGGCGCGAGCCTCTCCGGCATCGGCGGGGTGGCGCGGCCGGGCATCGTCCACCGCATCGACAAGGACACCTCCGGCATCGTGGTGGCCGCCAAGACCGACGCCGCCCACCAGGGGCTCTCGGCCCTGTTCGCCGCCCATGACATCGACCGGCTCTACATCGCGCTCACCCGCGGCGCGCCCAGGTCCCTAAGCGGGACCATCGAGGGGGCCATCGCCCGCTCCTCCGCCGACCGCAAGAAGATGGCCCTGGTCAAGTCGGGGGGCCGCCACGCCATCACCCACTACGTCACCGAGCGGGTGTTCGGCCGCGCCGAGAAGCCGCTGGCCGCCCGGGTGGCCTGCACGCTGGAGACCGGCCGCACCCACCAGATCCGCGTGCACCTGGCCTCGATCGGCGCGCCTTGCCTGGGCGACCCGGCCTACGGCTCCGGCCCGCCGGCGGAGAAGGTCCGCGCAGCGATGGCCGAGGCCGGCCTCAAACGCCAGGCGCTGCATGCCGCCGTCCTCGGTTTCCGCCATCCCGTCACCGGCGAGACCCTGCGCTTCGAGAGCCCGCTGCCGCCTGACATGGCGACGCTGCAGGGCCTGCTCGCCGATCTCTGACATTTCACGGCCGCACCACGGCCGGACCGGGGGTAATCGCCCCGAAACAATGGCGCCCTCATTTGAACGAGCTAGGCCGCGACGAATGAGCGCCGGAGCTTTGGGGGAATCGGCAGGCCCGCTCGGCCACGCCCACGGATGACACGCCGCGTGACCTTGAACAGCCTCCGCTCCCACCTGCATGCTGGCGTCTGCGCCGCGGCGCTGTTCGCCGCCTCAAGCACGATGGCGGCCGACGCCAAGAAGCCGGAGCCAACGCCGGCGACGAAGCCCAGCACGGTCTCCGAGGTCATCGTCACCGCCCAGCCCAAGGTCGAGCCCGGCGCGGTGGCCGGCGACATCAAGGCCGACCTGCAGCTACAGCCGCAGGATGTGGCCGCCTATGGCGTCTCCACCATCACCGACCTCCTCGACGAGCTGGCGCCGGAGATCGGCTCCAACTCCGGCCGCGGGGGCGAGGGCCCGGCGATCCTGGTCAACGGCCGGCGCATCTCCGGCTTCAACGAGATCCGCAACCTGCCGACCGAGTCGATCCTGCGGGTCGACATCCTGCCGGAGGAGGCCGCGCTGAAGTACGGCTTCTCGGCCAACCAGCGCGTCGTCAACATCGTGCTCAGGCCCGCCTACGGCTCTGAGCTTCTCGACCTTGTGGGCGGGGCTGCGACCGCCGGCGGCGCGGCCGCCGGCCAGGTTGAGTTGGGCGCGACCCGCATCGCCGGCGAGCGGCGGTTCAACTTCGACCTGAAGTACAATCCCCAGGCCTCGCTCACCGAGGCCGCCCGCAATGTGATCCCGCTCACCACCGGCGCCACCCTGGACCTCGCCGGAAACCCCGTCGACGCGCGCCGCTTCCGCACGCTGGTGGCGGACACCCAAAAAGTCTCGCTGAACGCGGTGCTCACCAAGCCGATCTTCGCCGACATCTCGGCCACGGTGAACGGCACCTTCGAGGCGACCAAGTCCGACGCCCTGCGCGGCCTGCCGGGCGTGACGTTGTTTGCGCCGTCAGCCGCCGGCCCCGTCGAGATCGACCGCCTGGCGAGCAATTTCGGCGGCCTGAACCAGGACGCTCAGTCCTGGACCGGCCACCTCGGCGTCGGCTTCAACCGCGACATCTCCCAGTGGCGCCTGGCGTTGACGGGCAATTACGACCACGCCGACAGCCGCAATTCCAACGATGTCGGCCTCGACGCCTCGGCCCTGCAGGCCGCGCTTTCGGCGGGCCTGATCACGCTCACGCCCACCGGGCCGATCCCCGCCAACCTGCTGACGCTCCGCGCCCCGGACACCGGTCACTCGCAGTCCGACACCGGCAACGTCCAGTTCATCGCGTCTGGGCCGATCTACACGATCCCTGCCGGCCAGATCCGCACCAGCCTCCGCGTCGGCGGCGCAGGCAGCGCCTTTTCCTCGCAATCGGAGCGCCTGGGAAGAGACCAATCCGCCAGCTTCTCGCGCACCGCCGTCAACGCCCAGGCCAGCCTCGACGTGCCGCTGACCAGCGTGAAGCAGAAGATCCTGCCGATGCTGGGCGACATCGGCGTCAACGCCCACGTGGCCGCCGAACAGGTCTCGGACTTCGGGACGCTCACCACCTTCGGCTACAGCGTCCACTGGACCCCGATCACCGGCCTCAGCATCCTGGCCTCGCGCCTGCACGACCAGGCCGCGCCCTCCCAGCAGCAGCTCGGCGCGGCCCTGCTGCTGACCCCGGGCGCACGGATCTTCGACTTCGTCACCGGCCAGACCGTGGACGTGACCCAGGTCTCCGGCGGCAACCCGGCGCTCACCGGCGACGACCGCTACCGCACCTCGCTCCGGGTCACCTACCAGCCCTGGGCGGACAAGCAGCTGACCTTCCGGGCCGACTACAACAAGATCCACTACAAGAACCCGATCGCGGCCTTCCCCTCCGCCGCCACCGCCGAGCTTGAGGCGGCCTTTCCCGACCGCTTCATTCGCGACGCGGCGGGCGAACTCACCGAGGTGGACTTCCGGCCGATCAATTTCGCCAGCCAGGACGTCAGCTCGCTGAAGTGGGGCTTCGACTATTCGCGGCCCATCGGCCCGGCGCTCGCCCCGCCGCCGCGCAACCAGGTCCTGGCGCAGCTCAGGCGCGCGCTCCCGCCCGGCGCGGCGGGCCAGGCCGGACGCCGCCCCGGCGGCGGCCCGGGCGGCGGCGGCGTCGGCGAGGCGCTTCTGCTCGGCCTCCTCGGCCAGCACTTTCTGGCGCGTTTCCGCCGCGGCCTGGCGCTTGATCTCCTCGTCGT
>PLEH01000261.1 GCA_003136395.1 Phenylobacterium sp.
CGTGGCGGACATGCAGCATGAAGGAGCATCCGCCGACGCTGGTGCCGTCCGCATAGGTGGGCGTGACGCCCATGTAGTAGGCGAGTTCCACCGGGCTGATCCCGGCGCAGGCGACACCGTCGATGTCGGACGCCTTGAGGCCGCAATCGGCCATGGCGTTCAGCGCCGCATCGGCGTGCAGGCCGATCACCGAGACGTCGGGGATCCGGCCCATCTTGGTGGTTTCGGCCGCGCCGACCACCGCTACGGATTTCTGTTTCATGAGCTTACCCCTTCGCCGGTTCGAAGAAGGGGAGCGAGATGTCGTCGCTCTGCTTGGAGAAGGTGACCTTCAGCGGCATGTCCAGCTGCAGGGCCTCCGGCGTCTGCGGGCAGCCCACGATGTTGCTCATCATCTGCGGACCCTCGGCCAGCTTCACAACGGCGATGGCGTAGGGCTCGGTCCCCATGTCCGGGCGCGGACGCATGTTGATCACATAGGACCAGAGCACGCCCTGGCCGCTGGCGGCATAGTCCTCGACCTTGCGGCTGCCGCACCTGGGGCAGAAGGGCCTGGGCGGGAAATAGCTTCCGCCGTCGCAATCGGTGCAGCGCTGCAGGCGAAGCTCGCCGGCTCTGCACCCGTCCCAGAAATGCCGGGTCTCCGGCGTGGGTTCAGGCAACATCCTTGGTGGCATCGTGAAATCCGTCCCGGTCAAAATCGCTGAAAACCCCCGAAAACCGGGGGTGGCGCAGCAAAGCCGACCACACCTGCTTTGTCACGCTCTCGCGTGAGGGATTCCGATGGTCACGCCAGGGCTTCGGTCTCGGGCTGAACGCCGAAGATTTCCCGGAAGGCCTCGAGGCCGCGCGGGCTGAAGCGGACGATCCGCGTGCCCGGTTCGCGCGCCGCCCAGCCCAGGCCATAGAACCGCTCCAGCAGGGCCGCGCCCAGGGCGCCGGCCAGGTGCGAGCGGCGGACGCTCCAGTCCAGGCAACCCTTGCAGAGGGGCNNAGGGCCGTCTGAGACCGGTGAGCGCGGGCAGGTCGAGGCCGAGCGCGGTCATGAAGGCCTCGCCCTTCTCGGTCAGCACCAGGGTCTCGCCGGACCCCACGATCATGTTGCGGTGGGTCAGGCTGTCCAGCATGGCCACGCCAAGGTCGCCGGCCAGATGGTCGTAGCAGACCCGAGCGCGGCGCAGCGCCGGCTCCTTGGGCCCGGTGCGGACCCGGGTGTGGCCGGTCCGGGCGGCGAGACCCGTCAGCGCCTCGATCACACCGGCCACGTCCGGCCCGGTGAGCGCGTAGTAGATGTGCCGCCCCTGCTTGCGGCCCTCCACCAGGCCGCCGGCGGAGAGCTTGGAAAGGTGGGAACTGGCGGTCTGGGCGGTGACGCCGGCCTCGCGGGCGAGTTCGCCGGCGGTCAGCGCCTGGCCGGCGCAGAGCGCGGTCAGCATATTGGCCCGCGCCGGGTCGCCCAGGAGGGCGGCGATCGTGGCGATGTCTGGTCCGACCTTCATGCTTCGAGCCTACGCGCATCGTGGCCGTCCGGCCATGGCTGAGGCTTCGAGCTTGATCGAAGCATCCGGCTGCGCCGCCGGGCTAGGAAGGCGGCTCATTTCCGGAGGCGTCCCATGACCATCACCTGCTGCATCCGCTACGTCATCGACCCCTACAAGCGCGACGATTTCGAAGAGTACGCCCGCGAGTGGCTGACCATCATTCCGGCGCTGGGAGGGGACCTGCTGGGCTACTTCCTGCCGCACGAGGGAACCAACAATGTCGGCCTGGCGATGATCGGCTTCGACTGTCTGGCGGCCTATGAGACCTACCGCGGTCGGCTGCGCTCGGACGCCGCGTCGCTGGCCAACCTGAAGTTCGCCCAGGACAGGAAGTTCATCCTGGAAGAGACCCGCACCTTCCTGCAGCCCGTGAGAGTCCGATGATCGCCGTCATCTTCGAAGGCGAACTGCGCCCCGGCCGCCGGCGGTCCTATCTGGATATCGCCGCCGGCCTGAAACCGCGGCTGGCGAGGATCGACGGGTTCATCTCCATCGAACGCTTCGAGAGCCTTTCGACGCCGGGCCGGATTCTGTCGCTGTCCTTCTGGCGCGACGAGGCGGCGGTGGCGGAATGGCGAAGCCTGAACGCCCATCGCCGGGCCCAGGCGCGTGGGCGGGACATGATCTTCGCCGACTACCGGCTGCGGGTGGCGAGCGTGCTGCGCGACTACGGGATGACGGAAAGGGCCGAGGCGCCTGCGGATTCGCGCGCGGTGAACGGTTAGTCGGCGGCGAACTCCGGCCCCTGGGCCACCGGCGTGCGCGGAGGTTTGAGCCACAGCAGGCTCGGCGCCAGGAACAGGCAGCCGATCGCCATGGCGCTGAACAGCGCGTCATAGCTGATCATGGCCCCCTGGCGGGTGAGTTCGCCGTTGAGCGCGCTCAGCCCCGGCCCTGGCTGCAGGTTGAACATCTGCGGCATGACCCACCGCAGCACCGGGTCAGTCGCCGTGATATGGGTCGAAAGGCCCGAATGGGCGGCGGCCGAGTCGCGGATCAGCATGGCCTGCAAGACCGAGATGCCGGCGCTGGACCCCAGGCTTCTGGCCATGGTCGCCACGATGGTGCCCTCGGTTCGGTGGACCGGCGCAAGCTTGGCGTAGGCGAGCGTGTTGAGGGGTGCGAAGAGCAGGCCCGTGCCCAGGCCCTGGATGAAGCCCGCCCACTCGATCGGCCCCGCGGTCATGGAGAGATCGAACTGGCCCATCTGCCAGAGCGCCAGGCTCGACAGCAGGATGCCGGTCAGCAGCACGCTGCGCGGCCCGAACCGGACGATCAGCATCGGAACCGCCAGGAAGGCGATGAGCGAGCCCACGCCCCGCGTCATGCTGGCGACGCCGGCCTGGAGCGCGGAATAGCCCAGCAGGTTCTGCATCATCGAGGGCAGGAGCGCGCTGGTGGAAAACAGCAGCACGCCGACGAACATGCCGAAGATCGTGGTGCCGACGAAGTTGGTGTCCTTGGCCAGGTCCCGGTGGAAGAACGGGTGCTCGGCGGTCATGGTCTGGACGATGAATATCCACAGGCCCGCCACGCTGATCGCGGCTTCGATCCAGATCTCCTTGGAGTCGAACCAGTCCTGCGTCGGCCCGCGGTCGACCATCAGCTGGAAGCCGCCGATGAACAGGACCAGCGCCCCGAACCCAAGGAAATCAAACGGCCGCTGCCGCCCGCCCTCGTCGCGGTCCATGAAGGTCCAGATGCCTCCAAAGGCCAGGATGCCGATGGGCACGTTGATGTAGAAAACCCAGCGCCAGGAGAAGTCCTCGGTCAGCCAGCCGCCGAGCGTCGGACCGATGATCGGCCCCATGATCACCGCGGCGCTCCAGATGCTCATCACCCGGGGGATCAGCCGCAGCGGATAGATGTCGAGCATGGTCGCCTGCGAGAGCGGCATCAGCGAGGCGCCGGCGACGCCCTGCAGCAGGCGGAAGATAACGAGTTCCGGTAACGACGTGGCGATGCCGCAGAGAATGGACGTGAGCGTGAAGCCCGCGATCGAGGCCAGGAACATCGTCTTGCGGCCGATCTTCTGCGACAGCCAGCCGGAGAGCGGCGTCATGATCGCGGTGGCGATGATGTAGCTGGTCAGCACCCAGAAGATCTGGTCGGCCGAGGCCGAGACCGAGCCCTGCATGTGCGGCAGGGCGACGTTGGCGATGGTGGAATCCAGCGTGTTCATCAGCGTCGCCAGCATCAGGGCGCCGGTGATCGGGATGCGGTTGGCGATGTCCTTCTGGGAGGCCATGACGGGGTGCTACACCAGTGAGACCGAGAGCTTGCGCCGCTCGGTGGAGGCCAGGAGCTCAGCCCAGATGGCGTTCTCGCGCGCCGTGTCACCGGCCTGCTCGGCGGCGATGTGGGCCGCGATCAGCAAGGCCCGCAGCCGGGCGTTTTCGGCCGCCAGGACAGACAGGCGCAGATCGTTCTCCGCGGCGGCATCGCCCAGCAGGGCCGCGAGCGCGCGGTTCTCCTGCACCAGGTTTTCCGCCGCCCCGTCCCAGACCTCGGCGGCCAGCGCCAGCAGCATGGAGGACAGGGTGAGCGCATTCGCCCGCTCGGCGTCGGGGACGCCCGGGACTGCGTTCCTCACCAAGAGCTCGGCGAGTTCGTAGAGGACGGAGGGGACGGCCGGCGTCATAGCTTGCCCATCACCTTGAGGATCGCCCGGTCCTGGGCGTTCAGGAGCCACCAGGCCGGATAGACCATGATCGGTTCCCTGTTGCCGCCGTCGATGAAGGCCCGCGCCGAGCCCACCCAGATGCCCTGGCCCTTCATGCTGTTGAAGAGGGTCCACCAATGCAGGGCCGCCGGGTCGGCCACGAGCCCGCTCGCGCGCTCCCAGATGGCGATCGCCTGGTCTTGCGGAACCAGCCCGCCGGCCAGGCCCCGCCCGAATTGCCAGATCGGGTTGAAGCCCCAGGCCAGGTCCTCCAGCGGATCGCCCAGGTGGGCCATCTCCCAGTCCAGCACCCCATGGATCTCGCCCGCCTCGTCATAGAGGAAGTTGCCGGTGCGGTAGTCGCCGTGGACGATGCTCAGCTTCTGTGCGGGCGGTGGGGGGTGGCGCTTAAGCCAGCGGATGGCGGCGCGCGCGATGGGCTGCGGCTCAGCCTCGTCCGAGTCGAAGATCGCCTCCCAGTGATCGAGCTCTCGCCGCCAGCAGGCGTCGAGCGCCGGGGCGTCCATGATCTTGTCGAGGCCGAGCGCCACGGGATTGGCGCGGGCGATCTCGCCCAGGATGGTCCACTTGCGTTCCGCGACCCTTGGCAGGACCGCGTCATAGCCCCCGGCGAACAGCATCGCCGGCGCAGCCTGGAAGCCCACCAGCTCCTCGGCGATGAAGAAAGGGTGGTCCAGCGGACCGTCAGCCTCCTCCAGCCACAGCATGGCCGGCACAGGCACGGCGGAGCCATGGAAGGCGCGATAGGCCTCGAACTCCACACGGCGTTCGGTGTCGATCAGGCTGGCCGGCGGATCGCGCCGCAGGATCAGGCGGCGCTCGTGCGCCTCGCCGCCTTCGCGCCAGGTCAGCCGGAACCGGTAGGTCTCCCGCGAGGCTCCGCCGGATATGCGCTCCAGCCCGGAGACCGCGATCTCCGAGGCCTGCGGCATCCGGCCCGACACATAGCTCGCGAGCCTGGGCTCCAAAGGGTGGGTCACGCGGCTCGTCTCAATCCATCCTGAAGCGGATCGGCAGGCGCTTGGGGCCATTGACGAAGGAACTCTCGCTCATCGCCGGCACGCCATCGAGGGCAAGCTCGGACAGCCGGGGCAGGAGCTCTTCCCAGAGGATCCGCATCTCCATCTTGGCCAGGTGCTGACCCAGGCACAGGTGGGCGCCATAGCCGAAGGCCAGGTGCTTGTTGGGCTTGCGGTCGACGTGGAAGTGGTCCGGATCCTCGAACACCGCCTCGTCGCGGTTGCCCGAGGCGTAGCAGAGCATCAGCCAGTCGCCCTTCTTCATGTCGCGGCCGGCGAAGCTGGTGTCCTCGGTGACCGTGCGCATGAAGGTCTTCACCGGCGTCGTCCAGCGGATGCTTTCGTCCACCAGGCTGGGGATCAGCGACGGGTCCTTCTTCACCTTGGCGAGCTCGCCCGGGTTTTCGGCGAGCGCCCACATGGCGCCCGCCGTGGAGGACGAGGTGGTGTCGTGCCCGGCGGTGGCGACGATGATGTAGTAGCTCATCGCCTCCAGGTCGGAGATCGGCTGGCCGTCGATCTGGGAGTTGGCGATCAGGCTGGCGAGATCGTCGGTCGGGTGCGCGCGGCGGTCCTCGGAGATCGCGCGGAAGTAGTTCGAGAAGTCGATGATCACGCCCATGTCGAACTTGCGTTCGGCCGGCGGTGTCCCGGCGTCGCGCGCCAGTTCGGGGTCGGCGGCGCCGAACAGCTCCTGGGTCAGCTTCAGCATCCTGGGCTCGTCGGCCTCCGGAACGCCCATGATGCTCATGATGACCCGCAGGGGGTAGTGGAGCGCGACCTCCTTGACGAAGTCGCAGCGGCCGACGCCGTCCGGACCGACCTGGGCCGCCATCTTGGCGACCGCGGCCTTGGCGAGCACCCGGATCTGGTCCTCCAGGCGCTTGAGATTCTGCGGCATGAACCAGGCCTGGGTCAGCAGGCGGTACTTCAGGTGGTCGGGCTCATCCATGTGGATCAGGGTGCGCAGCAGGTGCGGGCTGCCGCCCATCATCTCGCGGACCTGGCGATCCGCCTCCTGGCTGACGATGGTCGGAGAGCGGTCGCCGTTGTGGAACAGGCTGTTCTGGCGGCTGATCTCCAGGATGTCCGCGTGGCGAGTGACCGCCCAGAAGGGGTCCACGCCCTCGATTTCGGCCACCCCCAGGGGCTCGTTGGCGCGCAGCCAGCGGTAGGCCTCGTGGATGCGCCCGTCGGCATAGGCGGCCGGGGCGCCGAGCACCTCGGCGACGTCCTTCGGAATGCGGTGGTCGGCGGCGGTCATGACGTTCATCGGACCCTCCCCTTGTGTTCTTGCTGGCTTATCCACTTGATACGCGCCGACAGCGGGTCGCAAGCGTGACCGAGCGTCAAGGCGGGAAGAGGGCGTGAGCGATGTTGACCCGGGGCGACGACTATCCGATCCATCAGACGCCGGAGCCGATCGCCTATTCGGGGTCCGACCGGAATTTCTACGACCGCTACTTCTTCAACGGCTATTCGCCGGACGGGTCGGAATTCGTGGCCGTGGCCTTCGGGGTCTATCCGGCTCTGAACGTCGCCGACGCCCATGTCTCGATTATCCGCGACGGGGTGCAGCGCTGCCTGCACGCCTCGCGGATCCTGGGCATGGAGCGGATGGAACTGGTGGTCGGGCCGGTCAGGATCGAGGTGATCGAACCGCTGCAGATCCTGAAGGTGACGCTGGATCGCGCCGAGGGCCTGGGCTGTGAGCTGACCTTCGAGGGCCGCGCCTTCCCCATCGAGGAGCCCCGGTTCACCCGCCGCGCCGGGCCGCGGATGTTCATGGACTACACCCGCCTCACCCAGAATGTGCGGGTCAGCGGCTGGACCGAGGTCGACGGCGACCGGCGCGAGACCGGGGCCGGCTGGACCGGCACCCGCGACCGCTCCTGGGGCATCCGGCCGGTGGGGACGCCGGACCCGCAGCCGACGCCGGGCGCGGGGATAGCCGGCTTCTTCTGGCAGTGGACGCCGCTCAACTTCGCCGACCGCAGCGTCTTCTTCCACGTCAACGCCGACACCGAGGGCAAGCCGTGGAACACCCGCGCGGTGATCCTGCCGGACGGGGCGGGTCCCGAGGGCGGCTGGCATTCCGACGCGCCTCGGATGGAGGACGTCACGATCAAGCCGGGAACGCGCCATGCCCTGGGCGGCACGTTGGTGATCCCGCTGCTGCAGGGTGAGGCCCGGGTGCGGATCGAGCCTCAGAGCACCTTCCTGATGCGCGGCATCGGCTATGGCGGCGAATGGCGCCATGGCGGGCTGAAGGGTGAGCTGGCGGTGGCGCGCGAGGATATCGACCTGGCGGCGACCGACATGGCCGCGCCGGAGAACTGGCACATCCAGGCGATCTCGAAGGCGGTGATGGAGGCGCCCGGAGAGCCGACCCGGGAAGGGATCGGCATCTTCGAACAGCTGATCGCGGGGCCCTACCGGCCGTACGGGCTGTAGTCGGGGCTATTTCGAGAAGACGTGGATCAGGCGCGCGGCGGCCGGGAGCATCAGGGCGCCGAGCAGGCACGGGAAGATGAAGAGGATCAGGGGCACGGTCAGCTTGGCCGAGAGCGCGAGCGCCTTTTCCTCGGCCCGCAGCATGCGCTTGGAGCGCATGTCCTGCGAGAACACCGTCAGCGTGTCGCCGAGGCTGGTGCCCATCTCTTCGGCCTGCCGCAGCATGGTGGCGAGCTGGCGGGCGTCGTCGATGCCCAGGCGGTCGGCGAAGGCGGTCCAGGCGTCCTTGCGCGATTTGCCGGCGCGGAGCTCCAGCACCAGGAAACGCAGGTGGACGGTGAGGTTGGGGTAGCGGCGGGCCAGTTCCTCGGTGACCCGGCTGACGGCGGCGTCCAGACTGAGGCCGGCCTCGACGGAGGCCACCAGCAGGTCGAGCAGGTCGGGGAAACCGTCGCTGTATTCCCGCTCGCGCTTGGTGCGGCGGATCTTCAGCACCTGGTCGGGGCCAAAGATGGCGGCGCCGGCCAGGAAGGCGGCGACGGCGATACCGCCCATGCCGGTCTTGCCGCCGGCGATCAGCGGCACGAGCATGATCACGCCCAGCGTGGCGATAGCCAGCGCGACCGCCCGGACCCCCAGATAGATGACCGGCGCCTCGCGGTTGTAGAAGCCCGCCTGCATCAGCTGCGAGCGCAGCACCGAGAGCTTGGCCGGGTCCTTCACGGCGCTCTGCTGGCCCAGCGTGCGGACGGTTCCCAGCAGCGAGGCGCTGATGCCGCTGGTGCGGCTGCGGGTGGCGCGGCCCATAGGCGACTGCGGGCCGCCGGCGGTCTGCATCCGCCCGCGGCGGATGGCGCGAAGGCGCAGTTCGGTGGCGGCCAGCCAGGCCACTCCGCCGACGCCCGCGAGCACTAGGGCCGCGCCGACGACCGAGACCAGACCTTGGAGTTGATCGGGGTTCATGAGGTTACAGCCGCAGATCGATCATGCGGCGCATGACCATGTTGCCGATGAACATCCACACGCCCAGGCCCGTCAGGCCCCATTTGACGATCGGCTCGTGGATCACGTCGCCGTAGAAGTGCGGCGAGGACATCATGATGAAGCCCATGGCGATGAACGGCGCCGAGGTCAGGATCATCGCCGAGGCGCGGCCTTCCGAGGACGCGGCCTTGATCTTCAGGCGCATCTTGTGGCGCTCGCGCACGGTGTTGGCGTTGAGTTTCAGGAGGCCCGTCAGGTTGCCGCCGGCCCGCTCCTGCAGGCGCACGGTGGCCGCGAACAGGTCGACGTCGGGGTGCTGGCAGCGCTCGGCCATGCGCCCGATCGCCTCCTGCATGGTGGAACCATAGGCGATCTCGTCGGCGGCCATGCCGAACTCGGTGCCCACGGGATCGCTCATCTCGCGGCCCACCAGGTTGATGGCGGTGGGCACGGGGTGGCCGGCTTCGAGGCTGCGGACGATGATCTCGAGCGCCTGCGGCAGCTGGAAGCCCAGCGCCTTGGCGCGTTTGCCGGCCATGAACTTCAGATAGAAGATCGGTCCGCCGATCCCCAGCACCAGGGCGCCGACCGGGAACAGCAGCGGGTTCTTGAGCAGGACCGCCGGCGCCGCGCCGCCGGCCAGCGCGAGCGCGACGGCGTAGAGCGTCCACTTTCTCGGGTCGTAGGCGACGCCGGACGCGACGATCAGGTTGGAGAGCCAGCGCAGGCGCTTGCCCCGCTCGCCGGCCGCGTCGAGGCCCCGCTGTTTGCGCAGCTCCATGACGAGCGCGGAGACCCCGTCGACCCGCTCGGCCACCTTCAGGCGCTTGTTCACCTTGCGCTTCTGGGTGGCTACGGAGACCAGCCCGATCACCGCCTGGCCGGCGGTGAACACGGCGGCGAAGACCAGGATCAGGAAGATGATATGGCCGTCGATCTTCATGAGGCCCCCAGAACGCGGGTGGGATCGAAATTGGCCATGTCATAGGCGATGCCGCGCCGCTGCATTTCCTCGATGCAGCGGGGGCGAAGGCCCGTGGCCCGGAACTCGCCGTGCACCGTGCCGTCGGCATCGGTGTGGGTGCGGTTGAAGGTGAAGATGTCCTGCATCTGCACCACCTGCCCCTCCATGCCGGTGATCTCGGTGACGTGGGTGATCTTCCGCTTGCCGTCGGCCAGGCGCATCACCTGGACGATCATGCCGATGGCCGAGGCGATCTGCTGGCGCATGGCGTCGGGGCTGATGGCCAGGCCGCCCATGGCGATCATCTGCTCCAGGCGGCCGATCGCCTCGCGCGGGTTGTTGGCGTGGATGGTGGCCATGGAGCCTTCGTGACCGGTGTTCATGGCCTGCAGCATGTCGAAGGCCTCGTCGGCCCGGACTTCGCCCAGGATCACCCGGTCGGGACGCATCCGAAGCGCGTTCTTGACCAGTTCCCGCTGGCGGATCTCGCCCTTGCCCTCGATGTTCGGCGGCCGGGTCTCCAGGCGCACCACGTGCGGCTGCTGCAGCTGCAGTTCGGCCGCGTCCTCGATGGTGATCAGGCGTTCGCCGTGGCTGATGGCGGCAGAAAGGGCGTTCAAGAGCGTCGTCTTGCCGGAGCCGGTGCCGCCGGAGATCACGGTGGAGACGCGGGCCTTCACGGCGCCGTGCATGAAGTCGGCGACGGCCATGGGCATGGCGCCCAGGCCCACCAGTTTTTCCAGCGTCAGCGGCTTCTTGGAGAATTTCCGGATCGAGACGCAGGCGCCGTCGATGGCGATGGGGGCGATTGCGGCGTTCACCCGGCTGCCGTCCTGCAGACGGGCGTCGACCATGGGCTGGCTCTCGTCGATCCGGCGGCCGACGCCGGCGACGATGCGGTTGACGATGCGCAGCAGGTGGTCGTTGTCGCGGAAGCGGACGGGGGTCAGTTCCAGCTCGCCCCGCCGCTCCACATAGACCTGGTAGGGGCCGTTGATCAGGATGTCGTTGATGCTGTCGTCCTTGAGCAGCGGCTCAAGGGGACCCAGGCCCACCATCTCATCATAGATCGAGGCGCCCAGCTCCTGCAGGTCGGCAGTGTTCAGCGCCATGCGCTCGGCGCGGGCGAAATCGGCGACGAGGCTCATGACCTCGCGGCGCATGTCCTTCTCGTCGAGCTTGTCGAGCTTGGCGAGATCGAGTTCCTCGATCAGCCGGGAGTGCAGGCGCAGCCGGATATCGAGCTGCGACGGCGGCGCGCCCTTCACCTGACCCGCGGGCTTGGGCGGCATGGGCGGCGGCGGCGGAGAGGCCAGGGATTGAAGCGGGGCGGCATGAGGCGCGGGTGCGGCCGGGTTCTCGCCGGCGGACGCAGGCGTGCTGGCCGCTTGCGCGCCGGGCAGTCCGAAGCGGCCCATCAGGCGGCCTTCGTGGCGTGACCGCGCGCCGGCTGGGCGGCGAGCTTGTCGACCAGCGACTGCACGTCCTTGACGATCTTCGACTTGGGCCGGTGGGTGGCGATGGGGCCGCCCAGGTTGACGGACGCCGCGGCGGCCTCCCAGTCCGAGCTGACGCCGCCCTCGGCCTTGCGCTGCAGGGCCCGTTCGGCTTCAGCGAAGGACGGCGCGGGGCCGAACATGCGCGCGGCCACCCGGTTGAGCACGATCTTTGGCTTCTCGCCGGAGCCCATGTCCCGCTCGATCTCGTCGGACAGCGACCGGGCGGCGAGCAGGGCCGGGACGGTGAGCTCGGAGACCACGAGGATCTCGTCGCAGCCGCCCAGCACATCCAGGCTCCAGGACCGGCGGTGGCGCGGCATGTCGAGGATCACCCAGTCATAGGTCTCGCATGCCATCTCCAGCATCCGCAGGATCGCCTCGCGAGGCACGGCGTCGAAGGCGCCCGGATCGCGCGCTGCGGCCAGGAGGTCGAGCCTGTCGGTGACCGGGGTGACAAAGGCCTGCAGCATGGCGGCGTCGAGACGCGCGGCGGCGGCGGTGAGGTCGCCCAGGCGCATGGCCGGCGTCGAGCCCAGGTAGGCCGCCGCCGAGCCGTCGGCCAGGTTGAGGTCGATCAGGCACACGCTCTTCGGCTTGGCCTGGCGGGCGCAGAGCTGGGTGGCGATCTCGATGGCCAGCGTCGTCGCGCCGGAGCCGCCGACCGCGCCGCTGACCGCCCAGCAGCGCGCCGCGTGGCCGCCCTGGACCGGAACCGGCGCCGGGGGCGCCTTTTCGACCATCAGGCCGTTGATGGCCGCGGCGATGTTGTCGGAGCTGTAGGGCGCGTCGAGCACGTCGGAGCGCTCGAGCCGCAATAGGTTGCGCACCACGCTGGTGGGCAGGTGCGTGCCGACCAGCAGCACCGGCGGCGGCGCGGCGGCGAGCGTCAGGGCCTGGATGCCGGCGGCCATGCCCGGTCCGTCCCAGGCGTCGGCGTCGATGATGATCAGGTCCGCGTCGGCCGCCCCCACGCCGATCAGCCGATCGAGCCCGCCCAGCTCCACATGCGCGCCGGTCAGCGGATCCTGCGAGAGCGGCAGGAGCGCTGCGCCAAGAACGAGGACGCGGCGCCCGCTCAAGGACACGGCGGGAGGAGGGGCGGTACTCATCGGTCGAACGCTTACTTTCCGGAGGCGGGAACGGTGGGGCTGATGGCGCCGCGGAGCTGCGGCTGCGGGTTGGATGCCGCCGCGGGCGGCGGCGGCGCGTCGATCGGGCCGCGCAGGTCCTTGGCCATCGCCTTGTCGAGCGCCTTGCCGGTGAGCAGCAGGTCCATGCCGCTGGGCTCGGCGCCGGCAAGGTTCTTGTCCTTGGTGGCGTTGATGTCGCCCTGGGTCAGGATGTGCGGCGTGACGATGATCAGGAGCTCGGTCTCGTGGCGCTGGTAGCGCGTCGAGCGGAACAGCGCCGACAGGATCGGTATGTTGCTGAGGCCCGGGACCTGGTTGATCTGGTTGGAGTAGCCGTGCTGGAACAGGCCGCCGATGGTCAGCGACTCGCCATCGTGCAGCTCGACCGTGGTCGAGGTGCGCCGGATGGTCAGCGCCGGGATGGTGACGTTGTCCACGCGCACGGTGTTGGTCTGGTCGAGCTCGCTGACCTCCGGGGCCACCACCAGACGGATCTTGCCGTCCTCCTCGACCGTGGGGGTGAAGTCGAGCTTCACGCCGTAGGTGCGGAATTCGATGGTGATCAGGTTGACGCCGCTGGGCACCGGGAAGGGGAATTCCCCGCCGGCCAGGAAGGTGGCCTTCTCGCCGGACAAGGCCACCAGGTTCGGCCGCGCCAGGGTGCGGATAAGGCCCTTCTCCTCCAGCGCCGCCAGTTGGGCGTTGACGGAGGTATGGCCGATCGCGCCGACGATGCCGAGCGCGCCTTCCGGCGGCGTGGTGCCGATCAGGCCCACCAGCGGGAACTGGCCGCCGGGCGGAACGATCGGGTGGCCCACGACATTGGCGCCCAGCTGGAAGGCGAAGGAATTGTTGCCGATCTCAAGGCCGACGCCGGTGTCGCGCGAGGTCGAGCGGGTGGCTTCCAGGATGCGGACCTCCAGCACCACCTGCGAGCTGCCGATACGCAGCATTGAAGTGACGCCATCGGGGGAGAACTTCTGGGCGATGGCCGTGGCCTTGATCCCGACGCCCGGATTGGAGACGTCGCCGGTCAGCATGACCCCTTCGCCGAGGTTCTGGACCTTGATGTGCTCGTTGGGCAGCACCTGGGCCAGGTCGCGCTCGAGGGCGGCGGCGTCGACGCCGACCCGCACGTCGATCACTTCCATCAGCCGGCCGCCGGGGCCGTAGACCAGAAGATTGGTCGAACCGACGTCAATGCCGCGCACATAGAAGCTGCGGTCCGTGGTGGCGACCACCTCGGCGATGTCGGGCTGCGACACGACGATCTTGGTGGCCGGCTCATCCAGGCGGAAGGACAGCGATTTGTCACGCGGCACGGAGATGACGCGGCTGGTGGCGGCTTCGCTCGGCAGGGCGTCGGCGAAGGCCGGCGTCGCGACCGCGCCGGCGGTCAGCAGCGTCAGGGCGGCGCAGAGCGCGGCGGTGAGGTTGCGCGGCATGGTCATGGACTCCAGGACACTCACGACGGAAGAATCGAAGACTGGATGGCGGGGCCGAAGTCGGCCTTGGCGCCCCCAGAGGCTGGCACGGGGGGCGGCGCGGGCGCGGTCGGCGGCGCGGCGGGCTTGGCCTTCGGGGCGCGGGTCTTGCCCGATCCGCCGCCGCCGGCTTCAACGATGGCGATCAGGGTTGGGGCGGGCGCCCCTGCCGGAACGGCCGACATGCGGTGCGAGACGTGGACGGCCCGGGGGGCCGCGCCGCCGCCGCCGACGAAGTTGGCGGTGTGCATCGGGGCGGTCTTGGTCACCTCGGTGGAGCCGGTCTTGCGCAGCGCCAGCGAAAGCTTGCCGAGGTCGCCGGCCACCGCCAGCTTCTGGGCGTCGGGGATCGTGACCTCCAGGGTGGCGGTGTTGGGCGTGGCGGGCTTGTTGGAGGCGAGGTCGGCGTTCAGGTCGACGCCGAGCACGCGGACGTTCTGGATCACCACCTCGGAGACGAAGCTGTGCTTGCCGCCGTCCGGCGTCAGGTCGCGCATCAGCACGACATCGACCCGGTCGCCCGGCAGGGCGTGGCCGCCGACGCCGGTGACGTCGGAAACCTTGATGGTGTAGGCGCGGAACCCGTCGCCGATCTCGGCGGCGACCGAGGCCCTGGCTCCGGGTCCGGAGAGCTTGGACGGCAGCAAGGGCTCGCGCGCGGCGATGGGTTCGAGCGCCACGGGGGCGCCTCCCCCGTCCTGGGCGAGCACCTGGGCTACTGTCGTAAAGGCGCCTTCCGGCACCGCATTCGACGGCAGCTTGAGGATTTCGATCTTGCCCGCGTCCAGCCGGTCGCCAAATTTCATACCCGCCTTGGCGACCACGACGGGTACGCCGGCAACGGGCGCAGCGATCTTGGCGACCGCTTTGCTGTTGGGCATCATGGTCTTGGCGACCACGAGGGCCCCCAGACCGAAAAGGGCGCAAGCCCCGAGACTGACAATGGTGACGACGCGCATGGGATAAAAACCGTTCGCCAAAGGAAACAATTCGGATCGTGAGCTTACGAAGCCGACACTTGCGATATCCCCAACAAAGCTAGTGAATGCGCCATCAAGCTTGCTGAACGGTGAAGGCGCGCCTGCCGGCTCTGCGGCAATGTGGCTTCGCCTGGGGAAAGGATGCGGCTAGGTTCCCTCCGCCTCGCCCGGCCCAGCGCCGCCAGGGGCGCGAACAGCGGATCCTGCGGAGAAAAGACGATGAAGATGCGCCGGCTGGGAACCTCGGGCCTGAAGGTCAGCGAGGTCGGACTGGGCTGCAATAATTTCGGCATGCGTATCGACCAGAAGGCGACCCAGACCGTGGTCGATGCGGCGTTGGACGCGGGAATCACCTTTTTCGACACCGCCGACGTCTATGGCGGGACCAAGTCTGAGGAATTCCTCGGCAAGGCCCTGGGCAAGCGGCGGGCCGATATCGTCCTGGCCACCAAGTTCGGCATGCGGATCGGCGATGACGAGCGTCGTCGCGGCGGCTCGCGGCGGTGGATCATGCGCGCGGTGGAGGACAGCCTGACGCGGCTTTCGACCGACTACATCGACCTTTACCAGTTTCACTCGCCCGACGCCGACACGCCCATCGACGAAACCCTGCGCGCGCTCGACGACCTCGTGACCCAGGGCAAGGTCCGCTACATCGGCAACTCCAACTTCACGGGCTGGCAGATCGCCGACGCCGACTGGACGGCCGCCGGGGCTACCCGTTTCGTCTCGGCGCAGAACCTCTTTTCCCTGCTGGAACGGAAGGTGGAGTTCGAGGTGCTGCCGGCCTGCGAGCACTTCGGCCTGGGCTTCCTGCCGTTCTTCCCGCTGGCCTCGGGCCTCCTGAGCGGGAAGTACAGGCGCGGTGAAAAGCCGCCGGAGGGCAGCCGGCTCGCCGCCTGGGGCGCCAGGGGCGCGGCCGCCATGAGCGACAAGAACTTCGACAAGGTGGAAAAGCTGGAAGCCTGGGCGGCGGAACGCGATCACACCCTCCTGGAACTGGCCTTCGCCTGGCTGCTGGGCCACGAGGTGGTGTCCTCGGTGATCGCCGGCGCCACCAGCCCCGAGCAGGTCAAGACCAATGCCGCGACGGCGGCCTGGGCGCTGACGCCGGATGAGGTCGCCGAGGTCGGCAAGCTGATCGGCTGATCCTGAAATCCCGCTCGTTCCCGCGAAGGCGGGAATCCATACGGAGCTAGAACCGCACGATGCGCCGGCGCGACCTGACCAACTCAGCTTGGATCCCCGCCTTCGCGGGGATGAGCGGTTTCTAGATGTACGACCTCCTCAAGGGCCTGCGCGTGGTGGAAGGCTCGGCGTTCGTCGCCGCGCCGACCTGCGGGCTGTACCTCGCTCAGATGGGCGCGGAGGTGATCCGGTTCGACAACGTCGGCGGCGGGCCGGACTTCCGCCGCTGGCCGCTCGCCGAGAACGGGTCGAGCCTCTACTGGGAGGGGCTGAACAAGGGCAAGAAGTCGGTCGCCCTCGACCTCTCGAGCCCCGCGGGCCGCGAGATCGCCCAGCGCCTGGCCACCGCGCCCGGTAAGGACGCCGGGCTGTTCATTACGAATTTTCCGGTGGACGGGTTCCTCGCCTACGAGAAGCTGAAGGCGCTGCGCGAGGACCTGATCTGCGTGCGCGTCATGGGCTGGGCCGACGGGTCCCAGGGCATGGACTATACGATCAACGCCGCCCTGGGCCTGCCGCAGATGACCGGCCCCGCCGGCGATCCGCGGCCGGTGAACCATGTGCTGGCGGCCTGGGACCTGCTCACCGGCGCCTATTGCGCCTTCGGCCTGGTCTCGGCCCTGCTGGCCAGGATGCGCGACGGCGGCGGCCGCGAGATCCGCGCGCCCCTGTCCGACATCGGGGCGGCGACCATGGCCAACCTGGGCTTCACCGCCGAGACGATGCTGTCGGGTCATCAGAGGCCCCGGATGGGCAACGACATCTTCGGCGCCTTCGGGCGGGACTTCGTGACGCGCGACGGCCAGACCCTGATGCTGCTGGCGATCACGCCCAGGCAGTGGAGCAAGGCGCTGGAGGCGCTCGGCCTGGCGGTCGAGGTCGCCGCGCTGGAGGCCGAGCTCGGCGTCTCCTTCGCCACGGACGAGGGCCTGAGGTTCACCCACCGGGCCCGCCTCTATCCGCTGTTCGAGCGGGCCTTCGCCCGGCGCACCGCCGCCGATCTCGGGCCGGCCTTCGACGCGGGCGGCGTCACCTGGGGCGCCTATCAGCCTCTGGAGGCCGCGCTCGACGATCCGCGCCTATATAAAGACAACCCCGCCTTCCAGACCGTTCGCCATCCCAGCGGCCTCAGCTATCCGGCGCCCGGCGCCATGGCGACAATCCCGCAGGACGTGCGCGGACCAGTCCAGCCGGCGCCTAAGCTGGGCCAGAATACGGATGAGGTGCTGGCCGAGGTGCTGGGGATGAGCGGACCCGAAATCGGGCGCCTACACGATACGGGTGTGGTCGCGGGCGCGGATAGGCGATGAGTAAGCTGGGCCTGGTTGTGATCGCGCTCGGAGCGCTGCTCGCAGCGTCGGCGACGGCAGCGGACTATCACGCGCCCCGCAATTCGCTCGGCCAGCCCGACCTGCAGGGCGTCTGGAACACCCACTTCGTCCTGCCGATGGAGGCCCGGCCGGACACGCCAAGCCTGACCCTGCCGGAGGCCGAGGCGAAGGCCTACGCCCGAAAGCTGAACGACGAAGCCGGCAAGCTCGCGATCTTCGCCCAGGATCCCGAGGTCGCGGAGATCCGCAGCGACGCCGGACGCTCGGCGGCCGCCATCGTTCGCGGCCAGTACCGTACGCGCCAGGTGGTGCAACCCGCCGACGGCATGCTGCCGCTGACGCGGGGAATGCGCGGCCAGATGCGCTTCATCGAGCAGGCGCTGCGCACCCAGACCGAGCCGCCGCTCCCCACCGATGGTCCCGAGGTCCGGCCGAACTGGGAGCGTTGCGTGGTGGGCTGGGGCCAGCCGCCGATCGTCAGCACCAGCGACATCAATCCCCGCCAGATCGTCCAGACCAGGGACGCCGTGGTGATCCTGACGGAGTACGGCCCGGACCTGCGGGTCATCCCCTACACCGACAAGCACGGCCCGCTGCTGCAGGCCTCCGCGCTCGGCGACGCCATCGCCCACTGGGAGGGCGAGACCCTGGTTATCGAGACCATCGGCATGCCGGCGAAGGACGTGATCCGGCCGTTCCCGACCCTGTTCGTTCCCGCCACCGCCAAGGTGGTCGAGCGCTATACGCGCGTGTCGAAGACCGAGCTCCTCTACCAGTATACGGTGGTCGATCCGTCGATCTATACGGCGCCGTGGCTGGCGGAATATTCGCTCTTCGCCACCGCCAAGCCGATCTACGAATTCGCCTGTCACGAGGGGAACTACTCGCTCCCGAACATCCTGGCGGGGGCCCGGCGAGCCGAGCAGCAGCCGGGCGCGGCTCGATAGGCTTGCCGCGGCGCGGCTAGGCGGCGCTGAGCTTGATCAGGGTCGCGCCTTCGCTGACCTGGGCGCCGAGGGTTACGGCCACGGTCTCCACGGCGCCGTCGAAGGGCGCTGTCAGCGCGTGCTCCATCTTCATGGCCTCCAGCGTCAGCAGCGCCTGGCCCTTGGTCACCTTGTCGCCGGCCTTGACCGAAAGGCCGGTGACCTTGCCGGGCATGGGCGAGCGGATCTGGCCGTCGGTGGCGGCGCCCAGGTCTTCCGCCGAGGGCGGGTGGGACAGGAAGACGAAGGCCTCGCCGGCCTCGAAGACCACGATCTCGTCGGCGTCGGTGAGCAGGACCGACCTCGGGGCGGCGGTCTCCGCGGCGTCGGCGATCACCGGCTTGCCGGCGAAGAACAGGCGCACGGTGGTCTCTGGCCCCGCGTTGAGCCGGAAGCCCGCCAGGTCGCGCCATGGCGAGGCGTCGGGGGCCAGGGTCTCGTCCACCACCATGGCGGCCTCGGCGGCGGCGGAGAGCGCGGCGGGGGAGGGTTCGGGGGCGGCGGTGAGTTCGGCGAGGTTGCGCTCGATGAAGCCGGTGTCGAGGTCGCCGGCGATGAAGTCCGGCTGTTCCAGGCAGCGGGCGAGGAACCCGGCGTTGGTCTTCACCGGCCAGACCTCGACCCCGTCGCAGGCCTCGGCCAGTTCGGCGAGCGCCAGTTCGCGGGTCTCGGCATGCGCGATCAGTTTGGCGATCATCGGGTCGTAGAAGGGGGTGACCTCGCCGCCCGCCTCGACGCCCGTATCGGCGCGCACGGTTGGCGGAAGCTCGAAGTGTTCCAGCAGGCCCGTGGAAGGCAGGAAGCCGTTGGACGGGCTCTCCGCATAGAGCCGGGCCTCGACCGCGTGGCCGGTGAGCCTGATCTCCTTCTGCGTGCAGGGCAGGGGCTCGCCCGCGGCCACGCGGAGCTGCCATTCGACGAGGTCGAGGCCGGTGACCATCTCGGTGACCGGATGCTCNNACCTGCAGGCGGGTGTTCATCTCCATGAACCAGATGCGGTCCGGCCTGAGCCCCTGGCTGGCGTCGGCGATGAATTCGACGGTGCCGGCGCCCACGTAGTTCACGGCCTTGGCGGCCTTCACCGCGGCGTCGGTGACGGCCTTGCGGGTGGCCGCGTCCATGCCGGGCGCCGGCGCCTCCTCGATGACCTTCTGGTGACGGCGCTGCAGGGAGCAGTCGCGCTCATAGAGGTGGACCACATGGCCGTGGGTGTCGCCGAACACCTGCACCTCGATGTGGCGCGGGCGGGTGACATAGGTCTCCAGCAGCACTCGGTCGTCGCCGAAGGAGGCGCGGGCCTCCCGCTGGCAGGCGCCCAGCGCGGCCTCGAAATCGGCGGCGTCGTCGACGCGGCGCATGCCCTTGCCGCCGCCGCCGGCCACGGCCTTGATCAGCACCGGAAAGCCGATCCGCGCGGCCTCCCGGGCGAGTGTCTCGGGGGCCTGGTCCTGGCTCAGATAGCCCGGCGTCACCGGCACCCCGGCCTTCTGCATCAGCGTCTTGGCGGCGTCCTTCAGGCCCATGGCGCGGATGGCGGCGCTCGGCGGGCCGATCCAGATCAGGCCCGCGGCCACCACCGCGTCGGCGAACTCAGCGTTTTCGGAGAGGAAGCCATAGCCCGGGTGGATGGCCTCCGCGCCCGTGGCCTTGGCCGCGGCGATGATCTGCTCCGGGACCAGGTAGCTCTCACGCGCCGCGGCCGGCCCGATCAGCACGGCCCGGTCGGCGTCGGACACGTGGGCGGCGCCAGCATCGGCCTCGGAGAAGACGGCGACGGTCTCCAGGCCCATGCGGCGGGCGGTGGCGAAGACGCGGCGGGCGATCTCGCCGCGGTTGGCGACCAGGACGGATTTGAACATTTGGGTCGCGGTCCTAGTGTCCCGATTCCGAAGTTCGCACGCGCTTGTGGCAAGCTTTGACGAACTTCGGAATCGATGAGGACACTAGCAAGCTCCTATTTCTAGTGTGCTTCTTGGATATGAAGTTCGCGCGGCGCTCCATCCAGCGATCAGGCGAACTTCAGATCCAGCACACTAGTGGACGGTGGCCAGGCCGACGAGGAACAGGCCGACGATCAGAAGACCGAAGGCCCAGGTCGAGCCGATGAACAACAGGAACATGCGGATCAGGGCGCCGAACCAGCTGATCCTGTAGGTCCCGCGCATGTGCACGAACAGGTGCGCCGGGGCCAGGAACAACAGCCATGCGCCCCAGTCGCCCACCAGGCCCAGCCCGAAAATCACCGACAGCAGCAACCCCTGGAACGACAGGGAGTGCATCGAGAAAATCAGGTGGTCGAAGACATAGACCCCCTTCTTGAAGGCGAAGAGCACGGTCAGCATCAGGGCCGCGATCGGCAGCATCAGGATGGCGAAACGCTCCGCCCATTCCGCAAGCGCGGCCTTGAAGGCCTTCTGGTCGTTCAGCGCCTTGACCAGCTGGGCGCGGAGCCATTTCTCGCCCTGCGAGGCCGCGGGTTTGGGCTTGCCGAACTCGGTGCGCAGCATCTCGATGGTCTTTTGCATGTCGGCGCGGTCGGACGGCGACATCTGCTTCTGGATTTCGGGACTGTCCAGGGTGACGAGGTTGATGTTCTGGCGGTTGGCCTGGAGGTCCAGGCCGCCGGTGAAGAACACCAGCAGCACGACGATCAGGAAGATGCGGAACGGCGGCACCTGGCTGGCGCGATGGCCATTCAGATAGTCCCGCGTGAGGCGGCCCGGCCGCAGGATCAGCCTGGGCAGGGTCTGCCAGATGCGCCCGTCGAGATCGGTGAGGCCTTCGAAGGCCTCCGCCGTCAGCCGCCAGATCGAGCGGTGGAACTCCTCGCCCCGCTGGCCGCAGGCGTAGCACCACGGGCCAGCCAGCGCGGTGTTGCAGTTGGGGCAGGGCGCGCCGATCGGCAGGCTGTGCCTGGCCGCCCGCTTGGCTTCGTGCGCCACGGTGTCCGCCGCGGCCGCCTCCAGTAAATTGTCCATGCGGCTACATCCTGAACACGCCAAACCGCGTCTCGGGAATCGGCGCGTTCAGCGATGCGGAGATGGAAAGGCCCAGGACGTCGCGGGTCTGGGCCGGGTCGATGACGCCGTCGTCCCACAGGCGCGCGGTGGCGAAATAGGGATTGCCCTCGTCCTCGTAGCGCTGGCGGACCGGCGCCTTGAAGGCTTCCTCCTCCTGCGGGCTCCACCTGTCGGCGTCGCGGTGGACGGTGGCGAGCACGCTGGCGGCCTGCTCGCCGCCCATGACGCTGATCCGGCTGTTGGGCCAGGTCCAGAGGAAGCGGGGGGAATAGGCGCGGCCGCACATGCCGTAGTTGCCGGCCCCGAAGGAGCCGCCGATCAGGACGGTGAACTTGGGAACCTCGGCGGAGGCCACGGCGGTGACCAGCTTGGCGCCGTCCTTGGCGATGCCGCCGGCCTCGTACTTGCCGCCGACCATGAAGCCGGAGATGTTCTGCAGGAAGACCAGCGGGATCTTCCGCTTGCAGGCGAGCTCGATGAAGTGGGCGCCCTTGAGCGCGCTCTCGGAAAAGAGGACCCCGTTGTTGGCCAGGATCGCCACCGGATAGCCCCAGATCCGCGCGAAGCCGCAGACCAGCGTGGTCCCGTAGAGCGCCTTGAACTCGTCAAAGCCTGAGTCATCGACGATGCGGGCGATCACCTCGTGCACATCATAGGGCGCGCGCACGTCGGTGGGGACGATGCCGTAGAGCTCCTCAGGGTCGAAGGCCGGGGGCCTGGGCTCGGCCACGTCCATGTCGACGCGCTTCACGGTATTCAGCCGGGCCACGATGTCGCGGACGATCCGCAGCGCGTCCTCGTCGTCGGCGGCCACGTGGTCGACGACGCCGGAGCGGCGGCCGTGGGTGTCCGCGCCGCCCAACTCCTCAGCCGAGATCACCTCGCCGGTGGCGGCCTTCACCAGCGGCGGTCCCCCTAAGAAGATCGTGCCCTGGCCGCGGACGATGATGGTCTCGTCGCTCATGGCCGGGACATAGGCCCCGCCGGCGGTGCAGGAGCCCATGACGCAGGCGATCTGGGCCAGGCCCTCGGCGCTCATCCGGGCCTGGTTGAAGAAGATGCGGCCGAAGTGGTCGCGGTCGGGGAAGACGTCGGACTGATAGGGCAGGTTCGCCCCGCCGCTATCGACCAGATAGACGGACGGCAGGCGGTTCTGGAGCGCGATCTCCTGGGCCCGCAGATGCTTCTTGACGGACAGCGGATAGTAGACCCCGCCCTTCACCGTGGCGTCGTTGCAGACGATCATCACCTCGCGGCCCGAAACCCGGCCGATGCCGGTGATCAGGCCGGCGCCCGGCGCCTCGTCGTCATAGAGGCCAAAGGCGGTGAGCTGGCCGACTTCCAGGAAGGGGGAGCCGGCGTCGATCAGGCGCATGACGCGGTCGCGGGGGAGCAGCTTGCCCCGGCCGACATGACGCTTGCGGCTTTCCTCCGGCCCGCCGCGCGCGGCCTTGGCGGCGTGTTTGCGCAGCTCGGCGGCGAGGGCCTTGTTGGCCTTGGCGTTGGCGGCAAAGGCCTTGGAGCCGGTGTCGACGGCGCTCGTCAGTTTCCTCATGCGGTCTTTTCCAGCACGAGGCCCAATTCCGCAATCATCGCCTCGCGCATGGCGAACTTCTGCACCTTGCCGGTGACCGTGGTGGGAAAGCCGTCCACGAAACGGATGTGGCGTGGAATCTTGTAGTGGGCGATCTGGCCCTGGCAGAACTCGCGCACGGCCTCTGGCGTCAGCGTCTCGCCGGTCCTGAGCACGATCCAGGCGCAGAGCTCCTCGCCATATTTGACGTCCGGGATGCCGATCACCTGCACGTCCTGGACGGCCGGGTGGCGGTAGAGGAATTCCTCGATCTCCCGCGGATAGACGTTCTCGCCGCCGCGGATGACCATGTCCTTGATGCGCCCGACGATGTTGCCGTAGCCGTCGGCGTCGAGGGTGGCGAGGTCGCCGGTGTGCATCCAGCCGGCGGCGTCGAGCGCCTCGGCGGTGCGCTCGGGATCGTCCCAATAGCCGATCATGACGGAGTAGCCGCGGGTGCAGAGCTCGCCGGCGGCGCCGCGCGGCACGATCCGGCCGGCTTCATCCACGATCTTCACCTCCAGGTGCGGCTGGACCCGGCCCACCGTCGAGACGCGGTGCTCCAGGCTGTCGTCGGCGGCCGACTGGAAGCTCACCGGCGAGGTCTCGGTCATGCCGTAGGCGATGGTCACCTCGGGCATGTGCATCTTGTCGATCACCTGCTTCATGACCTCGATCGGACAGGGCGAGCCGGCCATGATCCCGGTGCGCAGGGTGGAGAGGTCGAAGTGGCTGAACCGCTCGTGGCCCAGCATGGCGATGAACATGGTGGGCACGCCGTAAAGCGCCTGGCAGGCCTCCGCCTCGACGGCCTCCAGCACCGCCAGGGGGTCGAAGCCCTCCGACGGATAGACCATGGTCGCTCCGTGGGTGACGCAGCCGAGGTTGCCCATGACCATGCCGAAGCAGTGGTAGAGCGGCACCGGGATGCAGAGCCGCTCACCGGGCGCCAGACCGATGGCCTCGCCGACGAAATAGCCGTTGTTGAGGATGTTGTGGTGGCTGAGCGTGGCGCCCTTCGGGAAGCCCGTGGTGCCGCTGGTGAACTGGATGTTGATCGGATCGTCGAACTGCAGGTTCGCGGAAATCTCGGCCAGGCGTTCCTGGTCGGCGGGCGTCCCGGCGTCGCAGGCCTGGTGCAACGCGAGGCAGCCGGCGTGGTCCTGGTCGCCGAGCGTGATGACCAGGCGCAGGGCCGGCAGGCGCGCGGCCCGCAGGTCGCCGGGGCGGGCGTCGTTGAGCTCCGGCGCAAGCTCGCGCAGCATGTGCAGGTATTCGCTGGTCTTGTGAGCGACAGCGGTGACCAGCGCCTTGCAGCCCACCTTGTTCAGCGCGTACTCGGCCTCGCTCAGGCGATAGGCCGGGTTGATGTTGACCAGGATCAGGCCGGCCTTGGCGGTGGCGAACTGGGTCAGCGCCCACTCCGCGCAATTGGGCGCCCAGATGCCGATCCGGTCACCTGGCTCCAGTCCCAGCGCCAGCAGGCCGGCGGCGAGCGCGTCGACGCGGTCCTTCATTTCCGCATAGGTCCAGCGGACCTTCTGGTGGCGCGAGATCAGGGCCATCTGGCCGGGGTGGGCGGCGCAGGCGGCGTCGAAGGCCGCGCCGATGGTCTGGCCCAGCAGGGGCTTCGTGCTTGGGCCGCTTACGTAGCTCAGGTCGGTCATGGCGCCAGATGACCACCTTTGACGGTCGATCTCCAGCCTTGCGCGTGGCAGAGATGCGCCCGTGGCCAAGGACACTGACCAGACCTTCCCTGAAATCCGCGAGGCGGTGCGCAAGCTCTGCGCGCGGTTTCCCGGCGCCTACTGGCGCGCGCTGGATCGCGAGCGGGAATATCCCACCGAGTTTGTGGCCGCGTTGACCGAGGCTGGCTTCCTCTCCGTGCTGATCCCGGAAGAGTACGGCGGCTCGGGCCTGGGCCTCGGCGCAGGCGCGGCGGTGCTGGAGGAAATCCACCGGTCCGGCGGCAATGGCGGCGCCTGCCATGCGCAGATGTACACCATGGGCGTGGTGCTGCGGCACGGCAGCCCGGCGCAGAAGGAGGCCTACCTGCCGAAGGTCGCGAGCGGCGAGCTGCGCCTGCAGGCCTTCGGCGTCACCGAGCCCGACGCTGGCACCGACACCACGCGGATCACTACCTTCGCCCGGCGCGACGGCGACCACTATGTGGTCTCCGGCAAGAAGCTGTGGATCAGCCGGGCCGAGCACTCCGACCTGATGGTCCTGCTCTGCCGCACCACCGCGCGGGCCGACGCCGCCAAGCCCTCGGACGGCATGAGCGTGCTGCTGGTCGACATGCGCGAGGCGGTGGGGAATGGCCTCACCATCCGCCCGGTCCGCACCATGCTCAACCACGCCACCACCGAGCTCTTCTTCGAGGACCTGCGGGTTCCGGTGGAAAGCTTGATCGGCGAGGCGGGCAAGGGCTTCCGCTACATCCTCGACGGGATGAACGCCGAGCGCATCCTGATCGCGGCCGAATGCATCGGCGACGCCAAGTTCTTCATCGACCGCGCGAGCGCCTACGCGCGCGAGCGGCAGGTGTTCGGCCGGCCGATCGGCGAGAACCAGGGCGTGCAGTTCCCGATCGCCCGGGCCTTTGTGCAGATGACCGCCGCCAGCCACATGGTCGACCATGCCGCGAGCCTGTTCGAGGCCGGCCAGCCCTGCGGCACGGAGGCCAACATGGCCAAGCTCGTGGCGTCGGAGGCTTCCTGGTACGCCGCCGACATGTGCGTCCAGACCCACGGCGGCTTCGGCTTCGCCGAGGAGTACGACATCGAACGCAAGTTCCGCGAAACCCGCCTCTACCAGGTGGCGCCGATCTCCACGAACCTCATCCTCTCCCACGTGGCCACCCACGTGCTGGACCTGCCGAAGAGCTTCTGAATGCCCGAGACGATCAAGCTTACGGAAGCCGCGCCCGGCGTCGCCGTCGTCGCGTTCAACCGGCCGGAGGTGGCTAACGCGCTCTCCACGCTCATGGGTGAGGAACTCACAGAAGCCTGGACCGGCCTCGCCGCCCGCGCCGATCTGCGCTGCGTGATCCTGACCGGGGAGGGCCGCCACTTCCAGGCCGGGGCGGACCTGAAGGAACGCAACGGCATGACCGACGAGGCCTGGGCCGCCCAGCACCGGGTGTTCGAGGCCATGGTCCGCGCCCAACTCTCCGTGCCCGTGCCGGTGATCGCCGCGGTCAATGGGGCGGCCATGGGCGGCGGCTGCGAGATGACGCTGGCCTGCGACTTCGCCTATGCGTCCGAGACGGCCCGCTTCGGCCTGCCGGAGGTGGGGCTGGGCATCATGCCGGGGCTCGGCGGCACCCAGCTCCTGCGCCGTTGCGCGGGCGAGCGGCGGGCGGTCGAACTGCTCACCACCGGGCGGCCGTTCACCGCGGCCCAGGCGCTGGAGTACGGCGTCGTCAATGGCGTCACCGCGCCCGAAGCGCTGATGGCGACCGTGCTGGGCGTCGCCGCGGAGATCGCGTCGAAGGCGCCGCTCTCCGTCCGCGCCCTCAAACACGTGGTCCGCGAGGGCCATTCGCTGGACCTGGCCGCGGCCATGGAGATGGAGCTTGCCGCCTACAACCGCCTCTTCAAGACCGCCGACCGCCGCGAGGGCGTCGCCAGCTTCAACGAGAAGCGGACCCCGGTTTTCGAGGGCAAGTAGAGGCGCTAGGCTTTCCGCCGAAGGAGCCAGGCCATGATCCGACGAGGCCACCCCTATCTCAAACCCCGCACTGAGCCGGCGAGCGCCGAGAGCTGCCAGCTCGAGGCCGAGGGCTACACGATCATCCGCGGCCTGCTGAGCGCCGATAAACTCGCCGAACTTCGCGATGAGATCGCCCAGGTCTTCGACCGCGATCCCGCCGACCATCGCAACGAACTGCCGCCGGAAGACCGCGACATGTTCCGCTACGCCATGCTGAACCGCAGCGCCGCGGCGCAAAGGACGGTGGCGCACCCGGGCCTCCTGGACGTCATCGAGCCGCTGCTGGGCGAGGACTGCCACGTGATCGCCAACACCGCCTGGCGAAACCCCGCGGGCCAGCCCGGATCGCATGGCGGCCAGAACTGGCACATCGACGCCGGACCCCACGTGCCCCTGCCCGAGGGCGTGCGCTGGCCGGCCGACATCCCGCACCCGGTGTTCGCGCTCGGGGTGCACATCTATCTTCAGGATTGCGAGATGGAGGATGGCCCGACGGGCGTGATCCCGGGCAGCCACCTCTCGGGCCGTCCGCCGCCGCCCGGCCGCCACCTCGACGCCGACCTTGAGTTCGAGGGCCGCGGCGTCGTGCCCCTGATCGCCAAGGCCGGCGACGCCGGCCTCTTCGTTTCCGATGTCTGGCATCGCCGCATGCCCACGCAGCCCGGCGACCACGGCCGCTTCTTCCTGCAGATCCACTATGGCCGGCGCGACATAGCCCAGCGGATCCTGACGACCGCGGAGAGCAACCAGCTCTCACCGGAAGCCATCGCCCGCGCCGGCAGCGAACGCGAGCGCCGCGTGATCGGGCTGCACCCGCCGTTCTTCTACGACGGCTGAGGCCCCTGGGTCCGGTAGTCCCCGAAGGCCCCGTCGCGGGCGTCGAGCGCCTGAGAGACCCCCTTGGCGAACTTCGCGAAGGTCTCCCGCGAGCTCCTGGTCGTCAGCGCCAGGGCCTGAATCTCGGCGCCGGCGCGGATGGCGGCGCGCAGGCCCATGATCTCCATGGCGCGGTGCACCGAGCGCTTGTTCATCTGCTGCACGTCGGTGGGGATCTTGGCGACCCGCTCAGCCATCGCCAGCACCTCGGCCTCCAGCCGCTCGGCGGGGAAGGCGCGGTTGGCGAAGCCCACGCGGACGGCTTCCACGCCATCTATGGCGTCGCCGGTCAGCATCATCTCCATGGCCGGGCGCAGTCCGCAGAGCCAGGGGTGAAACTGGTTGTCCGGCGGGCTCATCATGCGGACCGGCGGGTAGCCGATCTGGGCGTCCTCGGCCACGTAGACCAGGTCGCAGGCGGTCGCCAGTTCCGAGCCGCCCGCCAGGCACCAGCCGTGCACCTGGGCGATGACCGGCTTGGCCAGGTCCCAGACACGGAAGCAGCCCTCCACCACATGCCGCGACCAATGGCCGGCGCCACCGGCGGTGTGGAAGGGATAGGGCGGAGCCGCGTCGCCGCCGAGATCGTAGCCCGCCGAGAAACAGGATCCCGCGCCCCTCAGAATGGTGACCCGGATGTCGGGGTCGTTGTCGGCCGCTTCCAGGGCGGCGAACACCTGGCCGCGCAGGTCGTTGGAGAGCGCATTGCGCTTGTCCGGGCGATTGAGCGTCAGGCGGCGCACGTGCGGCGCGGGATCATCGATCAGCAGGATGTCGGACATGTGCGTTCCTTAACTTGGCGCGAGCTTGGGCTCGGAATAGCGTCGCCGCCAAGCCTTTGAGGACCTGTCCCCCGATGAAGACGCCCAAGAAGATCGTCACCGCCGGCGCGCTCATGCTGGCGCTCGCCCTTCCCGCCGCCGGGCCCGCCGCGGCCAAGGGTTGTCTCAAAGGCGCGGTGGTGGGCGGCGTCGCCGGCCACTTCGCCGGCCGTCACACCGTGTTGGGCGCCGCGGCGGGCTGCGCCGTCGGCCATCATCTGGCGCACAAGAAGGCGGTCGAGGACCGCAGGGCCGCGCAGGCGCAGGCGCAGGGTCAGCCGCCGCCGCACCGCTAATTCCTCAGAGCGGCGCCCTTCGCGATGTGAGTGGCGCTGAAGGCCGCCGCCGTAGCACACTGGCCGCATGGACCTACGGATCGATAGGCGGCTGGCGATTCTGGGCGGCGCTGGCCTGGCGGCGGGCAGCGCTATGCGGGCGCGCGCCGCCGCCGATCCGCTGTCGGGCGAGGCGCTCTACGCCGACGTGAAAGCCTATTCCGACCTGGGCGAACACCGCACGGGCACGCCGGGCGATGCCGCCACCACCGGCTGGATGCTCGCAGCGCTCCGACGCGCCGGCTACGACGCCATCGCGCAGGAGTTCGCCTATCCGGTCTTCGAGGTCGGACGAACGGACATCCGGCAGGGCTTCGACAACTTCTACTCCGGCTTCCCCTATTGGACGCCTCGCCCGACTGGACGTGAGGGCGTCACCGGCCGCCTGTCGTCGAAGGCGGGACCCGGCGACATCGCGCTGGTGGTGCTGCCGCCGGGCGCCGGCGCCGGTCTCTACGCCGGACCGCCGCCACAAATCATGCGGGCGCTCGCCTCTGCGCCGGCAGCCGTCATTGTCGTGACCGAAAACCCCCTTGGCCAGCTGACCGCTCTAAATCGCAATCCGAAGGCGCCGCCATGGCCCGTGCCGGTGATCCTTGTCGATCAACGGTTCAAAGGGTGGGTTCCGGAGGGCGAACAGCTCACCATCTTCAGCGAAGGCCGAACGATTCAGGGCCGGGCCGCGAATGTCGTCGCCCGCAAGCCGGGGGCCGGCAAGCCGATCGTCATCTCCACGCCCAAGAGCGGCTGGTTCCATTGCGCGGGCGAGCGCGGCTCGGGTATCGCCATCTGGCTGGGCCTGGCGCGCTGGCTGGCGACGACCGAGCGCAACGTGGTCGTGGTCGCGGCCGCCGGCCACGAGTTCGACGGCTACGGCGGCGCCCGGTTCGCCGAGACGCTCGCGCCCAAGCCCCCCGACACGAAGCTCTGGGTGGCCATCGGCGCCAATGTCGCGGCCTACGACTTCGCCCTGGTGGACGGCAGGGTGATCACCCGCCTGGCCGGGCCGACCTCCAACCGCATCCTGGCCTGCAGCGGCAGCTTGGTGGCCAGCGCCGCCAGGGCCTTCGCCGGTCAGCCTGGCTACGAGGAGCCTAGTGACATCGAAAAGTCGAAGCCGCCCGGCGAGGTCGCCCACTTCCAGGAGCTGGGCTATTCGCCGCTGATCGGCATGGTCGCCGCCCATCCCCTGCACCACACGAGGCGCGACCTGCCCGACGTGACAGGGCCGGCGATGCTGGAACCGGTGGCCCGCGGCCTGCAGGCGATCATCGCTGGGGTCTAACCGCTGGACCGGGCGCGCGAACTTTGGTTCGTGGTCGCCCAGGATGAAGATGCCGCTTCCCGACGCCGCGCTGATGGCCCGCAAGGGCGAGATCGTGCGTGCGCTGAGACGGCTGGTCCCCGGCGAGGGGGTGATCGGCGACCCGGCCGGACTGGTCCCCTTCCAGTCGGACGGGCTGTCGGCCTACCGCCAGACGCCGCTCGCCGTGGTGTTGCCGGAGACGACAGCCCAGGTCTCCGCCGTGCTGGCCTGGTGTCAGGCCCAGGGGGTGAAGGTGGTGCCGCGGGGCGCGGGCACGTCGCTCTCCGGCGGGGCCCTGCCCTTGCAGGACGGGGTCGTGCTCGGCATGGGCAAGTTCAACCGCATCCTGGAGGTCGACTACGCCAACCGCTGCGCGGTGGTGCAGCCGGGGGTCACCAACCTCGCCATCACCGGGGCTGTCGAGGCCGACGGGTTCTACTACGCGCCCGATCCCTCCAGCCAGATCGCCTGCACCATCGGCGGCAATGTGGCGGAGAATTCCGGCGGGGTGCACTGCCTGAAATACGGCCTGACCACCAACAACCTGCTGGGCTGCGAGATCGTCCTGATGAGCGGCGAGGTCGTGCGGCTGGGCGGCAAGGGGTTCGACGCCGCGGGCTACGATCTCCTGGGGATCGTGACCGGCTCGGAGGGCCTGCTGGGCGTGGTCACCGAGGTGACGGTCCGCCTGCTGACGACACCGCAGACCGCGCGCGCCATGCTGCTGGGCTTCGGCTCGGTGGAGGCGGCCGGCGCCTGCGTGGGCGACATCATCGCCGCCGGCGTCATCCCGGCGGGGCTGGAGATGATGGACCGGCCGGCGATCGCCGCCGCCGAGGCCTTCGTGGGCGCGGGCTACCCCTTGGACGCCGAGGCCCTGCTGATCGTCGAGCTCGACGGACCGGAGGCGGAGTGCGCGGAGCTCTCGGCCCATGTGGCGGAGCTGGCGAAGGCGCGGCGCGCCACGACCATCCGGACCTCGTCCAGCAACGCCGAACGGCTGGCGTTCTGGGCCGGGCGCAAGGCGGCCTTCCCGGCGGTGGGGCGCATCTCGCCGGACTACTACTGCATGGACGGCACCATCCCGCGCGGCCGCCTGCCGGAGGTGCTGGCCAGGATCACCGAGATGGGCGTCCAGTACGGCCTGCGCGTGGCCAACGTCTTCCACGCCGGCGACGGCAATCTGCACCCGCTGATCCTCTACGACGCCGACAAGCCGGGCCAGCTGGAGGCCGCCGAGGCCTTCGGCGCCGACATCCTGAAGCTCTGCGTGAAGGTCGGCGGGGTGCTGACCGGCGAGCACGGGGTGGGCGTCGAGAAGCGCGACCTGATGGGGGAGATGTTCAACGAGACCGACCTCGCCTGCCAGCAGCGGGTGAAGTGCGCCTTCGATCCGGACCTGCTGCTGAACCCCGGCAAGGTGTTCCCGCGCCTGCACCGCTGCGCCGAGCTCGGCCGGGTGCATGTGCATCGCGGGGCGGTGGCCTTCCCCGAGCTGCCGAGGTTCTGATGCTGGGCCTGGCCTTGCGCACCGAAACGCCGAAGACCGCCGCCGAGGTGGTGGAGCTGGTGGCCGACGCCCGCTCCGGGGGCCGGCCGCTGGAAATCGTCGGCGGCGGGACCAAGCGCGGGATCGGCGCGGCGCCAGGCGCCGAGGCGGTGCTGAGCCTCAGCGGTCTGGACAAGGTCGTCGACTACGCGCCTGCGGAGCTGGTGCTGACGGCGCAGGCCGGGGTGAAGCTTTCCACCCTGGAGAAGCTGGTGGCCGCTCAGGGCCAGATGCTGCCGTTCGAGCCGCCGCACCTCGCGCGGCTCATGGGTTCCAAGGGGAGCCCGACGCTGGGCGGGGCGCTGGCGGCCAACCTGTCGGGGCCCCGGCGCATCCGGGCCGGCGCGGCGCGCGACCACTTCCTCGGGCTGGAGGCGGTGACCGGGCGCGGCGAGCTGATGAAGGCCGGCGGCCGGGTGGTGAAGAACGT
>PLEH01000126.1 GCA_003136395.1 Phenylobacterium sp.
GTCGATGTGGACCGGGCGGTCAGGGCCCACTCGAACGCCGTAACAGCCTTCCGACAACATACGCACTCGGACACGAGCAGCGGTCTCGGCGGCGATATGCGCCGTAGACGCGTGCGGGAGCGATGTATCACCCAGACCGATCCGCAGTGGGTGCAAACCTGCCTCGTCCTCCCAGCGAATGGTTTCATTGCCGTCTCCTCTCATGCCGAACATGCCCCAGGTACTGTTGCCACACCCCTTGACCAGCTTCGCCGCACATCCATCGAGCTCCCGCCCCTCGGCCACCAGGGGCCACCAGGCTCCGAACAGGTCGGCCTCGACGGCGGGGGCGTAGCACTTGTCCACCAGGACCTCGCAGCCCAGGGCCTCGGCCGCCATGCGCACCCCGGACGAGCTCGCGACCGTCCCGGCGTCCGCCGCCAGGACCTCGATCGCGTACACGCCCTCGGCGAAACGGCCGGCGATCTCGAAGGCCGCGATCGGCCCGGCGGCGTCCAGCAGCTGGAAGCCCGGGAAAATCACCACGGCGATGCGGCGGCTCATGGCGTATTTCGAGGGAAACTTGTCATTTCAGACAGAAACTAGGCCTGGGATAAGGCCGGTGTCAATTCCCGCAAGGACATCCCCATGACCCAGCCCGCGCCCACGCTGCAGATCGTCATTCCGCTGTTTCCGGATGTCACCCACCTCGACTTCACTGGCCCGCACCAGGTGCTGAGCCGTGCGCCCAACTCGCAGGTGATCGTGGCCTCGATGGGCGGACGGGACATCGCCGCCGAGGGGCTGGTGTTCACCGGGCTCGCCGACCTGGCCAAGGTGGAGCGGTGCGACCTGCTGCTGGTCCCGGGCGGCTTCGGGGCCACCGACGCCATGCTGGACGAGGCCTTCATGCGCGAAATCCGCCGCCTGGGCGCGGGTGCGACCTGGCTGACGTCGGTCTGCACCGGCTCCCTGATCCTGGCGGCCGCCGGGTTCCTGACCGGCAAGCGGGCGGCCACGCACTGGGCCTGGCGGGAGCTTCTGGAACCGTTCGGCGTCATCGTTGACACAGCCCGCGTGGCCCGCGACGGCAATGTCATCACCGGCGGAGGCGTCACCGCGGGCCTCGACTTCGCCTTCACGGTGTTGGCCGAGATCGCCGGGGAGGACTTCGCCAAGACCGTCCAACTCGGCCTGGAGTATGCGCCGGCCCCGCCGTTCAACGCGGGCCGGCCGGAACTGGCGCCGCCCGAGATCCTGGCCGCCTTCAACCATCGGGTGGAGCCGCTGGTGATCGCCCGCCGCGCCGCCGCCGCCGAGGCCGCCCGGCGCCTGCAGACCGCCTGACGGTAGGACGCGCCTGGGTCCGACGTTATGCTGTCCCCATGCAGCACGCCCAAGGCCTTGTCGTCGCGGTCGCCCGGGACGGGGAGCATCGCTTCTCGAAGGCGCCGCAGCCGCGCATCCGGCTGCTGGCCGGGCAGGGTGTCGAGGGCGACGCGCACTGCGGGGTCACCGTGAAGCATCGCTCGCGGGTGAAGCGCGACCCGACCCAGCCGAACCTCAGGCAAGTCCACCTGATCCACGCCGAGCTCATCGACGAGTTGCGGGCGGGCGGCTTCGCCGTCGAGGCCGCGACCCTGGGCGAGAACATCACCACCCGCGGCCTGGCCCTCCTCGATTTGCCGGCCGGCGCACGGCTGCGCATCGGGCCCGAGGCGGTGGTGGAGGTCACCGGCCTGCGCAATCCCTGCCACCAGCTCGACCACTATCAGGCGGGCCTGACCCATGCGGTCCTGGAGAAGGGTCCGGACGGCGAACTGATCCGCAAGGCCGGCGTGATGGGGATCGTGCTGACGGGCGGCGAGGTCGTGGCCGAGGACCGGATCGTGGTCGAACTTCCCGCCAAACCGCACCGGTCCCTGGAGCCGGTCTGAGAGCGGCGTATATCCGGCCTGCCATCGCCCCTAAGGTCGTGTCCAAGGACGGCGAAGGCCACCCCCAAGAAGGAACCACAGCCATGAAATACCGCAAGCTTGGCGCGAGCGATCTGCAAGTCTCCGAAATCTCGCTGGGCTCATGGCTGACCTATGGCGTGGGCGTGAAGGAGCAGGCGTCCCGGGTCTGCGTCGACAAGGCCTTCGACCTCGGGATCAACTTCATCGACACGGCCAATGTCTACGGCCGCGGCGCTGCCGAGAGCGTCCTGGGCGAGACTCTCGCCGGGCGGCCGCGCGACAGCTACATCCTGGCCACCAAGTTGTTCGGCGCCATGAGCGACACCGACAAGGGCCTGTCGCGCGCCCAGGTGCTCAAACAGATCGAGGCCTCGCTGACGCGCCTGCGCACCGACTATGTCGACCTCTACCAATGCCACCGCTACGACCCCGACACGCCCCTGGAAGAGACCATGGCGGCGCTGAGTGAGATCGTGCGGGCCGGCAAGGTGCGCTGGATCGGCTTTTCCGAATGGTCGCCGGACCAGATCGAGGCGGCATTCGCTATCCCCGGCGTTGAGAAGTTCGTCTCTAGCCAGCCGCAGTATTCCCTGCTGTGGCGCCGGCCCGAGGCCAAGGTCATGCCGATCTCGGCGGCCCATGGCGTCTCCCAGATCGTCTGGTCGCCGCTGGCCCAGGGGGTGCTCTCAGGCAAGTACCGGCCGGGCGCGGCCCTGCCGGCCGACAGCCGAGGCGCCAGCGACTCCATGGGCAATTCCATGCAGTCCTGGCTGCAGCCCGAAATCCTTGAGGCCGTGCAGAAGCTGAAGCCGCTGGCCGAGGAAGCCGCCTGTTCGCTCTCGCAGTTCGCGCTGGCCTGGGTGCTGCGCGAGCCCAACGTCGCCTCCGCCATCGTGGGCGCGAGCCGTCCCGAGCAGCTCGAGGAGAACGCGGCGGCCTCCGGCCTCGTGGTCGATCCGGCGCTCTTCGCGCAGGCCGAAGCCATCGTCGCCGACATTCGGCGCGCACGGTAGGATCGAAGCTCAAGCCTTCCGATCGCGCAGATGACACGATAGGAAGCCGGACTGCATAGCGTCAGGAACGGGGATCGACGGATGAATGCTAGGCTCACGGCGACGCTGGCGACAGGCCTCTTATCGGCCCTGCTCCTGACGGTGGGCGCGGGGCTTGCGGTCCAGGCCCAGCCCAAGGCGCTCCAAAGCCAAGGCTCGGGGGCCAAGGCCGCGCCCTGTCCGGGCGGCGACCCCGGCATCACGCTTCCGCCCGGCTTCTGCGCGACGATTTTCGCGGACAATCTCGGCAATGTCCGCCACATCGCCGCGGCCGCCGACGGGACGGTCTACGCCAACAGCTGGAACGGCTCGGCCTACTTCCCGCGCACCACGCCGGCGGCCGACGGCTTCCTGATCGCGGTGCAGGACACCGACCACGACGGAAAGGCCGACAAGGTCACTCACTTCGGCCAGACGCCCTCGGAAGGCTCCAAGGGTGGCACTGGCATCGGGGTCTACAAAGGCGCGGTCTACGCCGAGGTGAACGACAAGATCGTGCGCTATCGGCTGGCGGCCGGCTCGGTGGTTCCCGCGAACAAGCCGGAGGTGGTGCTGTCGGGCATGCCGCTGGGCGGCGACCATCCGATGCATCCCTTCGCGATCAACGCCAGGGGACAGATGTTCGTCGACATGGGCACGGCGACCAATTCCTGCCAGCCGCGCAACCGGGTGGCGGGCATCCCAGGCGCCGACCCCTGCACCGAGCTCGTGACCCGCGGCGGGACCTGGCTCTACAGCGCCGACAAGCTCGGCCAGACCTTCTCGCCCGCCGAGCGCTACGCCACCGGCATCCGCAACGGCATGGGACTGGCGTTCGATGGCGCTGGACGCCTGTTCGCCACCCAGCACGGCCGCGACCAGCTCCTGCAGAACTGGGGCAAGCTCTACCCTGACGCCAAGGTCGCTACCGAGCTGCCCTCCGAGGAGCTGATGCTCGAGACCAAGGGCGGCGATTACGGCTGGCCCTACTGCTACTACGACAACGTCCAGAAGAAGCTGGTCCTGGCCCCGGAATACGGCGGCGACGGCGGCAGGGCCGTCGGCGTCTGCGCGGGCAAGATCCCGCCGGTCGCGGCCTTCCCGGCCCATTGGGGCCCCAACGACCTTGCGATCTACACCGCCAAGGCCTTCCCCGCCGCCTGGCAGAGTGGCGCCTTCATTGCCTTCCATGGCTCCTGGAACCGCGCACCGGCGGCGCAGGACGGCTTCAATGTGGTGTTCCAGCCACTGAAGGACGGCAAGGCGTCGGGGAATTACGTCGTGTTCGCAGACGGGTTCGCCGGGCCGGGCAAGGCCTCCGGCAAGGCTGTGTTCCGGCCCTCGGGCCTGGCGGTCGGCCCCGACGGCGCCCTCTACATCTCCGAGGACTCTAAGGGCCGCATCTGGCGCGTGACCTACCAGGGTCCGCCAGGCGCGCCGGTCGTCGCCGCGCCCGAGCCGACCTACGCCCGGCCCGCGGCGCCGGTGGTTGCGGCGGGCGAACTGCCCGTACCGCCCGGCGGGACGGCCGACCAGGTCGCCGGGGGCATGGCGCTCTTCCAGGGCGGGACCTGCGGCGCCTGCCATGGCAAGGACGCCGCCGGCGGCGCCATCGGGCCCAGCCTGACGGCGGGAACCTGGCTCTGGGGCGACGGCAGCCTCGCCTCGCTCACCGACGTGATCGCCAAGGGCGTGCCGGCGCCCAAGCAGTACCGCAGCCCCATGCCGCCGATGGGCGGGGCGCAACTGTCGAGCGACGACCTCGCGGCCATCTCCGCCTATGTCTGGGCGGTTGGCCACAAGCCGAAATAGCAACAGAACCACGAGGGAAGACGCCGATGAACACCCCGATCCGCCTGGCGGTGGCCGCCGCCGTCTTGAGTCTTGCCGCTGCCCCGGCCCTGGGCCAGGTCACGCGCTCCACGCCTGGCCAGCCCGAGGCGCGCACGGCCATGGACCTGATGCGGGCCAGGGCCAGGCTTACGGTCACGACGCCGGCCTTCAAGGACGGCGGGGACATCCCCTTCGAGAACACCCAATACCGGACCAACACCTTCCCGGGCCTGAGCTGGACCAAGGGGCCTGCCGCCACCAAGTCCTACGTGCTGATCATGCAGGACAATTCGCTGCTGCTGCGCGGCGCGCCGATCCTGCACTGGACCCTGTTCAACATCCCGGCCGGCGTCACGCGGCTGGACCCCGGCATGGCGCCCGCCGGAAATCCGGCCGGCTCGTCCTATGGTCCGAACTACCTGGGCGCGGCCAAGCCCTACACCGGTCCGCGCACGCCGCCGGGGCCCGGCGACAACTATCACTTCGAGATCTTCGCCCTCGAGACCACCATCCCGGACGAGGGCAAGTCGAGCTACGAGGCGATCACCGCGGCTATGACCGGCCATGTGCTGGCCAGCGGCGAGGTCGTGGGCCATGGCGTCGCCGATCCCAACGCCCCGCCGCCGCCGCCGCGCCCCGCCGCGGCGGCTCCTTCTCCAAAACAATAGGGCCGCGTCCGGCCCCCCCGGCGAAACAGTAGGGCTTCCCAGGCCGCATCCATCTGCCAGGCTAGTGGGTAGAGCTCGGTAGGGGGACGCGGCCATGGATCTGATCGTCGGCAATTTCAAATGGGTCATGCTCGCAGGCGGGCTGATCACGCTCAGCATGCTCTTGGCGGCTGCGGCGCCCAGGCTCACGTTTCAGATGATGTTCGGAGACGCGCCGGAGGGCCCGCTGGCGCTGCTCCTGGCCCGAAGTTGGGGGGTCCTGATCGGGCTCACCGGCGGCATGCTGATCTGGGGCGCCTTCCACCCGGAGGCGCGGACCCTGGTCCTGCTGGTGGCCGGCGCCAGCAAGCTCACCTTCATCGCGCTCGTGCTGGGCGAGCCTTCCTACCGCGCCAAGTCCCTCGTGCCTCTCTTGGTGGACGGCCTGTTGGTCGCCCTCTTCGCCGCCTATCTGCTGGCGGCCTGAATCCTCGCGGCCATACGCCCGCTCGCCCCGGGCCTACGGCCTGGGTTATGGACAGGCCTTGAGTCTGAGGGGCCCATTCGTGAGCGCAGCTGAATTCACTGACCTCGAAAAGCGGGTGACGCTCTGGGGCGTCGCCATCGTCTTCCTGCTGTCGGCGCTGGACCAGACGATCGTGGCCACGGCCATGCCGCGGATCATCTCCGAGCTGAACGGCCTGGCGCTCTATAGCTGGGTGACCACCGCCTATCTGCTGGCGTCCACGGTGATGGTGCCGATCTGGGGCAAGCTCGGCGACCTCTTCGGGCGCAAGCCCGTGCTCCTGGCCGGCATCCTGATCTTCCTTGCCGGCTCCTGGCTGTCGGGCCTCTCCGGCGAGTTCGGAAACCTGCCGCTAATCGGCGGCGGCATGGTGCAGCTGATCGTCTTCCGCGCCGTCCAGGGGATCGGCGGCGGGGCGCTTTTCACCACCGCCTTCGCCATCATCGGCGACCTCTATCCGCCGCGCGAGCGGGGCAAGATCGGCGGCATGTTCGGTGCGGTGTTCGGGCTTTCCAGCACCCTCGGGCCGCTGATCGGCGGCTATTTCACCGACCACGGCACGGTGAGCCTGGCCGGTCACGTGATCGCCGGCTGGCGATGGGTCTTCTACCTCAACCTGCCGCTCTCGATCGTCTCGCTGTTCATGATCATCGTGAAGATGCCGAAGATGTCCCACCACGCGAAGGGCAAGATCGATTTCATCGGCGCGGCCCTGATCATCGCCACCGTGGTGCCCCTCCTGCTCGCGCTGACCTTCGGCGGCCACCAGTACGCCTGGACCTCGCCGACGGAACTTGGCCTCTTCGGGGGCTCGGCGGCGGGCCTGCTGCTCTACATCTTCGCCGAGCGGTTCGCCTCGGATCCGATCCTGCCCATCGAGCTCTTCAAGAACCGGGTCTTCTCCACCGCCAACCTGGCGGGCTTCCTGGTCTCCATGTCGTTCATGAGCACCGTGGCCTTCCTGCCGCTCTTCCAGCAGCTGGGGCAGGGGGTGGCGGCCACCACCAGCGGGCTCGCCCAGCTTCCGCTGATGTTCGGCATTTTCGGCTCGTCCATCCTCTGCGGTCAGCTGGTCAGCAAGACCGGCAAATACCGGGCCCTGATGATCGGCGGCCTGATCGTGACCTTCACCGGGATCTGGCTGCTCAGCCGGATGCACGCCGACACCTCGCGCCTCGACCTCGCCTGGCGGATGCTGGTGCTGGGGGTTGGCCTCGGCCCCGGCCAGAGCCTCTTTGGCCTGGTCATCCAGAACGCCATGCCGATCGAAAAGCTCGGCGTGGTGACCAGCTCCAGCCAGTTCTTCCGCCAGATCGGCTCGACCATGGGGGTGGCGATCTTCGGCACCTTCCTGACCGCGCACCTGAATTCAGGCCTCGGCAAGATCATGCCCGGAGTGGACGCGGGCAAGCTCCGGGCCATGGGCGGGGCGGCCCATGCGGGCGCCGCGCCCGTGCTGCCGACCTTCATCAAGGTGATCATCTCCGACGCGATCACAGGGGTCTTCGCGCTCGGGCTCTATGTGGTGGCCGTGGCGTTCCTGGTGACGCTGCTGATCCCCAATGTGCCCATGCGCGACCGCAGCATGATGGGCGCCCAGGCCTCGAAGAAGGACGACGAGACCGTCATCCCTGCCGAGGCGCACCTCTAGGAAATGCCGCTCGGTCGAAAAGACGCCGTTGTTGCGGTTTCCGCTGGGCGGCGTGCGTGCGACCTGGCGCCGAGCGTGGCCACAGGCGGACATTCTGAGTGTCTGAGATGGGTCGAAAGCTGCTGCGGCCTTCAGCGCGAAACTCTTCGTCTCGCCCTTTAGATGTTGCCCTGCGGGTATTCGAAGGCCGGCTCGCTCTTCGGTTTGCCGGCCCCGAGATTGTAGTCCAGGCGCAGCGTCACGCCGCGAGAGACCGGGTGGTCGTGGCGCCGATAGGTCAGCTCCGGCGTGTCGAGCTCTTCACGGTAGTGGTTGGTCTTGAGCAGATCCTGGCCGGTCAGGACCAGGGTCATTCGGTCGTTGACCTTGTGCCGCCAGCCGACGTTTACGAACAGATTGGGCTCCGTGACGCCTTGCGGGACCAAGTGCTTTCCCACCTCGATGGCGTTTAGCTGCACGAAGTCTTTGTCGGTGGCCTGCCAGTTCAGATTGGCCCGTCCGCCCACGCCGCTGATTGACCGTTGCGATGCCCCGCCCAGACCCTGGGGGTCGATTTCGCTCGCATAGATGTTTGCGCTCACGCTGTAGGACAACGCCTTGGTGATGGGGCTGCTCGCCGACAGTTCCATCCCGGTGCTGCGGCTGCGGCTGATGTTGTCGAAGGTGGTCAGGAACAGACCATCGCCCAGCGACGTCTGGATCGGGCCGACCTCATCGCGGTTCCGGCGGTAGTAGGCGGTAGCGATGTAGCTCGTCTGGCCGCGACGTTCCTGGTAGCTGCCCTCAAAGGCGTCGGTGGTTTCGGGCTTCAGATCAGGGTTGCCTTGCTGGAAGTCGCTGAAGGTGATCAGCGCTCGGAACGGGTCCATCAGCGACGGCGGCGGCCGGGTGACGCGCTGGCTGTAGCTCGCTGAGAGCTGGCGGGCGTCATCCAGTTTGTAGGTCAGGTGAACGGCCGGATATGCGCGGACATAGTCGTGGTGATCGTCCAGGCCGAGGCTAACCTGGGTAAGCTCAACTTGGGTGTCTTCGATGCGCAATCCGACTTGGACGGTCAACTTCTCGAAGGGCTTGTTGTAGGTCCCGAAGACCGAGTGGACGGTTTGCTTCAGCTTGAACCGGTTTGCGGCGGTTGAATCGGTCTGCGCCGACGCGAGGGTTGGGTCGGTGACCAACAGGTTCTCGAAACCGTCGTCATCGACCCTCAACTCATAGCCCACATCAAGCTTCGCGCCCGCCGCGAGAGGCCTGGCGTAGGCCACCTTGAAGTCAGTGAGGATGAGCGTGGAATCGTTCAGCAGGTCGCGCACGTCAGGCGGCCCAGGCGGCGATTGCGGCAGGTCGAAGAAGATTGTGCGCTCCCGCGGCGCGTCGCGGCTGCGCGTCAGGTCGATTGTGAGCCGATGGCCGTCACCAGCAAACGACCGCTGATAGCCGGTGGAGAGCGTAAGGCCGTCGTCCCGCAACAGGCGGTGACCGACGTGATCCACCACTCCTATCAGGCCGGTGGGGTCGAATTCCTCCGTGATCTGCTGCGGATCGCCGTGCTGGTCTAGCTGGCTGTATTGCACCGATCCCGTGACATGGGTTTTCGGGTCCGGCGCGTAGTCCGCCCGGATCTGGCCGACATCGTATCGCGTGAGGTTGCGGCCAGCGATTCTGTCGTCGGTGGTCGTCGGCGTCGAGCCAGCGGGACTTGAGGAGCGGTTGATGTCGAAGGTGGATTTGCCGCGCTGATAGCTCGACGCTGCAAAGCCCGTCACGTTCAGTTGGTTGGAATTGAATCCAAAGGTCCCGCCCGCACGCCCGGCGCTCTGGCTGCCGTAGAGCGCGTAGACCGAACCGCTGGGCCCCGTGCCGCGAGCTTTCTTCATGACAATATTGATGACCCCGGCCGAACCTTCCGCGGTCATCGAAGCTGGGGGCGTCGGGATCACCTCGACCCTGTCGACCTGATCGGCCGGAAGCTGCTGCAGCACGTCGCCGCGAGCCTGGCCGTTGAACAGGTTTGAGGGCTTCCCATCGACCAGGATGGTGACGTTCGGATCGCCCCGCAGGCTCACGTGCCCCTGCGGATCGATCTCGACGGAGGGAATGTTGCGCAGGGCATCGGCCAGCGAGCCGGTGGTCGCCTGGAGGTCCTTGGCGAGACTGTAGCTGCGCCTGTCGATTGCAGTCTGAAGTTCCGAGCCCGGGGCTGTGACCGTGAGGCCTTCGACGGTCTTTGTCCCCGCGACAGGCTTCGGGTTGGTGGTTCCTGCAGCGGGTTTCGTCGCTTCGCGTTCAGCCGGGGCGCCGGGCGCTTCCTGAGCGAAGGCCATCCCAGCCCAGGGCGACAACAGGAGCGCCGCCAGTATGATCACAGGGCGCTTCATGTCGTCTACCGATCCTCACTATCCAAGGCCGAGCGCGATGTGCGCTAAGCCGCCGGTTACTGCCTTTGGCCCGTGAACGTCCCCGTCGCGCCGGGCAGTCCGGAGTACGACCAGGCGCCGGTGATGACGCGGTTCGCGTGCAGGGTTCCGCTGAATGAACTCTCCCCCTTCAGACCTTGAGGCCTGAAGCCGGCGTGGTCCCATCGCCACGCGACCCGCTGTCCGATGATCGCGCCGGTAGCGGGTCCCCGTGACGCGGGACCCTCGCAGGCGCCATCCAGCCTCTCGCCGATTTGCTGAAACTGACAAACCGGCGCGGCTTGGACCACGTGCTTCGCGACATTTATTTTGCCAAGGACTGACCATGTTCCCGAAACGTCAGACGCCGAACGCGAGGCCCAAACTTCGCGCGCACTCACGAGACCCAGTGCGGCGACGACGGCTACCCCAATGGCCCTGCGCCCGGGTTTCGGGAGCGGAACCCCGAGCATTCGCACCCTCAACTTGAGAGAGTGCGGTGCATTTGCCGGCCAATAGCAGCCGAACGGAATTCGCTGACTGGCGAGTTGGGTTTTCAGGAGTATTTCGCCGTATCGATAGGGCTCAATGTCGAGGCGGCGCAGCACTGCGGCATCGCAGGCCAATTCCTGATCGACACGCAGACACCTCGTGGCGAGATGGACCAAAGGATTGAACCAGCAGAGGCACTGCGCTGCCGCCGCGAGCGCGTTGATCCGCGCGTCGCCGGCCCGCATGTGCTCACCTTCATGCGCCAGAATGATCGCGCGCTCTTCCGCGCTATATCGACGTTCGAAGTCCGCCGGCGTCACGATCATAGGTCGAAGCGCGCCCACCACTGCGGGCCCGGTTCCAGAGACCTGCGCCCGCACCCAGTGCCGGGGCGTTGCTGCGGACAGAGGCTCCAGCCGCCCTAGTCCTGCGAGGAAGACCGCTTGTCTCCGAAGCATCAGGGCTGCGGCTGCGGCGGCCCCGGTCAGCCAAATCGACATGAGCGCCATGGCGATGCCGCTCGCCAGCAAGAATGGCGAGAAAATCCGCGACGCCAAAGTCTGTACCGGGAAATCGATTGCGCCGGCCGCCGCGGTCAACGGCGGCAGAAAGCTTGCGATGACGGCAATGGGCGGGAGCAGCCACAAGGCATATGCAACCCGTGCGCCGAAGAGGACGCGCATCGGCGCTCGCAAGGCGAAGACGACGACGATTGCGCTCGCCACAAAGATGTTCGCGCGCAGCACGCTCGCGAGAACATCACTAGTCATCGGCGGAGCTCCGCGAGCAGCCGCTCGAGTTCTTCAATATCCTCGGGGCTGAGCTGTCTAGCCTCGGAGAAGTGGCTGACGAGCGGCGCCAGCCGACCCGAGAACAATCGGTCGAGAAGGCTTTGGCTCTCCGCCAGAACATAGTCGGCGCGTTCGAAGGTGGGGCTGTAGAGAAACCGCCTGCGATCGGGAGACGCGGCAATCGCACCCTTCTTCAACAGCCGGCTGATCAGCGTTTTAACGGTGCCGAACGACCAGCCCTGCGCCTCGGCAATCTCGTCAGAAATGCCTTCGGCAGACAGTGGGCTCCTTTGCCAAAGGGCCTCCATCACGACGCTTTCTGCGACCGTGATCTGCGTAGCGTTTACCGGCGTGTTCGTCACGAACACACGTGTAAACGTAGTTTGAAGCGTCCGCAACGGGTCTAGAGCGGTGGGGACCGGGGCCGGTATCCCCCAAAACCTACGTGTCCTCTCCGAAGGTCCGCGACGGTTCCGCGAGCGGACATTGGCGGCGTAGCCGATAGCTGACCCAGCCGGATTTATGAGTCCACGCCCGAGGGCGCGCTGAGCCCACACCACCACCCCGGCCTTCCTCCATCGAGGAGGACGGAGATAGGTCGCCCCATCGCCATCGCCGAATGTCGATGCAGCCCCGCCGGGGACGTGGCCGCGCCCACGCCCACGCAATAAATTTTTTTTGCCCTCAGCCGATCGCGGGTTAAACTCGTCGGCCGAACCCGGGCCCCGCGGCCCATGTCGGCGGTCCTTCTCAAGTCAAACGAACTCGCCAGGCGGTATGGACCGTCTGGAGGTCATGTTTCAAAACGAGGCTTAGGCGGCCGCTGGCTCGCTCGCCCGCCCTCAGGGCTTCAGTTGCGCGGCCAGGAACTTCCTCACGCCCTCGCCATAGGGCGGGCGGAGCGCCTTCATCGGCCCGAGGTCTTTCTTGAGCTGGCGATAGACCGATTTGCGGTGGCTGAACTCGCGGAAGCCGTCGACGCCGTGATAGCTGCCCATGCCCGACGGGCCCACGCCGCCGAAGGGCAGATCCTCCATGGCCACATGGAAGATCACGTCGTTGACGGTCACCCCGCCCGAGGTGGTGTTCGCCAGGACCCTGGCCTCCTCGGCCGCGTCGTCGCCGAAGTAGTAGAGGCCGAGCGGCCGGTCGTGGGCGTTCACATAGGCTATGGCCTCGTCGACGTTCCGATAGGTCATGACCGGCAGGACGGGTCCGAAGATCTCCTCCTGCATGACCTTCATCTCCTCGGTGGGATTGAGGATCAGGGTGGGCGGGATCTTGCGGTGCTCCTGCTGGCTGAAGTCCTCGCCGGCCGGGTTGATCTCGACGATCTCCGCGCCCTTGGCCCGCGCGTCGTCCACGTAGCCCTTGATCCGCTCGAAGTGCCGCTCGGCGATCACGGCGGTGTAGTCGGGGTTGTCCTTGATGGTCGGGAACATGGCGGTGACCGCAGCCGTGGCCTCCCTCACGAAGGTCCCCAGCTCGCTCTCGGGCGCCATGACGTAGTCGGGGGCCAGGCAGATCTGGCCGGCGTTCAGGGTCTTGCCGGCCATGATCCGCGCCGCGCTGGTCGCATAGTCGGCGGACTTGCCGAGGATCACGGGGCTCTTGCCGCCCAATTCCAGGGTGACGGGCACGAGGTTGGCGGCGGCCGCCTTCATCACGTGCCGGGCGATGGAGGTCGCGCCGGTGAACACCAGGTGATCGAAGGCGAGGTCCGAGAAGGCCTGCCCGATCTCCGGCCCGCCCGGGAAGACGGCGATCTCGTCCTCGTCGAAGTCCTCGGCGAACATCTTCGCCATCAGGGCCGAGGTGGCGGGCGTGAATTCCGACGGCTTGATCATCGCCCGGTTGCCGGCCGCCAGCACGCCGGCCAGGGGCGCGAAGGTCAGGTTCACCGGGAAGTTCCACGGGCTGATGATGCCGATGACGCCCTTGGGTTGGAACCGCACCTCGGCCCTGGCGCCGAGCAGGCCGAGGATCGCGGGTGTCGTCTTGCGCTTCTCCGGCTTCATCCAGCTCTTCAGATGGGCTTTGGCGTGTCTCAGCGGGCCCAGGGAGGCGCCGATGTCGGTGATGCCGCTGACCGCCGGCGCGCGGGCGCCGAAGTCCCGGGTGAGCGCGCCCACGATGGCGTTCTCGTGCTTGATCAGGATGCCGATGGCGCGGTCGAGCCGGCCGATCCGCACCTCCAGGCTGGGCGCGCCGTCGCGGATGTTGGCGGCCTTCTGGCGGCGCAGCACCTCGGCCATCCGCTGGACTTCGCCCGCGGCTACGATCTTCGCTTCAACGCCCATGTCGGTCGTTCCCTCTTCTTGCCGGCTTCTTGCCGGCACGGTGGACCGATGGAACGCGACCGACAAGCCGCGCCCCTACGTCAAGCCGCGTCCAGGCCGATGTCCAGCACCCTGGCCGAGTGGGTCAGCGCGCCGACGCTGATCACGTCCACCCCGGTCTCGGCGATGGCGCGGACGGTGTCGAGGGTCACCCCGCCGGAAGCTTCCAGCACCGCGCGGCCGGTGGCGCGGCGCACCGCCTCGGTCAGGTCGTCCAGGCTGAAGTTGTCCAGCATCACCACGTCGGGGCCGTACTTCAGGGCTTCTTCCAGCTGGCCCAGGCCGTCGATCTCCACCTCGACCTTCATCAGGTGGCCGGCCGAGGCCCTGGCGCGCCGCACCGCCTCGCCGACCGAGCCGCAGGCGGCGATGTGGTTGTCCTTGATCAGGATCGCGTCATCCAGGCCAAAGCGGTGGTTCACCCCGCCGCCGCAGCGCACCGCGTACTTCTCCAGCGCGCGCAGGCCGGGCGTCGTCTTGCGGGTGTCGACGATGATGGCGCCCGTGCCCTGGACGGCGTCCACATAGGCCCGCGTCAGGGTGGCGACGCCCGACAGGTGGCCCATGAGGTTCAACCCCACCCGTTCGGCGCTCAGCAGCGCCCGCGCATTGGCATCCACCCAGGCCAGCTTCTCGCCGGCGCCCACCCGCGCCCCATCCTCGACGACACCCTTGAAGTCGGCTGACGGATCCAGCTCGGCGATCGCCAGGCGCGTGCACGCCATCCCGGCGATCACGCCGGCCTTGCGGGCCACAAATACGGCGCGCAGCCGCGCATTGGCGGGGACACAGGCCTCGGAGGTGACGTCGCCGGCCCGCCCCAGATCCTCCGCCAGGGCCGCGCGGACGATCGGGGCGATGAGCAGATCGGGCAAGGGCTCGGTCATTCGGCGGCGTGTTTCCAGGTGTTGGCGGGGAGGAGGTCGGACCACTGGACAAAGGTCCGCCGGGGAATGGCGTCCGCTGCGCTGGCGTCGGACCGATAGTGGCCGCCGCGGCTTTCGGTGCGGGCCAGGGCGCAGGCCGCGATGAGGCGCGCGGCCGCCAAGGAGGCGGTGCGGCCATGGTGCGCTTCCAGGCCGTCGATCTCGTCCAGCAGGCGCAGGAGGCCGTCGGCCGAGCGCACCACGCCGGCGTCGCGGCTCATGGCGCGGCGCAGGGCCTGCAGGGCCTGGTTGGACAGGCCAGGCGGCGCCAGGCGGACGAGCCGGGCCGGCGCCGGGTCGATCTCCTGCGCCGCCGCGCGGCCCGCTCGGGCCCCAAACACCGCGGCTTCCAGCAGGGAATTGGACGCCAGTCGGTTGGCCCCATGCACCCCGGTGGAAGCGCATTCGCCGGCGGCGTAAAGGCCTGAGAGGGACGTAGCGCCTTGAGCGTCTGTGGCGATGCCGCCCATTTGGTAGTGGCATGCCGGGGCTATGGGGATGGGTTGGACGCGCGGGTCGACGCCGCCGGCCATGCAGGCCGCGAACACTGCCGGGAATTCTTCGGGGAAGTGCGCGCCCACCGCCTCACGGGCGTCCAGGAAGGCGCCGCGGCCCGCCTCGCGCTCCGCATGGATGGCGCGGGCGACAACGTCGCGGGGGGCGAGCTCGGCGTCGGGGTGATAGCGGGCCATGAACCGGGTCCCGGCCTTGTCGACCAGCACGGCGCCTTCGCCGCGCAGGGCCTCGGTGGCCAGCGGCGCCGGATCGCGGCCGATGTCGATCGCCGTGGGGTGGAATTGCACAAACTCGGGATCGGCGATGACCGCTCCGGCCAGGGCCGCCAGACCCAGGCCCTCGCCCACGAGTTCGGCCGGCGTGGTGGTGACGGCGTAGAGCCCGCCGACCCCGCCGGTGGCCAGGATCGTCGCCGGCGCGGTGATTTCGACCTGTGCGCCGTCCCGCTCGGCCACCACGCCGCGCACGCGGCCGGCGGCGTCCTGCAGCAGGCCCGCCAGCCGATGGCCGGTCCAGACTTCGATGTGCGGCGCGGCCAGCACCGCGGCGACCACGGCGTCCATGATCGCCGCGCCGGCCTGATCGCCCTTCACCCGGGCCACCCGGGGCCGCGAATGGGCCGCCTCAAGGCTCTGGGCGAAGCCGCCGTCCGCGGTTCGGTCGAACGGGGCGCCGAGGTCGGACAGCGCCCGCACCGCGGCCGGACCCTCCTCGGTCAGGAGCCGCGCCATGGCCGGGTTCACCAGCCCCGCGCCGGCCGCGATGGTGTCGGCGGCGTGCGCCTCGGGGCTGTCGCCGTCCATAAGGGCTGCGGCCATGCCGCCCTGCGCCCAGGCCGAGGAACAGCCAGCGCTGAGAGCCGCGTCGGTCAGCACCAGCACCTTGCGTGGCGCGGCGGCCAGCGCCGCGGAGAGGCCCGCCAGCCCCGCGCCCACCACCAGCACGCCGTCATGGGCGCGGCGCCGCATCAGATCAGCTCCACGTCAACGTGGTGACGCGCCTTGACCAGGTCATAGCGGGCCGGAACGGCCGGCGGCGGCAGGTCGATCATCCGCTGTACTGCCAGGCGCGCCCGCTCGGCGATCGCCGGATCGACGGTCACCTCATGCTGCCCGTACAGCAGCGCCTCGTAGATATTGCCGAGCGTGATCCGCTGCATATGGGGGCAGAGCACGCAGGGCCGCACGAACTCGGTGTCCGGCGCGTCGGCGGCGACATTGTCGGCCATCGAACACTCGGTGATCAGCACCACGCGCTTCGGCTTGCGGGTGATGACGTAGTCGTTCATCGCCGCGGTGGATCCGGCAAAGTCTGACGCGGCGATCACCTCGGCCGGGCATTCCGGATGGGCCAGGACCTCCGCGTCCGGGTAGGCCTCGCGGATTTCGGCGATGTCCGCGGCGGTGAAGCGCTCGTGGACCTCACAACGGCCCTGCCAGGCGATGATGTGCACGTCGGTCTGCCGCGCCACGTTGCGGGCGAGGAACTCGTCGGGGATCAGGATCACGCGGTCCACGCCCCACAGGCGCGCGGCCTCCTCGACCACCTGGACGGCATTGGCCGAGGTGCAGCAGATGTCGGTCTCGGCCTTCACCTCGGCGGTGGTGTTGACGTAGGTGACCACCGGCACGCCCGGATAGCGCTGCTTGATCAGGCGCACGTCGGCCCCGGTGATCGAGGCCGCGAGGCTGCAGCCGGCCCGCAGGTCCGGGATCAGCACGGTCTTTTCCGGCGAGAGGATCTTGGAGGTCTCGGCCATGAAGTGGACGCCGGCCTGGACGATCACGCGCGCCCTGGACTTCGCCGCTTCCTTGGCCAGGCCCAGGCTGTCGCCGACGTAGTCGCCGACCCCGTGGAAGATCTCCGGGACCATGTAGTTGTGGGCCAGGATCACCGCGTCCTTCTCGATTTTCAGGCGGTTGATGGCGGCGATCAGCGGGGCCTGGGCGCGCCACTCCATCGGCGTGATGTGGCGTTTGACCTTTTCCCAGACCGGCGCGGTCTGAGCCTCGACGTCGGGCGTGAAGGCGAACTGGAACCCGTCGGCGGCCATCGGAGCCTCCTTATGCTCAAAATGAGCATTTCTTCGGCCTAAAAAGACGCCAGACGAGGCCCCATTCACCCAAGGTTTCGGGGGCCCCCTGGCGCTCTGTTCCGCCTCTTATGCTCAATTCGAGCAAAAGAGACGGACCACATATAAACCGATCCTCGGCGGGCGCAAGTCATGGAAACGCCGGACCCGCCGCTCCGGGGCGCCATCCCGGGCTTCATCGGCACGCAATCTGCAAGATGGGCCTGGCAAGCGCCAGAACGGGAGTGCTGGCGGCGAGGCGCAACCGAGGATATGAGCCTAGGCCGCCTGGCGGAGGTGTTCCGTTCCGGCGCCGCTTGAGCATCTTTTGGCCCGTTTGCGGCCTAACCCGCGACGCGACCCGTAACTATCTCAGGAAGACAGCAGCAGGGCTGAAACAGGGAAGACGACAAGATCCAAGGCCTTTTCGACATATGGCGCCGCGCCGGCTTGGTGACGGCCCTGGCGGTGGCCACGCTGTGCGCCTGCGCGCCGGCGCCCAGGCATGCCTCGACGCCTGAGGTTCAGTTGCTGGCGGCCCGCGGTTTTTCCGATCCGGCCCTGATCGCCGTCACCGCCCACTTCGATCCGGCGCTGCGTGACCTGGCGATGCGGTACGATCCGGGCCTGCGCCACGCTGACCTCTGGGGCCGGCCGCTGGGTTGGAGCAATCTCGACCTTCGCCAGGTCCCCGATCTCGGCATCCCGCTGGAACAGGGCGACGACGCCGTGGCGCTGAACAAGCTGCGCCCCTTCGCCGGGCTGCCGATCCGGCCGATGAGGCCCTTCGTGCTGAACGCCGACGCGGACGACAGCGCGCGCGCGCTCCACTGCATGACCCAGGCGATCTATTACGAAGCCGCCCGCGAGCCGGTCCGCGGCCAGCAGGCCGTGGCCCAGGTGGTGCTGAACCGGTTGCGCCACCCGGCCTATCCGAAGTCGGTCTGCGGCGTGGTCTACCAGGGCTCGGCCCGGCCCACTGGCTGCCAGTTCACCTTCACCTGCGATGGCGCGCTGCGCTGGCAGCCGCAGGCGGCGCTGTGGCGCCAGGCCCAGGACGTGGCCAAGCGCGCCCTGGCGGGCTTCGTCGACAAGGACGTGGGGTCGGCCACCCACTATCACGCGGCCTATGTGATCCCGTACTGGGCGCCGACGCTGGTCAAGATGACCCAGGTGGGCCAGCACATCTTCTATCGCTGGACAGGGCCCTGGGGCGAACCGCCGGCCTTCAACGGCCACTACATGGGCCGCGAGTCCGAACTGTCGCCGGCGCTCCTCGCCAGCCTCGATCCCCGCACCCAGGGCTACCTCGCGGCCCAGGCCCCGGTCGAGCGCAAGGTCACCCTCGCGGTCGCCGGCGTGGTTGAGACCTACGTCGTCGCCGATCCCAGCACCGCCGGCGCAGAGCGCTCGCGGATCGCGGGAGCCCTCTACCCGGCCCGCCGTCAGCCGACGCCGGATGAGATCAAGCGCATCAATGACAGCCTCGCGGTCATGGAAAAAGGCCAGGACGCCTCGGCCGTCGTGGCCGCGCCCAAGCCGGCCGCCGCGCCAAAGGCCACGGGTCAGGACGGGGCGAACGCCGGCGGCTGACGGCGCCTAGAGCGGTTCGGAGGGCGCGCCTCCGAAGGCGTCTGGATAGGCGACGCTCACCGCGCCGTTGAAGGCGTTGTCCTCCAGCGCCAGCGCCTGGAAGGCCGCCAGGCCCCGATAGGGCGCGATCACCTCGCCGGCCGCCGCCGCCGAAAAGCCGAAACGGCCATAGTAGGCCGGATCGCCCAGCACCAGCAGGCCGAAGCAGCCGAATTCGCGCGCGCACTCCAGGCCGCTGCGGACCAGTTTCGAACCCAGGCCCTGCCGATGCCGGCTCGGATGCACGGCCAACGGGGCCAAGGCGCCATAGAGCTCGAACCGGTCGGCCCACAGGCGGCTGAAGAGGATATGTCCGGCGACCTGACCCTCTTCTTCGGCGACCAGTTCGAAGAGGACATCTTCGTCAGCCCGCAGTCTCGCCACGAGCGCGGCCTCGTCCGTCCGCCCGAACGCCGCGGTCAAGACGTCGGCGATGGCGTCATGATCGCCAGCCTTGGCGTAGCGGATCATCGCCGCGCTACCAGACGCCGATCTTCTCGGCTTCGTGGTGGCTGATCGGGTGGTGCGCGGCTCGATGGTCCTCCTCGGCCAGGAACCGCACCGCCTCGAGCGCCGCCATGCAGCCCATGCCGGCGGCGGTCACCGCCTGGCGGTAGATGTCATCGGTGACGTCGCCGGCCGCATAGACGCCTTCGATGGCTGTGGAGGCCGTTCCGGGCTTCACATCGAGATAGCCTGACGCGTCCATCGCCAACTGGCCCTTGAAGAGTTCCGAGGCCGGCGCGTGGCCGATGGCGATGAAGACCCCGTCGCAGGAGAGGTCCTTCGTTTCGCCGGTCTTGACGTTCTTCAGCCTGACGCCGGTGACGCCCATGGGATCCGTGGAGCCGGCGACCTCGTCGACCATATGCTCCCAGACCACCTCGATCTTCGGGTGCGCGAACAGCCGCTCCTGCAGGATCTTCTCGGCCCGGAACTCGTCCTTGCGGTGCACGACGGTGACCTTGGAGGCGAAATTGGTCAGGAACAGCGCCTCCTCGACCGCCGTGTTGCCGCCGCCCACCACCACGACCTGCTTGCCGCGGTAGAAGAACCCGTCGCAGGTGGCGCAGGCCGAGACGCCGAAGCCCTGGAATTTCTGCTCGGAGGGGATACCCAGCCATTTGGCCTGGGCTCCGGTGCAGATGATCAGCGTCTCGGCCAGCCATACCTGGCCCGAGTCCGTCGTCAGGCGGAACGGGCGCTTCGACAGGTCGGCGGAAAGTACGATGTCGTTGACGATCTCGGCCCCCACGTGCTCGGCCTGGGCCTGCATCTGGTCCATCAGCCAGGGGCCCTGGATGACCTCGGCGAAACCCGGATAGTTCTCGACATCTGTCGTGATCGTGAGCTGTCCCCCAGGCTGGATCCCCTGGATCAGCACGGGGTTCAGCAGGGCGCGCGCGGCGTAGACCGCGGCGGTGTAGCCGGCGGGGCCCGATCCAACGATCAGGCAGCGGACCCGACGAGCTTCGGGGCGAGCTTCGGGATGGGGAGCGGAACGATCCTGGGACATGTCTCTTAATGTAGGTGCGATTCTGGAGCTCTGCATGCAAGCCGAATTGAAAACCGCCGGCGTGATTGGCTTGGTGGGCGCAGCACTGGGCGCGGGTGTCGCGCTCGGTCTGGGACTGCGGCTGTTCTCGGGGGTGGCCATGGTGGGCCTCGGCACGGGGATCGCGCTCGGCGTCCTCGTCGGCGCCAAGCAGCAGACCGCCCCGGAACTGCCGCCGCCGTCTTTGCTTTGACGCGGGCTTTTAGTTAACGCCCGTTTCAGCCGCCGACGCTAAGCTCGCGGCGATGAGCGCCTCGCCAGAAATCGAGATCGCCGGCCGCAGGATCGGGGCGGACCACCCGCCCTACGTGATCTGCGAATTGTCGGGGAACCACAACGGCAGCCTCGAGCGGGCCCTCAGCCTGATCGACGCGGCGGCCGCTACAGGCTGCGACGCGATCAAGGTCCAGACCTACACCGCCGACACCATCACGCTCGACGTCGATCGCCCCGAGTTCCGCATCACCGGCGGCCTTTGGGACGGGCGCAGCCTGCATGAGCTCTACCGCGAGGCCCAGACACCCTATGAGTGGCACCCGGCGCTGTTCGCCCGCGCCGCCGAGCGGGGGGTCACGCTCTTCTCCAGTCCCTTCGACGAGACCGCCGTCGACCTGCTCGCCGGTCTCGGCGCCCCGGCCTACAAGATCGCCTCCTTCGAGGCCGTCGACCTGCCGCTGATCCGATACGCCGCGAAGCAGGGCAAGCCGCTGATCATCTCCACCGGCATGGCCAACCTGGCCGAGATCGAGGCCGCCCGCACCGCGGCGCTGGAGGCGGGCGCGGCCGGCGTCGTGCTGCTGCACTGCGTCTCCAGCTACCCGGCCGAGCTCGCCGACGCCAATGTGCGCACGGTCGCCGACATGGCGGGGCGGTTTTCGAGCCCCGTCGGCCTTTCCGACCACACCCACGGCACGGCGGCCTCGGTGGCGGCCATCGCCATGGGCGCCAGCGTCATCGAGAAACATTTCACGCTCGCGCGGTCCGACGGCGGCCCGGACGCGGCCTTCAGCCTGGAGCCGGCGGAATTCACCGCGCTGGTCCGCGACTGCAAGGACGCCTGGACGGCGCTCGGCCGCGCCCACTACGACCTCCTGGGCTCGGAACGGGCCAACCGACAGTTCCGCCGCTCGCTCTACGTCACAGCCGACGTGAAGGCGGGCGAGTTGCTCAGCCGCGCCAACGTCCGCTCGGTCCGTCCCGGCAACGGCCTGCCGCCGGCCCACCTGGACGAAGTCCTCGGCCGCCGCGCCGCCCGCGACCTCACCCGTGGCGAGCCGCTGGCCTGGGACATGCTGAAATAGCTTCAAGGTAACCGCGGATTAAGCCAAATCGCGGCCTGCTTCTCCGATGCCGGAGACCGTGCCATGAGCGCCCTGCCGAGACCGCGCGATCTCGCGCCACCCCTGGCCGAGACCGTCGTCGAGGACTTCATCCGCGATGGCGCGCACCTTTTCGACCAGCCGGTGGACCCGCGCGCCTGCGCCGACCTCCTGGCCCGCATCCGCGCGACCCGCGACTTTGGCGCGAGCCTGTTCCTCACCGAGGAGGCCTTCGACGCCGACCCGCAGTACACTGGCGTCAATCCGCGCCCCGGCCGCAACCTGCTGGAGGGCCTGGAGGACCACCTCGCCTTCGTGGAGCAGGACCCGCAGATCGTGGCGGGCGTCACCGCCCTGCTGGGCCCGGACTACGAGACCCTCAACAAGAAGGTGGTCTGCGGCGTGCCGGCCGGCTCGGTGCCCGAGTGGCTGAAGCAGCGCATCCTCGGCAACCCGGTGAACAACCTGGGCGCCTACGTCCGCCCGCAATATCGCGATGTGACCTATTTCTACGGCATCGACTTCCACCAGGACCTGATCGACTACAAGGCCCGCGAGGCCGACTTCCTGACCCTCTACATCTACCTGCATCCGGTCACCCGGGCCGACGCGCCGCTCTACCTCCTGGAAGGCAGCCATGCGCTCGGCGGCTCGGTCTTCCCGCACAACCTGACCCGCATCGGCGACAGGGACTGGCTCTATGTGAACGCAGAGCACGGCGAGGTCGTGGCCCGGCAGAAGATCCTCACCGGCGACACGGGTTTCGCGGCCATGTGGCACGCCTGCACCCTGCACGGCACCCAGCCCGACGCCGCCGACCACGAGCGCATCTCGTTGCGCTACCTGATCGCGCGCAAGGGCGCGGGACCCAGCGGCATGGACGAAGTGAACGCCAAGCTGCGGGGCCCGCTCAGCATGGTCTCGACCCGCGCCGACCTGGCCGCCGACGGCTCGGCGGCGATCAAGAGCAATACGGTCCTCAAGGCCTGAACCGCTAGGCGGTCTTGTCCAGCCAGATCTGGAACATCCTGCGGTAGTCCGCCTCCAGGCGCCGCGTGAATCCCAACTCGTCGCGATACGGCGAATTGTCGAAGGCCGGGCGGATGCGGGCGCGAAGCGCATCCAGGGCGGTCACGTCGGCGGTGAGCGCGAGCGCCTTTGCCACGTAGTCGTCCCAGCTTTCGGCCACCAGCTCGCCGAGGCCGCACGGCAGCAGCAGCGGAAGCGGCGTGCGGGCGTAGAAGTCGTCCCCCTTCAGGACCAGGACCGGCGTCCCGTTGGCGATGGCGTCGACCGTCGTCGTGCCGCCCGGGACCGGCGAGGGGTCGAGCGCCAAGTCGATGTCCAGGAACTCGCGGGTGTAGTCCGCACCCGTGGTGTGGCCGCGGAACTCCAGCTGGTCCGGCCGCGCGCCGTGCGCGGCGAACCGGGCCTGGGTGACCCGCTGCAGCACCGGATCGACGAACAGCCCGTACTTGAGAACCAGGCGGTCGTTCGGCCGGGCCTTGAGGATCGCGGCCCAGGCTGCGACGGTGGCGTCGTTGAGCTTCACCGGATTGTTGAACGAGCCGTAGGTGACGAAGCCGTTCTTGAGCGCCGGGGTGGGGACCGGCGGATGCCGGTCGGGTCCGGGCCGGTAGGGCGCCATGATCTCGCCGGTCCGCCAGATCTCCTCGGTGAAATAGGCTTCGGTGCCGGGGACCTCCATGGAGTCGGCGTGCATGACGTAGTCCATGCAGGTCAGGCCCGTGGACTGCATGAAGTTGATCCAGCCGAGCTGCACCGGCGCCGGCTTGAGGGTGAACATCCGCAGGCGGCTGCCGGCCGTGTGTCCCCAGACGTCCACCAGGATGTCGATGCGGTCGCGGCGGATCAGCGCCGCGGCGTCCTCGTCGCTGAGACCGCCGATCTTGCGCACGGTGCAGCTGTCCGGGAGCGGGCCCTCGGCCGCGGGGTCGGGGGTGTAGAGGAAGACCTGCACGGCCTTGGGGTCATGGGCCTCGAACACCGGCACGGTGGAGGGGGCGACCTGGTTGCGGGTGAAGCTCGGACCGACATAGCCGATCCGCAGGCGCCGGTCGGCGGTGCGCGCGTTGGCGAAGGGCGGCGGGGGCGCATCCGGCGGCGGGGCATAGAGCTGGCCCCACCGGCGGCTCGCCGCCGAGACCCGCGCCATCCGGTCTTCCACGCAGAACAGCGGATAGAGCAGGAACTGGTGCACCGAGGGGATCGAGAACACCTCCGAGGCGGCGGTGAAGACGTCGACAGCTTCCTTGACGCGCCCCTGATGCTGCAGGGACAGGCCGTAGCTCAGCATCACGGTCGAATCGAGGTTGTCGAAGTCCAGCGCGCGACCGAAGCAGTCGCTGGCGGCGGCCATGAATTTCTGGGCGTAGCAGTTGTTGCCAACCTGGAAGGCGTAGGCCTTGTCGGTCCGCAGGCGGATGATGTCGACGCCGCCGGCGGCCAGGAAGGCCTGGGCGTGCACGGCGCGCGCGTCGCTCAGGATCCCGGCGGCCTCGTCGGTCGCGCCGGCCGCCCCCGCGGCGCTGGCCAGCCAGTAGCGCGCCTCGAAGTCGTCGGGGGCCTGCATGACCCGCGTCTGGAAGTGCCCGATGGCAGCCGGGAAATCACCGGCCTGGAATGCAGCCAGGCCCTGCGCCAGCCGATCGGTGGTCTCCGGGCCGTCCAGGGCCGCCAGCGCGCTCATCAATGTCTCCGGATCCTGCGCGGCGACTATCGGCGGGCCCGATTGATGAGGCGTTAACCATGCCGCACTTGATCGGCGAGCGCGGGCAGGTCGTCGTCGGCGAGCCGCTGCAGGATCGAGCCGCCGGCGCCGGCCCAGGGCTCCAGGAAGCTGAGCTCGATCCCCGCCTCGGCGAAGGCTGCGGTCTCATAGAGGTCGCGCCCCCCCGGAGCGTTGACGTAGCGCGTGGCGCCCAACCGCCGCGCGATCTCCAGGATGCGCGCCTGGCCGCGGAAATGGTCCGCCACCTCCAGCGACGAGGACCGCACAACGTTCCAGGGCAGCTGCAGCAGCCGCGTGGCTTCCTCCAGAAGGCCGCCGATGTAGTCGACCGGCCGTCCCTCCACGCGACGGACCCGCTCAAGCAGGGGCGTGTGCGACCCCAGCCGCGCCGCCACCGGAAAGGGCCGCAGGCGCTCGGCCAGGGTCGCGGCCGCGCCCTCGGGAAACGCCAGGTCGCGGATCAGAGTGTCCTGTGGCGCTGGCGCGAGCGGCAGGGTGAGCCACTGTTCCTGGCCCTGGGCGTCGACGAGCTTGTTGCGATGCACCCAGCCGCGCCGCGGAAACTGCACGCAGTCGTAGATGACGAAGATGTCGGTCTGCGCGACCAGCCGGAAATAGCCGGCATAGGGCAGGAAATAGGGCTGCATGATCGCGATGGCCGCCATGGCCGGCGGTCAGTCCCCGGCGGCGGCATCGGGGAAGATGCGCGCGATGTCCGCAAGCTTGGGGAAGTCCGGAACCATCAGGTCGGTGCGGTAGGAATATTTGTAGGGCGTCGGGTAGCCATGCGCGACGTAGGTCGGTTCCTCGGCGTTGTTGTAGCGGGTGCTGAAGGCGATGCGCACCTGGCCGTCGCCGGTCTCGCCCGTGCGGTGCACCAGGAACGACGAGAAGGCCACCACGTCGCCGGGCTGCATGGGCAGGGAGACGTAGCTGTCCTCGGTGATGCGCGGGTCGCTGACCATCGGCGTCATGATGTGCTCCACGGTGTCGAGCAGGCCCAGGAGGTGCGAGCCGGGCGCCACCTGCAGCGGGTGCGAGTGTTCGGTGACCGGCGTGGTCGGCGCCCACAGGACGACAGAGTCCAGGCTGCCCTGCATGCTGCGCCAGTCCTGGTGCGGCGGCGACTTGTGGTAGCCGCCGGGGATACGCAGGACGTCGGACATGATGTGGTTGGAGAGCCGCGTCGAGATGACGGGAAAGCTGAGGCCCAGGGCGCGCACGATGTCGACGATGGCGTCCGACGCCATCAACTGGTGGGCGGAGGCCAGCATCTGGGTCATGCGGGCGGTGTTGATATAGGCCTCGACGTCGATGGCCAGCAGGCGCGCGGCGTTGGCCTGGACCGCTTCGCGCGAGCCGCCGCTGTCCACCGGCAGGCGCAGGCGGCGCAGGGGCGCCCCGAAGAGTTCGCTGATCTCGGTGTTGATCGCCGCCAGGGCGGCGGTGTCGAGGGCGCCGCGGACGATGACGTAACCCTGCTTGAGGTAGGTCTCGCGGTCGACATGCGGGCGGGTCCCTGGCGTTGCGAGGCGGGCGGGATGCGTCATGCGGGGTCTCCGGCGCCGGGCGGGGCGCAGATGGCGTAGATGCTGGCGCAAAGGTCGGGGTAGAGCGCGCCCAGCTTGAAGCAGCCTTCGAGGTAGTCCTCGCCGACGGCGCCGCTGGCGATCAGCTTGTCGAACTGGAAGTTGGCGAAGGGCTTGAAGAACACCCCGCCCATGTCGATCACGCCCAGCCCCGCCTCGGCGACGTGGGCGGTCAATGCGGCCAGGTCATAGGTGCGCCGGTGGCCGTGCTCGTGCTCGCCCGGCGTGACGGCGGTCGGATAGGGGATCAGACCCATGGCGACCGCGATCTGGCGCGAGGCGGCGTGCGCGTTGGGAACCACCAGGAACAGGCGGCCCGTGGGCGTTAGCCAGCCGCCGATCCTGCGCAGGAGCTCCACCGGCTCGTCCAGGTGTTCCAGGGTGTGGGTCAGGAAGACGGCGTCGAAGGGCAGGTCGGGCTCGAAGTCCTCGAAGCGGCTGAGCACGAAGTTCACCCCCGCCGGCGCTGCGGCGCGGGCGATGGCGATCAGCTCGCTGGAGCCCTCCACGGTGGTGAGGTCGGGGTAGATCGCGGCCAGCCGCTTGGTGAACTCGCCCTCGAAGCAGCCCAGTTCCAGCGCCCGGCCGGCCGGGAGCTTTCCCTCGAAGGCGCGCAGCATGTAGCCGTGCATCCGATAGTCGAAGTCGTAGGCGTACTTGCGCGCCTCGGTGTCGGCGAACTCGAGGTTCAGGTCGCGCGCGGCGGTCATCCCTGGTCGCCCCGGTACATGCGCCGCTCGGGCGGCTGGTACCATTCATCCAGGTTGGCCGGGACGCGGGCGTTGTAGCCGACGACCTGGCGTGTGTACGGCTTGAGCGATGCGCCGGCGTCGTAGCCAAGCACCCGCGGATAGTCGCACTGCTGTTTGATGAAGGGCCGGCAATACATCGGCGTGACCGACCGGCGCGTGTGGTCCGTCGTGTTGTTCCCGCCGGCATGCCAGACGTTGGAGTTGAAGACGAGAACGCTGCCGGCCGGGCCGACCGCGCGCTCGGCGCCGGCGTAGAAGTCCTCGTCCGACGGCTTTTCGGCGGCCTTGTGCGATCCGCTCAGCATGTAGGTCGCGCCGTTCTCGGGCGTGAAGGCGTCCAGCATCACCAGGGTGTTGAGCAGGAGCGGCATCTCGCCGGAATAGGAGCGGATGTCGCGGTGGATCCGCTGGGCATAGGAGGTCCGGCCGCGGGTGTTGATCGCGCCGCCGAAGGAATTTAGGATGTAGCGGCCGCCGAAATAGGCCTCGAGGCAGGGGTCCAGCGCCTCGCTCTCGTCGAGGTATTCCAGGAAGCTGGGCTTGATGCCGATCAGGTGGTGGACGGTGCGGTCGGCGTCATTGGCCACGCCGTTGCGCACCTGGATTTCCCGGCAGACGTCCCAGGCGGCCTCGAGGTCGGCGGTCATCCGGC
>PLEH01000301.1 GCA_003136395.1 Phenylobacterium sp.
CGCTCATCCGCGCTCCACTCTCCATGAACCCGCCGACAGAGCGGGATGGCCTCGGGAGGGACTTCGTTGAGCACCATCAGCCCCGGGACGCCCGCGCCCACCGCCAGCCTGCGCAAGGTGGTGCTGGCCTCGATGATCGGCACCACCATCGAGTGGTACGATTTCTTCCTCTACGGCTCGGCCTCGGCGCTCGTGTTCGGCAAGCTGTTCTTCCCGCAGGCCGACCCCACCACCGGCGTCCTGCTCTCCTTCGCCACCTATGCCCTGGGTTTCCTGGCCCGGCCGCTGGGCGGGCTGGTGTTCGGCCACTTCGGCGATCGGATCGGGCGCAAGCAGCTGCTGATGATGAGCCTGCTCCTGATGGGCGGCTCGTCGATGCTGATCGGGGTCCTGCCGACCTTCAACGAGGTGGGGCTCTTCGCGCCGCTGGGGCTGGTGCTGCTGCGCCTGGCGCAGGGTTTCGCGGTCGGCGGCGAGTGGGGCGGCGCCGTCCTGATGGTCACCGAATATGGCGACGCCAAGCGGCGCGGCTTCTGGGCCGGCTGGCCGCAGGCGGGGGTTCCGGCCGGCAATCTGCTGGCGGCGGGCGTGCTGGCCATCATGTCGGCGATCCAGTCCAACGCCGACTTCCTGGCCTGGGGCTGGCGCGTGCCGTTCCTGCTGTCCGGGGTGCTGGTGGTTATCGGCTACTGGGTGCGGATCAGTCTGGCCGAAAGCCCGCTCTTCCAGAAGGCGCTGGACGACGCCGGCGCGCCGCCGAAGATGCCGGTGATGGACGCCATTCGCGAGCGGCCGGGCGGGCTGGCCATCGGCGCGGGCCTGCGGGTGGCGGAGAACATCAGCTTCTACGTCATCACCACCTTTGGCCTCACCTACATCGTCGACCACGCCCATCTGACACGGGCGACGGCGCTGAACGCCATGCTGATCGGCACCGCGGTCGAGATCGTGGCGATCCCGATCTTCGCGACCCTCTCCGACAAGGTGGGCCGCCGCCCGCTGTACTTCCTGGGCGCCGCCGGCATCGCGGTCTGGGGCTTCGTCTTCTTCCGCCTGATCGACACGGGCCAGACGCCGCTGATCATCGTCGCCATCATCGGCGGGCTCCTCTGCCACGCCCTGATGTATGCGCCGCAGGCTGCGTTCATCGCCGAGCTTTTCCCAACGCGGATGCGCTATTCCGGCGCCTCGCTGGCCTATCAGGCGACCTCGATCTTCGCGGGCTCGCTGGCGCCGATCATCGCACTCTTCCTGTTGGATCGGTTCAAGTCGTGGGTTCCGATCGCCATCTACCTGGCCATCGCCGGGTCGATCAGCGCGTTCTCGGCCCTGAAGGCCCGCGAGACCAAAGGGCTGACGTTCGCCGAGATCGACAGCTTCGCATGACCGCCACTGTCGCGGCCTCGGCCCAGCCCATCGCCCGGATCCCGCCGTCGGCGGCGCTGCGCCGCCGCGTGATGATCGCCAGCGCCATCGGCACCACCGTCGAGTGGTACGACTTCCTGCTCTACGGCACCGCCGCGGCGCTGGTGTTCAACAAGGTGTTCTTCCCGAACTCCGATCCGCTGACCGGGACCATGTTCGCCTTCTCGACCTATGCGGTGGGCTTCATGGCCCGGCCGGTCGGCGGGATCATCTTCGGCCACTTCGGCGACCGCATCGGGCGCAAGCGCCTCTTGATCATCAGCCTGCTCCTGATGGGGACGGCGACTTTCCTGATCGGCCTCCTGCCCACGTTCAATCAGGTGGGCGTGCTGGCGCCGACGCTGCTGGTGATCCTCAGGCTGGTGCAGGGCTTCGGCCTCGGCGGCCAGTGGGGCGGGGCGATCCTGATGAGCGCCGAGTTCGGCGAGGCGAAACATCGGGGCCTCTGGACCGGCATCACCCAGGCGGGCGGGGGCCTCGGCAACTTCCTGGCCACCGCCGTCCTGGCGGTGCTGGCCGCGACGCTCAATCCGGCCGACTTCCTGGCCTGGGGCTGGCGCATCCCGTTCCTTCTGTCCTTCGTGCTGATCGGCATCGGGCTCTGGGCGCGGATGTCGCTGGTCGAGAGCCCGGTGTTCGAGGCGGCCGTGGAAACCGCCGCCGAAGGCGCTCACGCCGCCCCGGTGCTGGAAGTCCTGCGCCGGATGCCGGGCCGCGTCGTGCTGGGGGGCGCGATGAAGTTCGGGGAGAACATTTCCTTCTACCTGATGACGGCGTTCGCCATCACCTACGTCACCGAGATGCTGCACCTGTCGCGCTCGGTGGCGCTGAACGGGGTGCTGGCCGGGGCGTTGGTCGCCACGGTCTCGATGCCGCTGTGGGCGCTGCTATCGGACCGGATCGGGAGGCGGCCGGTCTACGCCTTCGGGGCCAGCGGCCTCGTCATCTGGGCCTTCGCCTTCTACCCGCTGCTGGACACCAGGTCGCCCGGCCTGATCATCGCCGCCATCGTCGTCGGCCTGCTGGTGCACAGCGCCATGAACGGGCCGCAGGGCGCGGTGATCTCCGAGCTCTTCCCGACCCGCGTCCGCTATTCCGGCGCCTCGCTCTGCTACCAGGTGACCTCGATCGTCGCGGGGTCATGGGCGCCGGTCATCTCGCTGGCGCTGTTCAAGCAGTTTCATTCGACCCTGCCGATCTCGCTCTATCTGGCCGGCGCCTGCGCGGTGAGCCTGATCGCCACCATCCTCGCCCGCGAGACCAAGGGCCTGACCTTCGCGCAGATCGACGCGGAGGCCGCCTAGCAAAAGGGCCGCCGTCGCAGGCGGCCCTTCCACGTTTCGGTGGCGGTCGAAGCCTAGAAGATTTCAAACAATCCTGCCGCGCCCATGCCGCCGCCAATGCACATGGTGACGACGCCGTACTTGGCCTTACGGCGCTTGCCTTCGTACAGCAGGTGCCCGGTGCAGCGGGCGCCGGTCATGCCGTAGGGGTGGCCGATGGAGATCGCGCCGCCGGAGACGTTGAACTTCGCCGGGTCGATGCCCAGCTTGTCGCGGCAATAGAGCGCCTGGGAGGCGAAGGCCTCGTTCAGCTCCCAGATGTCGATGTCGTCGATCTTCAGGCCGTTGCGCTCCAGGAGCTTGGGGATCGCGAACACTGGGCCGATGCCCATTTCCTCCGGGCCGCAGCCGGCCACGGCCATGCCGCGATAGGCGCCCAGCGCCTCCAGCCCGCGCTTTTCGGCTTCCTTGCGCTCCATCATCAGGACCGCCGCGGCGCCATCGGAGAGCTGCGAGGCGTTGCCGGCGGTGACGTACTTGCCTTCCTTCACATAGCGTCCGCCCTTGAACACCGGCTGCAGCTTCTGCAGGTCGGCCAGCGTGGTCTGCGGACGGTTGCCCTCGTCGGCGCCGATGGTGATTTCCTTGTCCTCGGTTTCACCAGTTTGCTTGTTGACCAGCACCTTCATGATGGTGGTCATGGGCGCGATCTCGCGGTCGAAACGGCCTTCCGACTGGGCCTGGCCGGTGCGCTGCTGGGACTGCAGCGCATATTCGTCCTGCGCCTCGCGGCTGACGCCGTAGCGCTCGGCCACGATCTCGGCGGTCTCCAGCATGGACGTGCCCAGTTCCGGCACATGCTCCTTCAGCCAGGGATCGACAGCCATGAAGCCGTTGATATTGCCGTTCTGCACGAGGCTGATGGATTCGATGCCCGCGCCCATGGCGATGGGGGCGCCGTCGTTGATGATGTACTTGGCCGCGGTCGCCACGCCCATCAGGCCCGACGAGCATTGCCGGTCGATGGTCATGCCCGAGACGGTGTTGGGCAGGCCTGCGCGCAAGGCCGCCTGGCGGGCGATGTTGTTGCCCGTGGTCCCCTGCTGCAGGGCGCAGCCCATGGCGATGTCGTCGATCTCGCCCGGGTCGATCCCGGCCTGTTCGACGGCGGCGGAGATGGCGTGAGCGCCGAGCGTCGCGCCGTAGGTGTTGTTGAACGCGCCGCGGTAGGCCTTGCCGATGGCGGTGCGGCGGGCGGCGACGATGACGGCTTCACGCATGGGGAGGTGTCCTTTCGATCTTCCCTTCCCTGATGGGGAGGGACAGCCCACGCAGTGGGCAGGGTGGGGAAGTGTGGGCCGGAAGCCAACGATGGGGATGATCCATCATTCCCCACCCGTCTCGCTTCGCTCGCCACCCTCCCCATTCGGGGAGGGAAATCAGGCCTTGATGTCGGAGAACTTCTTGCCGTCGGCGACGAGCTTTTCCAGGAGGGCCGAGGGCTTGAAGGTATCGCCCATGGTGGCCTGGAATTCCTTCATCTTGGCCAGCACCTTGTCGGGGCCGACCTGGTCGCCGTAGTGCATCGGCCCGCCGCGGTAGACCGGCCAGCCGTAGCCGTTGACCCAGACCACATCGACATCGGAGGGACGGATGGCCTTGCCTTCTTCGAGGATCTTCGCGCCCTCGTTGATCATCGGATAGATGCAGCGCTCGAGGATCTCCTCGTCGGAGATCTTGCGCGGGTTGGCGCCGGACTTGACGATGAAGTCGTTGATGATCTTCTCGGTGACGGGGCTGGGCTTGGCATTGCGGTTTTCGTCATAGTCATAGTAGCCGGCGCCGGTCTTCTGTCCGCGCCGGTCCATCTCGCAGAGCACGTCGCGGATGGTCTCGCCCTTGGACTTCTCCTTCACCCAGCCGATGTCGAGGCCGGCCAGGTCGCTCATCGCAAACGGGCCCATGGGGAAGCCGAAGTCGTAGAGCACGCGGTCGATGTCCCAGGGCATGGCGCCCTCCATCACCAGCTTCTGCGCCTCGCGCTGGCGCTGGCCGAGGATGCGGTTGCCCACGAAGCCGGGGGTGACGCCCACCAGAACGGCGATCTTGCCGATCTGCTTGGCGAGCTTCATCGAGGTGGCGATCACGTCCTTGGCCGTGTGGTCGGCGCGGACGATCTCCAGCAGCTTCATGACATTGGCCGGCGAGAAGAAGTGCAGGCCGATCACGTCCTGCGGCCGCTTCGTCACCGAGGCGATCTCGTCGATGTTCAGGCCCGAGGTGTTGGTGGCCAGGATCGCGCCGGGTTTGCAGATGGCGTCCAGCCGCTCGAAGATCGCCTTCTTGACGTCCATGCGCTCGAAGACCGCCTCGATCACCAGGTCGACGTCCTTGAAGGCTTCCTCCATCGAGAGCGAGCCGGTGATCAGGCCCATGCGCAGCTCGGTCTCCTCGGGCTTCGCGCTGCGCGAGCGCTCGTAGTTGCCGCGGATCACCTTCAGCCCCCGGTCCAGCGGCGCCTGCTCCTGCTCGACGATCACCACCGGGATTCCGACGTTGGCGAAGTTCATGGCGATGCCGCCGCCCATGGTGCCGGCGCCAATGATGCCGACCTTCTTGATCGGACGCACCGGCGTGTCATCCGGCACGTCGGGAATCTTGTTGGCCTGGCGTTCGGCGAAGAAGTAGTAGCGCTGCGCCGCCGACTGGGCGCCCATCATCAGCTCGCCGAAGAGTTTGCGCTCGGCCTTCAGGCCCTCGTCGAAGCTGGCGGAGTTTACCGCGGCCTCGACCGCCTTGATGTTGTTCTCCGGGGCCATGAACCCGCGGAACCTGCGCGCATTGGCCTTGCGGAACTCGGCGAAGATCTCGGGGTGGCCCTTGGCGGCCTCGAGCTTGGCGTTGTTGTCGCGCACCTTCACCAGCGGCTTTCCCTCGGCGACCGCCTTGCGGGCGAAGGCCAGCGCGCCTTCCTTGAGCTTGCCCTCCTCGACGATCTCGTCGACCAGGCCCACGGCGAGCGCCTGCTTGGCGGGCACGTGGCGGCCGGAGGTGACCATGTCGAGTGCGGCCTCGACGCCCACGATGCGCGGCAGCCGTTGCGTGCCGCCGGCGCCGGGCAGGAGACCCAGCGCCACTTCGGGCAGGCCCACGCGGGCGGAGGGGACGGCCACGCGATAGTGGGCGCAGAGCGCGACCTCCAGGCCGCCACCCAGCGCCGTGCCATGGATCGCGGCCACAACCGGCTTTGGCGAGCTCTCCATCATGTCCTGCACGTCGAAGAGGCTGGGGCCGGCCATGGCCCCGCCGAACTCGGTGATGTCGGCGCCGGCGATGAAGGTGCGGCCTTCGCAGATCAGCACGATGGCCTTGGCGTCGGACGCGCCCGCCGCCTTGAAACCCTCGAACAGGCCTTCGCGGACCTTGGCCGACAGCGCATTCACCGGCGGCGAGTTCAGCGTGATGATCGCGATGTCACCGTCGCGGGTGAGGGTGGTCACCGAATTGATCTCGGTCATGCTGGGCTCCCTGGAATTCGCCTCGCGGCCCGCGCCTTCAGACAGGCGGTCTCCGCAAAATTCAAACGCTTGTTACAGGCCACGCTGGACCCCTCCAAGTCAAATGTGCGAGGGGATTTGCAAGCCTGCAGCGGCGCTCGCCGCGTCACTGTCAATCTGGGCAAGGGGAAGCGCCAATGATGCTCGACATGTTTTCTCTGAAGGGCCGCATAGCCATCGTCACCGGCGGCTCGCGCGGCATCGGCAAGATGATCGCCCGCGGCTTCCTCGAGGCCGGCGCTGCCCGGGTCTACATAACCTCGCGCAAGCCCGCTCAGTGCGATGAGACCGCCGCCGAACTGGGCCCCAACTGCATCTCGCTACCGCAGGACCTGTCGACCCTGGACGGGATCAAATCCTTCGTCGCCCGCTACCTGGAGCATGAGGACAAGGTCGACATCCTGGTCAACAACGCCGGCGCGGCCTGGGGCGCGGCCTTCGACGAATTCCCCGAGAGCGGCTGGGACAAAGTGCTGAACCTGAACCTGAAGTCGCCCTTCTTCCTGACCCAGGCCCTGCACGGCGCCCTCAAGAAGGCGGGCACGCACGAGCGGCCGGCCAAGGTGATCAACATCGCCTCGATCGACGGCATCCGGCTGAACCCGCAGGAAACCTATTCCTACCACGCCTCCAAGGCCGGCCTGATCTACCTGACCCGCCGCATGGCCGCGACCCTGATCGCCGACCACATCGCGGTGACCGCCATCGCGCCCGGCGCCTTCGCTTCCGACATGAACCGGGTCGCCCGCGACCAGGCCGAGGAAGTGGCCAAGCGCATCCCCTCGCGCCGCATCGGCCGCGACGAGGACATGGCGTGTGCGGCCATCTACCTGGCGAGCCCGGCCGGCGACTATGTGGTGGGCGACACCATCGCCGTCGACGGCGGCGTGGCGCTCGCCAGCATGGGCGGGCTCTAGCTTTCCCCTCCCCTTCATGGGGAGGGTGGCGAGCGAAGCGAGACGGGTGGGGCGGTATGGGCCGGGACTCCGAGTCCGCGCTTGAACGCGATTGCCCCACCCTGACGGCTTCGCCGTCTGTCCCTCCCCATCAGGGGAGGGAAATCAGCTGCGCTTTGCGTTCCCGCCGCCGGGCGCTCAGGATGTGCTCGGTGTAGCCGTTGGGTTGCGCGCGGCCGTGGAACACCAGGTCCAGCGCCGCCTGGAAGGCGATGCTGGCCGCGGGGTCAGGGCTCATGGGCGTGTAGGCCGGATCGCCCGCGTTCTGGGCGTCCACCACCTTGGCCATGCGCGTGAGCGTCTCGCGGACCTGCGCCGCGGTGCAGACCCCGTGATGCAGCCAGTTGGCGATGTGCTGGCTTGAAATCCGCAAGGTCGCGCGGTCCTCCATCAACCCCACGTCGTGGATGTCGGGGACCTTTGAGCAGCCGACGCCCTGGTCGATCCAGCGGACCACGTAGCCCAGGATGCCCTGGGCGTTGTTGTCGAGCTCCTCTTGCACGTCCGCCGCGTTCCAGTTGGAGCGGGCCAGCGGCGGGGTGAGCAGTTCGTCGGTCCCGGTGCGCGCGCCGGCCGCGGCCATGGTCGCCTGCAGGGCCGGCACATCGACCTCGTGGTAGTGCAGGGCGTGCAGGACCGCGGCGGTGGGCGAGGGCACCCAGGCGGTGTTGGCCCCGGCCTTGGGATGGCCGATCTTGGCGGCCAGCATGGCGGCCATCATGTCGGGGGCGGCCCACATGCCCTTGCCGATCTGGGCGCGGCCGGGAAAGCCGGTGGCGAGCCCGATCTCGACGTTGCGCTTCTCATAGGCCGGCAGCCAGGGCTCGGCCTTGATGGCGTCCTTGCGCACCACGGGGCCGGCTTCCATGGCGGTGTGGATCTCGTCGCCGGTACGGTCGAGGAAGCCGGTGTTGATGAAGACGATCCGCTCGCGCGCGGCGTGGATGCAGGCGGCCAGGTTGGCGCTGGTGCGCCGCTCCTCGTCCATGACACCGAGCTTGACGGTGTTGCGCTCAAGGCCGAGCGCATCCTCGACCAGGTCAAACAGGCGCACGGCCAGCGCCACCTCGTCGGGCCCATGCATCTTGGGCTTCACCACATAGACCGAGCCGGCCGGGCTGTTGCGGCGGGCCCCCTTCAGGTCGTGCAGGGCGGCGGTGACGGTGATGAGCGCGTCGATCACGGTCTCGAACACCGCCTGGCCCTGATAGCGGACGGCGTCGGTCAGCATGTGGTGGCCGACGTTGCGCACCAGCATCAGGCTGCGGCCGGGGAGCGTCAGAGGGCCGTGGGTCGTCTCGTAGAGCCGATCCTCGTCCAGCCGACGGGTCTCCGTGCGGCCGGCTTTGCTGAAGCTGGCCGACAGGTCGCCGCGCATCAGGCCCAGCCAGTTGCGGTAGACGCCCACCTTGTCCTCGGCGTCCACGGCGGCGACGGAATCCTCGCAGTCCTGGATGGTGGTGAGCGCGGCTTCCATCAGGACGTCGGCGATCCCGGCCGCGTCGTCCTTGCCGATCGCGTGGTCGCGGTCGATCTGGATCTCGAGATGCAGGCTGTTGTGGACCAGCAGCACCGCCTGGGGAGTCCCAGGCTCGCCGCGCCAGCCCATGAACTGGTCCGGATCGGCCAGCACGCTTTCCTGACCGCCCCTTAAGCGCACGATGAGTCCGCCATGACCGACGAAGTAGCCCATGGCGTCGGCGTGGGAGCCGGTAGAGAGCGGCGCGGCGCGATCGAGGACCTGGCGGGCGAAGGCCACCACCTTGCCGCCGCGCACCGGGTCATAGCCCTTGGCGCCGGTCGGCGGCTCCAGCGCATCGGTGCCGTAGAGGGCGTCGTAGAGGCTGCCCCACCGCGCATTGGCGGCGTTCAGCGCAAAGCGGCCGTTGGAGACCGGCACGACCAGCTGGGGACCCGCCAGTTTGGCGATCTCCGGATCGACGTTCTCCGTCGCTATCCGGAAGGCCGGCGGCTCGGGCAAGAGGTAGCCGATCTCGCGCAGGAAGGCCGTTTCCGCCGTCACATCGAAAGCTTTCCCCCGGCGCTCACGCCACCAGCCGTCGATCTTCGCCTGCAGCTCGTCGCGGCGCGCCAGGAGGGCCGCATTGCGCGGGGTGAAGTCGGCCAGGATCGTCTCTAGCGAGGCCCAGAAGGCCGCAGGCGCGACGCCCGTCCCCGGCAGCAGCTCGTCTTCCACGAAGCCGTGCAGGATATCGTCGACCGAAAGGCTCGTCGTAATGTCCATCGGCGTGACCGGACTCCAGAAGGGACGTGGCGACATGGGCCCCAAGCAAATCGCAGGGCGCTCAGGAAAAAGAAAGGCCCCCGCCAGACGGCGGGAGCCCAGGTCTCGTGAGACGAACAGGCGCCCGCGTCTTTATGCGAACTGGTTCATCGTGTTGTGCGCGCCGCCGGCCTTCAGGGCCGCCTCGCCGGCGAAGTATTCCTTGTGGTCGTCGCCCAGGTCGGATCCCGACATGTTCTGGTGCTTCACGCAGGCGATGCCCTGGCGGATCTCCTGGCGCTGGACGTTCAGGACGTAGCCCAGCATGCCCTGGCTGCCGAAGTACTCCTTGGCCAGGTTGTCCGTCGACAGCGCGGCCGTGTGATAGGTCGGCAGCGTGATCAGGTGGTGGAAGATGCCGGCCCGCCTGGCGGCGTCGGCCTGGAAGGTGCGGATCTTCTCGTCGGCCTCGATCGCGAGCGCGGTTGCGTCATAGTCCACGCTCATCAGCTTCTCGCGGTCGTAGGCCGAAACGTCCTTCCCGGCGGCCTTCAGGGCGTCATAGACCTGCTGGCGGAAGTTCAGCGTCCAGTTGAACGAAGGCGAGTTGTTGTAGGCGAGCTTGGCGTTCGGGATGACGGCGCGGATGCGGTCCATCATGCCGGCGATCTGGTCGACATGGGGCTTCTCGGTCTCGATCCACAGCAGGTCCGCGCCGTTCTGCAGCGAGGTGATCGAGTCGAGCACGCAGCGGTCTTCGCCGGTGCCGGCGCGGAACTGGAAGAGGTTGGACGGCAGGCGCTTGGGCCGCAGGAGCTTGCCGCCGCGGTTCAGGACCACGTCGCCGTTCTTCATCTCGGCCGGCGAGATCTCCTCGCAGTCGAGGAAGGCGTTGTACTGGTCGCCGATGTCGCCCGGCGTGTGGCTGACCGCGATCTGCTTGGTCAGGCCCGCGCCCAGGCTGTCGGTGCGGGTGACGATGATGCCGTTTTCGACGCCCAACTCCAGGAAGGCGTAGCGGCAGGCGCGCACCTTGGCGAGGAAGTCCTCGTGCGGGACCGTGACCTTGCCGTCCTGGTGGCCGCACTGCTTTTCATCGGAGACCTGGTTTTCGATCTGTAGCGCGCAGGCGCCGGCCTCGATCATTTTCTTGGCGAGCAGATAGGTGGCTTCCGCGTTGCCGAAGCCGGCGTCGATGTCGGCGATGATCGGCGCGACGTGGGTCTCGAAGCCGTCGACGGCGTCGAGCAGCTTCTGCTCCTTGGCCTTGTCGCCGGCGGCGCGGGCGGCGTCGAGATCGCGGAAGAGCAGGGAAAGCTCGCGGGCGTCGGCCTGCTTCAGGAAGGTGTAGATCTCCTCGATCAGCGCCGGGACCGAGGTCTTCTCGTGCATCGACTGGTCGGGCAGCGGCCCGAAGTCGGAGCGGAGCGCGGCGACCATCCAGCCGGAGAGATAGATGTAGCGGCCCTTGGTGGCGCCGAAGTGCTTCTTGACCGCGATCATCTGCTGCTGGGCGATGAAGCCGTGCCAGGCGCCCAGCGACTGGGTGTAGTTGGCCGGGTCGGCGTCATAGGCGGCCATGTCGCCGCGCATGACGTCGGCGGTGTAGCGGGCGATCTCCAGGCCGGTCTTGAAGCGGTTCTGGACGCGCATGCGGGCCACGGCCTCGGCGCTGATCCCGTCCCAAGTCCCGCCCTTGCTCCTGATGAGCTGGCCCATCTCGATGATGTGATCCTGGTACGCCATGTGCCTCTTCCGCGACTTGCCCGGGAGCGGAGGAGCGCCCGGGACCGTGAGTGTGGGTACATTGTGCAGCGCAAACTTTACAGAAATCTGTTGTAATGTTGTAAGGACTGGACTCCCGAAGGCCGCCCGAAAATGCCCAAAGACCGTCGCCTGTATGTTGGTCCGCGCCTGAGGCGGCTGCGCCGCGACCTCGGCCTGACCCAGGCCGACATGGCCGCCGACCTGGAAATCTCGGCGTCCTACGTGGCGCTCCTGGAGCGCAACCACCGGCCGCTGACCGCCGACCTGCTGGTCCGGCTGGCGACCACCTACAACGCCGACATGGCGGTCCTGGCCGGCGACGGCCTCGACGAGGCCACAAGGCTGCAGGCGGTCCTGAAGGACCCGATCTTCAGCGACATCGACCTGCCGGCGCTGGAAACCGCGGANNGAGTCGCGGGCGTTCCTGGCGGCGAGGCGCAACTGCTTCCCGGCCCTGGACGACGCCGCCGAGCGCCTGTCGCGCGCCGTGGAGGAACATGAGAGCCTCGCCGGCTATCTGAAGGCGCGCCACGATCTGCGCACCCGGCGCCTGCCGCCGGAGCGGATGGTCGGCTCGATCCGGCGGCTCGACCGGCACGGCAAGCAGGTCCTGTTGTCCGACGGGCTGGATGCGGCCAGCCAGAAGTTCCAGCTCGCCCTGCAGGTCGCCTATCTGGAGATGGGCGAGGAGATCGGCGAGGTGCTGGCCGGCGGCCGCTTCGCCACCGAAAGCGGCGAACGCCTCACCCGCCGGGCGTTGGCCAGCTATGCCGCCGCGGCGCTGCTCATGCCCTACGCCGCCTTCGCCCGCGCCGCCGAGGCCAGGCGCTACGATGTCGAGGCGCTGGCGCGCCAGTTCGGCGCCAGTTTCGAGCAGACGGCGCACCGGCTCACCACCTTGCAGAAGCCGGGTCACGAGCGAGTGCCATTCTTCTTCATTCGGGTCGATCCGGCCGGCAATGTCTCCAAGCGGCTGGACGGCGCCGGCTTCCGCTTCGCCCGGCACGGGGGCGGCTGTCCGCTATGGTCGGTGCACACCGCCTTTCGCACGCCGCGGGAGATCGTCACCCAGTGGCTGGAACTGCCGGACGGTCAGCGGTTCTTTTCGATCGCCCGCACGGTGACCGCCGGCGGAGGCGCCTTCGGCGCGCCCAGGGTCGAGCGCGCCATCGCGCTGGGCTGCGCGGCCGAGCACGCCGACCGCCTGATCTATACCGCCAATCAGCCCGGCGGCCCTGACGCCGCGACCCCGATCGGCGTCACCTGTCGCCTCTGCCAGCGCACCGAATGCGCCGCCCGTTCGGAGCCGCCGATCGGCCGCCAGATCCTGGCCGACGACATCCGCCGCACCAGCCTGCCGTTCGGGTTCTCCGACGCCTAAGGTCACCGAACGCGTTACGCGTTTGCATCAAATCATTGACGCTGAGTCGCTGGCGCAGCGGCGGTTTCCATGCGCAAATTCTGGAAAATATCGGGGATGAAACGCGTTCCCGAATAAGGCTGGGAACGAGACATGGATCAGGTGGCGGTCCAGGCGACGGACCGGTTCGAGCGCAAGCGTGAGGCGATCCTCGACGCGGCGACAGAACTGCTCAACTCCCGCGGCGTGAAAGGCCTGACGCTGAGCGTCGCGGCCGCAGCCGTCGATCTCTCCACCACCAGCGTCACCTACTATTTCAAGCGAAAAGACGACCTCGCGGCGGCCTGCATGCAGCGCGGCATCGCGGTGCTTACGGACATCGTCCAGGCCGCCCTGGCCGAGCCGACGCCCCGGGCCCGGCTGCACACCCTGCTCAGCCGCTACCTGGAACGCGTCCGCCGCGCCGCGGTCGGCGAGGCGCCGCCGCTGCCGGTGCTCTCCGACCTGAGGGCGCTCAACATGCCCCAGCGCGGCGAGGTCGCGGCCGCCTACATGAAGGTGTTCCGGCGCCTGCGGCAGATCTTCGAGACCCCCGAGCTCGCCTGGCTGTCGCGCGGCCGGCGTACGGCGCGCACCCAGATGCTGTTCGAGCAGCTGTTCTGGGCCGCGGCCTGGCTGCCGAAGTACGATCCCGAGGACTACGGGCGCATCTGCGAGCGGATGTACGACATCCTGGTGGGCGGACTGGCGGGCCCGCAGTCGGCCTGGGCGCCGCTGGCCATCCCGCTGGAGGAACTGGCGCCGCGCGGGCGCCAGGAGATCAGCCGCGAGACCTTCCTGATGGCCGCGACGCGCCTGATCAACGCGCGCGGCTACCGCGGGGCTTCGGTGGACAAGATCTCGGCCGAACTGAACGTCACCAAGGGCAGTTTCTACCACCACAACGACGCCAAGGATGACCTGGTGGTGGCCTGCTTCGACCGCACCTTCGAGGTGATGACCCGGGTCCAGCGTCTGGCCATGACGCTGCCGGGCGACCAGTGGGTCCAGTTGACCAGCGCCGCGGCGACGCTCGCGGAATACCAGCTCTCCGAACACGGCCCACTGTTGCGGACCTCGGCGCTCGCAGCACTTCCCGAGACGATCCGCAAGGAGATGGTCAAGCAGTCCGACCGGGTTTCCGACCGGTTCGCGGCGATGATTTCCGACGGCATCGCCGAGGGCTCGGTCAGGCCGGTGGATCCGTTCCTCGCCGCCCAGATGTTGAACGCCAACCTGAACGCCGGCGCCGAGCTCGGCTTCTGGGTCCCCGACGTCAGCCAGAAGGCCGCGCCGGCGGTGTTCGCGCGCCCCCTGCTGATGGGGATATTCGAGCGCTAGACGGACGGCCCTTCGCTTGGCGCGATCGCCGCGGCGCCCTCGCGCAGATGCGCGACGTTGCGCTCGTGGGTGGCGCGGTCGATCCGATAGAACAGCAGCGCCGCCACCGAGCCGCCGTTGAAGGCGACGACGCAGGGAATCCAGGCCAGCGCCAGATGACGCATGATCTGGGGATCGATAACGGCGCCAGGATAGGTCGGGAAGCGGGCGACCGTCAGCAGGATCCCGCCGATGAAGGCCCCAAGCCCCAGGGTGACCTTCGGCACCAAGCCATTGGCGGCGAACAGCACGCCTTCGGACCGCGCGCCGGACTTGACCTGCTGATCCTCCACGACGTCGGCGACCATGGAGGTCAGGAGCACCAGACCCATCAGGCCAAGCAACAGGTACACGAAGGCGTCCAGGAACAGGAGAGCATAGAGCAGGGTCGATCCGTTCGGCGGCATCAGGCCCAGAAGACGCGCGCTGACGGGGAGGATCGAGGTGACGACCGAGATGGAAAGCAGCACGAGCATCGCGCGCTTCTTGCCGAACTTCTTCGAAATGGCCGGCGCCAGGAACACGCCCGTGACGGACGCCAGCAAGGCGCCGAGCGAAAGCGGCCCGATGGTCTGCGGCTGCAGACCCCACAAGTGCAGGTAGAAGTAGGTCTGCAGCGCCGTCGTGATCCCGACGCCTGTTCCGCCCAACAGACTCGAGCTCATGAGCACAAGGAGCGCGGGGTTTGTGAACACCGCGGCGATGTCCGCAAGGGTCTTGGTCATCGTCACGCGGCGTTTGGGCGCGGTGTGCAGGAAGGGAATGCGGCTATGGGTGGCGGCGCTCGAGGCCAGAATGCAGACGAACATCACGATGGCGGCCATCGCGCCGAATTCCGCATAGCGCTCCGGATTTCGGGCTCCGAGCGGGTTGCTGGCGTCCTGCCGCAGATAGACCACGTAGAGCAGGAGCTGGATGACCCCGATCGAGGCCATGGCGAAGAACCAGCGGTAGGCCAGCAGGCTGGTCCGCTGATGATAGTCCGGCGCCAGCTCCGGCGTCAGCGAGGTTGAAGGAATTTCATAGCTCGCCACCGACACGCGCACGCCGATCAGCATGGCGATGGCGAAGACCAGGGCCGAGGCGCCCGCGAGCGCGTGCGGCGCGTGCCAGAGGAAGTAGAAGAAGGCCGCCACCGGCACAGCCGAGGCGTACATGAAGGGGTGCCTCCGCCCCAGGCGCGAGCGGAGATTGTCCGACCAGTAGCCGATCAGGAGATCGAGAATCACGTCGGCGATCAGGGACACGAGGATCGCTGCGCCGGCCCAGACGGCCGGAATGTGCAGCACCTGGTTGAAATAGTAGACGAGGACGGCGGCGGAGAGCGCCCCGGCGGCGACGCCGTAGGCGACCGAGCCGACACCGTAGGTGAGCTTGAGCGGGAACCCGAGCGGCGGCGGGTTGGGGACTGTCGAACTCACTGGCGCGGGTCCTGCCCGCTGAAGCCGCTCGACGCCATGCTGTCCTCCTGCCGCGCTGAGGCGGCGATCGTCGGATTTTCAGACCGGTGAACCGACCCCTGTCCGCTCTCGGACATCGACCGTGCGGGAGGCCCCTGGGGGCGTCAACGCATTTGATCTTACATCGCCATCACGTTCGAAAAGCCGGCATGGCCGGGGACGGATTCGCCCGCAAAGACAAAGGGCGCGCCCTTGTGGACGCGCCCCCTGCCTCGACTTGGCGAACCGGAGAACCGGATCGTCTAGAAGCGGTACTGGAACTCCACGCCGTAGGTGCGCGGCGGGGTGAGCGCGTAGGACGTGGCGATGCCGCCTGGGAGGACATTGGCGCAACCGGCGGCGCAGAGCACGCCATTGTGGGACAATGAGCCATTACCAACTGCAGTGCCTTGGGTAATCGGCAACGCTGTGCCTTGCGAGGCGGCGATCGCCGCGTTCGGATAGGCGCCGGAGAGACGCCCGCCGCCGGAGCCGCCATCGTAACCGAGCGTGTCGCCGATGTTCTTGATGTAGGCGATCACCGAGTACTTGTTGTCCTTGTCCTTCCAGGTCACGCGGGCGTCCACCTGGTCCCAGCTGGGCGAGGCGTAATACGCGCGCTTGAAGATGCTCGAGTACTGCTTGTCGCGCCAAACGTAGCTCACCGACGGGGTCAGCGAGCCGCGCTCGAAGTCGAAGGTGTAGAGGATGTCGAACGCCACCTTGTTCCGGGGCTGCTGCGGCAGGGTGTTGCCTGTAATGTCTTGGAAGCGCTGGGCGAGACCGGTCGCGGCGTCGATGCTGCCCGGCGCCCCCACCGGCTTGGCGCCGGGCTGCAGCGCCGACGGGTCGGCGGGGTCGAGGACCGGCGCCAGACTTTCAATCCGCGAGGGGTTGAACGAGTAGTTGAACAGGATCCGCAGGTTGTCGATCGGCGCCCAGGTGCCCTCGAACTCGATGCCCTCGGAGACCGACTTGGGTATGTTCAGATAGCGGCTCTGGCTGACGGCCAGGCCGCCGCTGACGTTCGCCACCGTCAGGGGCACCTGATAGTCTCTGAAGTCATAGTAGAAGATCGCGATGTTGGTCTGCAGCTTGCGGCCGAAGTCCTTCTTCAAACCGATCTCGTAGTTGTTGATGAACTCAGGTCCCGTATAGGGGAACTGGCCCAGCGACGAGGTGACGCCCGAGTTGATGCCGCCCTCCAGGTAGCCGCGGCCATAGCGGCCATAGACCATGGTGTCCTTGTCAGGCTGCCACTGCAGGCCGAGCGTGCCGGTGGTGGCCGTCGAGGAGATATCGTACTTGCGGTGAGCGAAGCCGTCCGGCGTGAAGAACACGCCGCCGGTTGCGGCGTTGGAGCCGGCCACGACACCCTGAGGCACGATCCCCTGGCCGCCGCCGGTGTAGGCGAGTGCACCCGTGATATCGACGATGGGCGTGAAGCTACCCAGCGATTCCGGCGTGGTTTGGCAAGGCTGTGTGGCGAAGCAGAGCAGCCGCACGTCTTCCTGGCCGGACAGGTGGTCGTGGTTGTAGCGCAGGCCGGCGGTCAGCTTCCAGGTGTCGGCGAACTTCCAGTCGACCTGGCCGAAGGCGGCGTAGGAGTCGTTCTCGAACTGGGTCCTGTTGTCGAACAGCCGGCTCTGGAACGGCAGGCCGCCACCGATGACCGCGCTGCCGTTGGTGAATTGCGGCTGCTGCGGCTCGGTGGTGAACACCGGCTGGCGGTAGCCTTCGCGATAGTAGTAGAGGCCGCCCAGCCACTGGAACGGACCGTTGCCGTTCGAGGACAGGTCGATCTCGTGGCTGATGTTGTTGTACTCTTCCTGATAGGTGGAGGTCTTCTGCGGGAAAACCTTCAGTGGCGAGCAGACGCCGATGGCCACGAACAGCGCCGAGCAGGTGCCCGTGCCGGTGACCGGGATCACGAAGGAGGTGAAGGCCGCGGCCCCGTCGTTATCCTGGAACAGCGAGTAGTGGTAGTTGGTCCCGCCCGCGATGTACTTCAGGTCCATATTGTCGAAGTGGTACGTCAGGTTCCCGGACACGATGTAGGTGTCGTCCAGCGAGACCGTCTGGATGGTGCTCGAAGCGAACTTGCGCGGATCGCTGGCGGCCGGGTTCACGCAGCCGAGGGGCGAGGCGTTGACCACGCTGTTGACCACGCCGCCCGGCGAGCAGGCGAAGCCCGCGTTGGGATTCTGGCCGGCGAACTCGTTGAAGTTGATCGGTCCCGGCGAGTAGCCGGCCCGCGCGCCAGGGCCGCCGGCTCCGTTGTTCCAGCCGAGGAGCGCGACCTTCACCCAGCCGTCCATGTGCTCGCCGAACTTGGCCTGAAGTTGGCCCTCGACGTAGTACTGGTCGATGACGTTGCCTTCCGTGGGCATGCCCGGGACGACGTTCTTGAAGTAGCCGTCGCGCTGCTTTTCCCAACTGCCGGCGAGGCGGAACTGCAGGTCGGGGGCGAGCGGGCCGGACACCGCGCCTTCGATCAGGGTGCGCTTGTAGTTGGCCACCGTGGCGCGAACCTCGGCGTAGAATTCTTCGGTCGGGTGGCGCGAGATGATGTTGATCGCGCCGCCGAGCGAGTTGCGGCCGTAGAGCGTTCCCTGCGGGCCGCGCAGCACTTCCACCCGGTCGGTGAAGATCGGGCTCTTGCCGGCCAACACCGTCGAGGTGGTGTAGATGCCGTCGTCGTAGACCGCGACCGGCACGGCCACCGGGTGGGCGTTGGTCAGGCGGCCGACGCCGCGGATGGACGTGCGGTCATTGGCGCTGGTGTAGTTCAGGCCAGGGGTGAAGTTGGTCATGTCCTGGATGGTGTTGATCCCCACCAGGTCGCGGTTCGCTGACGTGAAGGCCGAGATGGCCACCGGCACATCCTGAAGGCTTTGGGCCCGCTTTTCAGCGGTGACCACCAGCTCTTCGATGGTGTTGCTGGCCGCCGCAGCCGTCGTGCTCGAGCGGGATTGAGCGTAGGCCGTCGGCCCGAACGCGGTAACAGCCACCAGCAATGCGCTGGACGCCAAAAGGCGAACCTTATGTTGCAACTTAGCCTCCCCAGTGACCGAATAGGTCCTTGTTGAATTCAACGCTTCAATTGTTACGGAATTCGCCGCGACGCGCGGACGTCTGACCTGAGCGGCCATCCGCCAGTTTGGCGTCGTTGTGGCAAGATCCGTGGATCGACTGTCCGGGAAGACGTGATTGGCGGCCGGCGCAGGACATCGCGCGGCTGCGATAATTCGCAACCCCGCGCGCGGTCCATAGTTGCCCGTTGGCCCCCAATGTTGTCCTCCCTGCCGCGCGTGCGCAGCCCTTGTCAGACGTTCCATTGGCAAAAGACCACGGTCGCCTGATCACCTTATTCAGTGAACCTGCGGTAGGCCCACGAAGGCGTCAACGGTTTTTGGGCTTTTCAACCGTGTAACAATCGAAAAGTCGGCACGGCTGCAACAGGTCGATTTCGACGTTCATGCCGAAAAAACAAAGGGCGCGCCCTCGCGGACGCGCCCCTGTTTGCGGAAATTCGGCGATTCCTAGAAGCGGTATTGCAGCTCCACGCCGTAAGTGCGGGGCGGAGTCAGCGGGTAGGCGACGTTGAAGCCCGGCTGCACCAGGTTGACCTGCGGCGAGGCGACCGAGGCGCCGATGTTGGTTCCGGCGATGCGTGCGCCGCTGGCGCCGCCGTCGTAGCCCAGGCGGTCGAACAGGTTCTTCACATAGGCGATGACCGAGTACCTGTTCTCCTTGGCCTTCCAGGTGAGGCGGGCGTCGACTTGGCTCCAGGAGGGGGACTCGTTGTAGAAACGCTGGAAGATCGAGCCGTATTGCTTGTCGCGCCAGATGTAGCTCACCGACGGCGACAGCGAGCCGTGCTCGGTTTCCCAGGTGTAGGTGGCGTTCAGCGCCACCTTGTTCTTGGTGGACTGCGGCAGCTGGTTGCCGCTCAGGTTCTGACCGCGAACTGCATTGCCCGTGAAGACGTCGCAGGGAGACGCCGGCGAGGCGGCGCAGGTGGTCAGCGCGCCGATCGGCTTGGCGCCCGGCTGGACGCCGGTCGGGTCGGCCGGATCGATGACGCCGGACAGCGTCTTGATGTGGGCGTCGTCGTAGGCGTAGCTCAGCAGGATCTGCAGGTGGTCGATCGGCGCCCAGATGGTTTCCAGCTCCACCCCGTAGCTGACCGCCTTGGGCACGTTCAGGAAGACGCCCTGCGACTGGGCGAACCCTCCGCTGACGGCCGGGACTGTCACCGGCGCCTGGAAGTCCTGATAGTCCAGATAGAAGATCGCCAGGTTGGTCTGAAGGGTGTGGTCGAACATGTCCTTCTTCAGGCCGACTTCGTAGGCGTTGGCGTGTTCCGGACCGGTCGAGGGCGAGGGGCCCTCGGTGGTGGAGATGCCCACGTTGAAGCCGCCGGCCTTATAGCCGCGGCTGTAGCGGGCATACATCATCGTGTTGCGGTCCGGGTCCCACTGCAGCCCGGCCGTTCCGGTCACCGCCGACCAGGCCGCGTCGTAGCTGCGATGCGCGAAGCCGCCCGGCAGGAAGGTCACGCCGTTGCGGCCGCCCGCCACGACGCCCGGCGGCAGGACCGCCAGGTTCACCACCGCGGCGGTCACGTCGACCGGGGGAGTGAAGGAGCCCAGGCCTTCCGGCGTGGCGCCGCCCAGGCAGGAGGTCACCGCGAAGCAGATCAGGCGCACATCCTCTGAGCCGTACTTGTGGTCGTGGCTGTAGCGAAGGCCGAGCGTGGTCTTCCATTCCGGCGCGAACTTCCAGTCGACCTGACCGAAGCCGGCGTAGGATTCGTCGTGCAGCTCCGGACGGTCGTCGTAGGGCCGCAGCAGGGTGTCGGCCGAGACCGCGCCGGTGAGCGCCGCCACGGCGGGGACGATGCCGGCCGAGCCCAGCTGCGCCTGGTCGGGCAGGGTGGTGAAGACCGGCTGTTTGTAGCCTTCCTTGTAATAATAGAGGCCGGCCAGCCATTGAACGGCGCCATCGCCGCTGGAGGACAGGTTCAGCTCGTGGCTGACCCAGTGCTTGTTCTCCTGATAGGTCGAGGTGTAGCGCGGCCGGACATTGACGCCGGTGCAGCCCGGAACCACCGCGCAGGGCGTGATCTGCGCGCCCAGCGCCACGCCGCCCGCGGCGAAGAACGGCGCCACCGGCAGGGTGAAGCCCTCGATCGCGGTCGCGTCCTGATCGGCGACAAGGGTGTAGTGGTAGTTGTCGTAGCCGCCGATGTACTTCAGGTCGGCGCCGTCGAAGTGGTAGGTCCACTGGGTCGAGAAGATGTAGGTCTCATCCAGCGACACCGAGTTGGCGGTGTCGGCCGCGAATTTGCGCGGATCGCTGTTGGCGGGGTTCACGCAGCCGGCGGGCGACAGGTTGACGACATTGGTCACCTTGCCGCTGCAGGCATAGCCGGGGTTCACGAAGAGCGCGCTCGGCGCGAACTCGGTCGTGTTGATCGGACCGGTCGTGTAGGTGGCCCGCGCGCCGGGTCCGCCGCCGCCGTTGTTCCAGCCGGCGATGGAGGCCTTGATCCAGCCGTCGAGGTGTTCTCCGAACTTCGCCTGCAGCTGGCCTTCGATGTAATAGGTGTCGATGACATTGCCTTCGGTGGGCATGCCCGGGACGATGTTCTTGAAGTAGCCGTCGCGCTGCTTTTCCCAATTGCCGGCGAGGCGGAACTGCAGGTCAGGCGCAAGCGGGCCGGAGACCGCGGCCTCGAGCAGGGTGCGGCCGTAGTTGGCCACCGTGGCGCGGACCTCGGCGTAGAGCTCTTCCGTCGGGCGCTTGGAGATCACGTTGATCGCGCCGCCGATGGAGTTGCGGCCGTAGAGGGTGCCCTGGGGCCCGCGCAGAACCTCGACCCGGTCGGTGAAGATCGGCGTCTTGCCGGCTTCCACGGTCGAGGAGGTGTAGACGCCGTCCGAATAGGTCGCCACGCCGGGGTCGGCGGACTGCACGTTGGTCAGGCGGCCGACGCCACGCAGGCTGATGCGGTCGAGCTGGCTGGAATAGGCCAGGCCCGGCGTGAAATTGGTCATGTCCTGGACGGTGTTGATGCCCAGGAGGTCGCGCTTCTCGGAGGTGTAGGCTGAGATGGCGACCGGCACGTCCTGCAGGCTCTGGCTCCGCTTTTCGGCGGTGACCACCAGTTCCTCGATGGTGTTGGACGCGGCGGCGGCGGCCGTGGCGGCCGGCTTGGTCTGGGCGTGAGCGCTGGCGCCAAAAACGGTCGCGAGCAGCAACGCGCTCGACGCGAAAAAGCGAACCTTGTTATGCAATTTGATCTCCCCAATGGCCGCGAGAGCCGGGACTGAAAACGGGCGGCTTCCAGTGGCTCAGCTGTCTTGGGGCGTCAACCTTCAGGCGAAATCACAACCCATTTTCGAACAGAAGGTTTGCAAAAATACACGGATAACAAAGATTTTTATCCAAGTTTTCAAAAACACGGGTTACCGAACGATGGGTTGTTACAGCCTTGAGACAACCTTGGGTTACGCCGTTACGAGAACGATCTTCCCGACGTGGGCGCCGGCCTCCAGGTGGGCATGGGCCTTGGCCGCGTCAACCAGCGGGAAGGTCGCGTCGACCTGCGGCGAGACCTTGCCGGCCTCGATCCACGGCCAGACCGTCGCTTCGACCGCCGCGGCCAGGCGCGCCTTCTCGTCGGCGTTGCGCGGGCGAAGCGTCGAGCCGGTGACCACCCCGCGCTTTTGCATCAGCCGGCCGATGGAGAGCGTGACGTCGCCGCCGCCGAGGCTGGCGATGAACACGATGCGGCCGTCCATCTTGAGCGCGTCCAAATCCTTGGCGAAGTAGTCGCCGCCGACCATGTCGAGCACCACGTCGCAGCCGCCCTCGGATTTGGCGACCTCGGCGAAATCCTCGGTTTTGGTATCCACGGCCACGTCGGCGCCCAGCTGGCGGGCCATGGCCGCCTTGTCGGCGCCCCGGGCCGTGGCGATCACCTTGGCGCCGTGCGCCTTGGCCATCTGGATCGCCGTGGTGCCGATCCCGGACGTGGCGCCATGCACCATCAGGGTCTCGCCGGGCTTGAGGCGCCCGTGCTCGAAGACGTTGGCGAAGACCGTGAACACCGTCTCCGGCAGGCCCGCGGCGTGCACATAGTCCAGCCCCTTGGGGATCGGCAGGGCGTGGCGGGCGTCACAGACGGCGTATTCCGCATAGCCGCCGCCGCCCAGCAGGGCGCAGACCCTGTCGCCGGCCTTCCAGCGACCGGAGCCCCCTTTTTCGTTGATGGCGACCACCTCGCCGGCCACCTCCAGGCCCATGGTTTCCGGCGATCCCGGCGGCGGCGGATAGAAGCCCAGGCGCTGGATGATGTCGGGCCGGTTGATTCCGGCCGCATGCACGCGGATCAGGATCTGGCCGTCCTTGGGCTCCGGCCGCGGAATCTGCACGGCCTTCAGCGCCTCGGCGGGCCCCTTGCCGCCTTCGATGGCGATCGCGGTCATCATCTCAGTCATGTGGACGGCTCCGGCAAAGCTGTGGGCTGCGTCCCTGCGCAAACTTGCGCTCGGCGGCTCAGCGCGGTTGGATAGCCTCCCAACGGGGAACCGGAAAGGTAGTGCTCGTCATGGAAGAGCCTGCGGAAGTCCGAGTTGGCCGCGGCCAGCGCCTCATCGAGGCCGTTCGCGAGGACCTGGAAGTGTTTGGCGTAGCGGAACTGGAGGAGCGGATCGACATTCTGCAATCGGAAATCGCCCGCTGCGAGGCCCAGATCGACCGCAAGAAGTCCGGTCGGGCGGCCGCAGACGCCTTGTTTGGCTAGTTTGCCGCGGTTTTGGAGCGCAAAATGGCCCAGATCGGCTGGCACGGGGGTTGCACTGATGGTTTTTCGCGACCGCTTGGCGGGCCGAGTATAGGGTTGAGCACCGGATGAGCGATCAACACGCCCCTTCAACGCCGTGGCGCGCCGAAGTCATTCAGGACTTCGCCCGCTCCGAGCTGTTCCAACGGACCTTCCAGGAGGGCATGGACCTCGTGGAGGAAACCGCCGGCTATCTGGATGGGGCCGGACGCCAGGCCTCCAAGCTGCTCGCCCGCAATGCGGCCTTGGCCTATGCGGCCGAGAGCATGCGGCTGACCACGCGCCTGATGCAGGTGGCCTCGTGGCTCCTGGTGCAGCGCGCGGTGCGCGAGGGCGACATGCCGCCGGACGCGGCCTGTGAGGAACGTTACCGCCTGGCGGGCGAAGACGTCTGCCGGGCTGTCGGCGACGGCGCCGACGACCTGCCGCCGGCGCTTAAGATCCTGCTGGACCGCTCGGAACGGCTCTATGAGCGGGTCCGCCACCTCGACCGGCGCATGTACGTCGAGAACGAGGCCGACGAGGCGCCCCACCCGGTGCTGTCGCAGCACGACCGCCTGAAGACCGCCTTCGGGAGCTGAACGCCTCTCCCCCGGCGCAGCCGAGAGGGAGAGGGAGAGGGTAGGGAGAGGGCGGCTCCGCCTCTCAATTCCATGAACGATCCGGCAAAGGCCCGCGATGGGTCATGGCTGAACCCGGAGCGGCGAGCGGGAGGCCCGCGCCGCCCTCTCCTTACCTCTCCCTCTCGCTTCGCGGGGGAGAGGCGCCCAAACGCAAAACGCCGCGGAGGTCGCCCCCGCGGCGTTTTCGCATTCAAGGCTCCGGCTGGAGCCTCGGCGCTATTTCCGCGTGAAGCCGCCGAACTTGGCGTTGAAGCGCGAGACGCGGCCGCCGCGGTCGAGCATCTGGTGGCCGCCGCCGGTCCAGGCCGGGTGGGTCTTCGGATCGATATCCAGGTTCAGCGTCGCGCCTTCCTTCCCGTAGGTGGAACGGGTCTGGTAGCTCGTGCCGTCCGTCATCACCACGGTGATGAAGTGATAGTCCGGATGGGTGTCTTGTTTCATCGGATCAGCGCCTGACGTAAGGAAGCGTCGAAAAAGGATCGAGGGCCTTCCAGAGAAGGGGGGCCGTTCGAGGAAGCCGGGCGTATAGAGAAACGCCGACCCAAATGCAAGGTGTGAGCGTCCATGAGTGAGCCAGGCGTCGATGCGGCCGTAGCCGGCAGACCGACGGCGGGCCAGGCTCTCGCGCAGACCCTCGACGAGGCCGCCGAGCGGCGAGCCAAGAGCCGCAACGTCCGCGCGCTCGGCCATCTGATCCCTTTCGCGGCCGGGCACCGGATCGATGCGACGGCCGCGGGCGTGTTCCTGGTGACCGCCGCGGCCTCGAGCCTTGGCCTGACGGGCGCCGCGCGCCTGGTGGTCGACCACCTGACCGGCCCGGACGCGCACCCGACGCCGCAGAGCATCGCGCCCTGGTTCTGGGCCCTGGGCGCGGTGGCCCTGGCCTTGGCGCTGTCCTCGGCGCTGCGCTACTTCTTCGTCACCAAGCTCGGCGAGCGGATCGTGGCCGATCTGCGCAAGGCCACCTACAGCCACATCCTGTCGCTCGACCCGGCCTTCTTCCTGATGACCCGCACCGGCGAGGTGCTGTCGCGCCTGACGACGGACATCCAGATCGTCGAAAACCTGCTCACCACCTCGATCTCGGTCAGCCTGCGCAACGTGCTTATGCTGGTGGGCGGCCTGGCCTACATGGTGATCGTCAGCCCGCGCCTGACCGGGCTCGTCCTGATCACCTTCCCGGTGGTGATCGCCCCGCTCTTCCTGTTCGGCCGCCAGGTGCGCAAGCTCACCGCCTCGACCCAGGATCAGTTCGCCTCGGCCATCGGCCACGCGGGCGAAACCCTCGACGCCCTGGAGATCGTCCAGGCCTTCGGCCGCGAAGCCTCGGGGGCCGCGATCTTCGGCTGGGCGGTCGAAAACGCCTTTTCCACGTCGCTACGGCGGATGGGCGCGCGCGCGCTGATGACCGGGGCGGCGATCGCGCTCGTATTCGGCGGCGTGGTCTGGATCTTCTGGCTGGGGGTCACCGCGTCGCTTAACGGCGAGATGACCTGGGGCACTCTGATCCAGTTCGTCTTCCTGGCGGTGATGTCGGCGGGTTCAGTGGGCGCGCTGGGCGAGACCTGGGGCGACGTCCAGAAGGCCGCCGGCGCCATGGAGCGCGTCTCCGAACTCCTGAACGCGAAACCCGGCATCGCCGCGCCGGCCTATCCCGTGGCCCTGCCGTCGCCGCCCAGGGGCGAGGTGGCGCTGGAAAACGTGACCTTCGCCTATCCCGGCCGCCCGGACATGCCGGCCGTGCGCGGGCTTTCGCTCTCCGTGAAGCCCGGCGAGCGTGTGGCGCTGGTGGGCCCCTCAGGGGCCGGCAAGAGCACGGTCTTCCGCCTCCTGCTGCGCTTCTACGATCCGCAGGCCGGCCGGGTGGTGCTGGACGGCGTCGATGTGCGCGAGGCCGATCCGGTGGAGGTCCGCGCCCGCATGGCCCTGGTGGCGCAGGAATCGCCGCTGTTCTCCGGCTCGGCGCTGGACAATGTCCGCTTCGGCCGGGAGGACGCCAGCCTCGAGGACGTGCAGGCCGCCGTCCGCGCCGCCCAGGCCGAGGGGTTCCTCGCGGCCCTGCCGGAGGGCATCGACACCCAGATCGGCGAGCGCGCCCGCAGCCTCTCCGGCGGCCAGCGCCAGCGGCTGGCGATCGCGCGCGCCCTCGTGCGCCACGCCCCGATCCTGCTGCTTGACGAGGCCACCAGCGCGCTCGACGCTGAGAACGAACAGCTGGTGCAGCGCGCGCTCGACGAGGCCATGGTCGGCCATACCACGCTGGTCATCGCCCACCGCCTGGCCACCGTGCTCAAGGCCGACCGCATCCTGGTCATGGACGAGGGCCGGGTGGTCGAGGAAGGCACCCACCACGAGCTGGTGGCCAAGAACGGCCTCTATGCGCGGCTGGCGTCCCTGCAGTTCGGCGAGGCGGCCTAGCCCCGCGCCTTCACCGCCAGCCCCGGGAAGTCGCTGAAGAGGCCGTCGACGCCGGCGGCGTAGAGGGCGTGGTAGAGCGCGTCCACGTCGCCATGGACCATGGGATCGGTCCCGGTGCGCAGCTTGGGCGGCAGGAAGGCGTTCTCGGCCCTGACCGTCCACGGATGCACCGCCAGGCCCGCGGCGTGGGCGTCGCTCACCAGCGCCGTCGCCGGGCCCAGACCGCCGTCCACCGTCGGGATCACCATGGTGTACTCCGGCCCCACGCCCTGCGCGTAGGCCGCGATGGTCTTCATGCCCGAGGCTGAGACCATGTTCTTGTAGGTGATCGTGACGTCCGTCGGGCCGCCGGAGGGCGAGACCAGCTGGATGCGCGGCGCCTTGCACATGGTCATGATGGTCTTCAGCGGCAGGATGTCGAAGCACTGGATGAAGACCGGCGCCGAGGGGCTATCGAGGTCGTTCTTCTTCAGGATGTCGGCCAGCCGGCCCTCCATGGGCAGGCCGATGCCGGTGAAATAGCTGGCGTGCTTCATCTCCGGATAGGTGCCGATCACGCGCTTCAGGCGCGCGCTCTCCGACTTCGCCAGGTCCAGCACCTCCTGGTAGGTGGGAATGGATTCCTGGCCGTTGAACTTGACGCTCTCGGGCCGCAGTTTCGGCAGCCGTTCGCGGCAGCGGATGGTCTTCAGCTCCTCGAGCGTGAAGTCCTCGGTGAACCAGCCCGACACCGCCTGGCCCTGGATCTGGCGGGTGGTCAGGCGGTTCTCGAACTCTGGGCGCAGCGCCACGTCGGTGGTCTGGGAGATCTCGTTCTCGTGGCGGACCACGAAGTGGCCGTCCTTGGTCAGCACCAGGTCGGGCTCTATGAAGTCCGCCCCCTCGGCGATGGCCAGGCGGAACGACATCAGCGTGCTCTCGGGCCGTTCGCCGCTGGCGCCGCGGTGGCCGATGATCAGCGGCTTCTTCCTGAAGCCCTGGTGGAAGTCCGGCGCGTCGGCCCAGGCAGGTCTTGGGGCGGGCAGGGCGGCGGCCGCCGCGGCCGCGGCCGCCGTCGCGCCCAAGGTGCGTCGGGTCATATCCATGGTGCTCCCCCTAGTCGTCTTTGATGACAGTCAGTCATCCGACGGAGGACGGGTCAACCGATCGCGCTATTTCGCCGCCTGGCGAAGGCGTTCGAGGATCTGTGGCTGGAGCTCGAGGTTGCCGGCGCAGACCGAGCCGGCGCTCAGCACGTCGTCCTCGCCCTCGGCGGTGGTGACGCGGCCGCCGGCCTCGGTCACCAGCAGCACGCCCGCCGCCAGGTCCCAGGCGTTGAGGTCGCGCTCCCAGTAGCCGTCGTAGCGGCCGGCCGCGACCCAGGCGAGGTCGAGGGCGGCGGCCCCGAAGCGGCGGACGCCCGCCACCCGTTGGCTGATCTGGTGGAGCTCCTTCAGGAAGGTCGCGTGCTGGCCGTGGCCCATGAAGGGGATGCCGGTGGCCAGCACGGCTTCCTCCATCTTCGTCCGCGCGGCGACCCGCAGGCGCTTGTCGTTGACGAAGGCGCCCTTGCCCTTCTCGGCCCAGAACAGCTCGTTGGCGACCGGGTTCAGCGTCACGGCGCCGACGATCGCGCCCTCGCGCTGCAGCGCGATGTTGATGGCGAAGTGCGGGATGGCGTGCAGGAAGTTGGTGGTGCCGTCGAGCGGGTCGACGATCCAGGTATGGGTCTTGTCGGTGCCCTCGATCATCCCGCGCTCTTCACCCAGGAAGCCGTAGCCGGGGCGCGCCTTCTCCAGCGCCTCGAAGATGGTCTGCTCGGCCTTCAGGTCGGCGGCGGAGACGAAGTCGGCGGGCGCCTTCTTGGCCACCTGCAGCTCGGCCAGCTCGCCGAAGTCGCGGTTGAGCCCGCGCGCGGCCTTGCGCGCGGCGTCGGACATGACTTTCAGGAGGGCGGACTGCGTGCTCACGGTGTGAAAGATCTCGGGGCGTCTGGGCTCGCGTGGCGATTCCGAAATTCGTCAGCGCCTGATGGCTGCGCTCAGCGAATTTCGGAATCTTTGCGCCACACGAGCAAGTTTAACTTTAGGCGTGCTTCTTGGATTTGAAGTTCGCTCAGGGGTCGATCCAACACAAAGGCGAACTTCAAGTCCCGCACGCCGGCGGGCGCGGAACCTAGTCGCCGCGGTCGCCCACGCCAAGCGCGATCTCGGCGTTGAAGGCCGCGACGGCCGCCGCCGGACCGTCGCCATAGCTCCAGACGCCCGCCGAGACGGCGATGAAATCGGCCCCGGCCGCGGCGATCTGGCGGGCCGTCGCCACGGTGATCCCGCCGATCGCGACGCAGGGGATCACCATGTCCGCCTGCCAACCGGTCAAGAGCTCCGGATCGGCGCGGGTCGGCGCGTCCTTGGTGGTCGTTGGGAAGAAGGCGCCGAAGGCCACATAGTCGGCGCCGCCCTCGGCGGCCTCCATGGCCAGGTGCAGGCTGTCGTGGCAGCTGACGCCGATCATCCGGTCGGGACCGACGATGCGGCGCGCGCTCGCCAGCGGCATGTCGTCCTGGCCCAGGTGGACGCCATCGCAGCCGAGCTGGGCCGCCAGGTCCGGCCGGTCGTTGAGGATCACCGCGACGCCGCGCGCCTGGGCGATGGGCATGAGCACGTCCGTGGCCGCGGCGATGATCTCATCGGGAACGTCCTTCAGCCGGATCTGCAGGGCGGCCACGTCGCCGGCGTCGAGCGCGTGGGCGAGCACGTGACCGAAGGCGGCCAGGTCGTCGAGGCGCGGCGGCGTGATCAGGTAGAGGCGGCAGAGCGGGGTGGCCATTGGCGGCTCTTACAGGCTCAGCGCGCCCAAGCGAAGAGCGCCGATGAGTGTCCGAAGCCGGACACGCGGCCCCGAGAGGCCACTGCGGATTTCTCACAAGATCCTGAAATCACATCGTTTCCGGATCGAGACCGGACGCGAGACAATGTTTTCACGGCGATCGAATGTCTCGGCCGCCGAACCTCGAAAGGACGTCCGATGAATATCCGACTGAACCGCTGGCTCGACGCCCTGGCGTCCATCGCCATCGTCGTGATCGGCCTGGGCTTGGGCGGCGCCACCGCCCTTTTCGGCGCCTAGGTCCTGAATGCCGGCCCAATAGCCTCGCCCACTCACGCAGTGCGGCGAGGCCCGGGCCACCCTCAGCGCAGCAGCGCTCTCAGCCCATAGGCGGCCACCGCCGTGACTCCGGCCCCAGCCAGGGCCAATCCGAAAAACCAGACGAGGCGAAGGCCCAGGGGCGCGAGCGGCGCACCGGGCTCCGGCGGCGGCTCAATGATAGCCCGCATCTACCCCGACCTTGCCGCGGAAGATCCAGTAGACCCAGATGCTGTAGCCGATGATCGCCGGCAGCAGGATCGCCACGCCGACCAGCATCAGGCCAAGCGCATTGTCGGCATTGGCCGCATGCCGGAAATCCACGCTGTAGGGGACGACGTAGGGGACGAACCCGGCCGCCAGGCCGAGGTAGCCGGAGAGGAACATCAGGATCGCGCCCGCAAAGGGCCAGCCTTGCGCGCGGCGCGTCAGGCCCCACGCTGCGATGGCCAGTCCCGCGACGCCCAGGAGCGAGATCGGCGACAGACGGGCCAGGCGCACAGGATCGAACCCGTCGCCGGTCCAGCCCCAGCGCGCGGCGACCTCCGGGTGATACAGGAGAGTGGCGAAGCTCACCGCCGCCAGCAGCATGGCCGCCGCCGGCAGCGCGATCCAGGCCCAGATCCGGGCGCGGCCCTGGAGTTCATCCTCGGTCCGCCAGATCAGCCAGCAGGCGCCGATCAGCGCATAGCCCGCGACCAGGCCCGCGGCGACCAGCAGGCTGTAGGGGCTCAGCCAGTCGAGGACGTCGCCGGCGAAGCGGCCGTCCTTGAGCGTCACCCCCTGGATGAAGCCGCCCAGCACCAGGCCCTGGGCCAGCGTGGCGACGATGGAGCCCGCGGCGAAGGCGATCGTCCAGAGCCGCTTGCCGCGCGCGCGGGCCCTGAGGCGGAACTCGAAGGCGACGCCGCGCAGGATCAAGGCCAGCAGCATCATCAGGATCGGGATATAGAGCGCCGGCATCAGGGCGGCGTAGGCGAAGGGGAAGGCCGCGAAGAGCCCGCCGCCGCCCAGCACCAGCCAGGTCTCGTTGCCATCCCAGACGGGCGCCACGGTCGACATCATCACGTCGCGCTCGGCCGGCGATCCGGCGAAGGGGAAGAGGATGCCGATCCCCAGATCGAAGCCGTCGAGCATCACATAGAGCAGGACGGCGATGGCGATGATCGCGGCCCAGATCAGCGGCAGGTCGAGGCTCACGATCTCGCCCCCGGGTCGTGTGGCGCGGCGCCGAGCGCGTAGCCGGGCGGCCTTGGCCCGGCCGGCGCCGCGGAGCTGACCAGCGGCCCCTCGCCCATCAGCCGCAGGATGTAGAGGGCGCCGGCGCTGAAGATGAGCGCGTAGATCGCCATGAAGGCGAGGAGCGAGGCCGAGACCTCGCCCCCGGTCACCGGCGAGACCGCCTCGCCGGTCCTCAGCACCCCGTAGATGACCCAGGGCTGGCGGCCGACCTCGGCGACGACCCAGCCGGCCACTACGGCCACGAACCCCGACGGCCCCATGGCGACGGCGGCCCTCAGGAACCCCTTGGCGTGGGCCAGCCGGCCGCGCCAGACATTGAAGCCGCCCCAGAGCCCCAGGCCGATCATCGCCAGGCCCAGCCCGACCATCACCCGAAACGCCCAGAAGACCGGTAAGACCGGCGGCCGGTCGGCGGCTGGGAAGGCCTTCAGTCCCTTGACCTCAGCGGCGGCGTCGCCGGCGGTGATCAGGCTGCCGAGCCCGGGGATCGAGACCTCCCAGCGGTTGGCTTCCGCCGCGCGGTCGGGCCAGGCCACGACGTGGAAAGCCTGCGCTGATTTGGTCGTCCAGAAGGCCTCGATGGCCGCGAGCTTCGCGGGCTGGAACCGCAGCACGTCCTTGCCCGACATGTCGCCGGCCAGGAGCTGCAGCGGCGCCACGATGGCGAACATGCCGATGGCCAATTTCAGCGCCAGGCAGCTCTCCTCCTCCTCGGGATCCTTGAGCAGCCGCCAGGCCGAGGCGGCGCCCACCACCAGCGAGGTGGTGAGGTAGGCCGCCAGCACCATGTGAACCAGCCGCACCGGGAAGGTCGGCGAGACGATCACGGCCAGCCAGTCGGTGGCGCGCAGCGCCCCGCTCGCCAGGCGGACGTAGCCCGTCGGGTGCTGCATCCAGCTGTTGGCCGAGATGATCCAGAAGGCCGACACCAGCGTGCCGATGGCGACCAGCGCGGTGGCGGTGAAGTGCAGGCGCGGCCCGACCTTCTTCCAGCCGAACAGCATCACGCCCAGGAAGCTCGCCTCCATGAAGAAGGCGGTGAGCACCTCAAAGGCCAGCAGCGGCCCGATCACCGGCGCGGCGGCGGCGGAGAAGACGCTCCAGTTGGTGCCGATCTCGTAGGACATCACCACGCCGGTCACGACGCCCATGCCGAAGGAGATGGCGAAGATCTTGACCCAGAAGAGGTAGAGGACCTTGAAGGCCTCGTTGCGGGTCGCCAGCCACAGGCCTTCCAGCACCGCCAGGAAGCTCGCCAGCCCGATCGTGAAGCTCGGGAAGATGATGTGGAACGCGATGGTGAAGGCGAACTGCAGGCGCGACAGCATCAAGGCGTCGAGGTGCATGGCGAATCCTGATCGTACGTCCACAGGTTGCGGCCGCACGGCTCCCGCGCCTAGCAACGCGCGAGCTTGGCGCTAGTGGATTGATTCCATC
>PLEH01000095.1 GCA_003136395.1 Phenylobacterium sp.
CCGCCCTCTCCCAGCCTCTCCCTCGACGCTTCGCGTCCGGGAGAGGAGCGGGGCGATATTGCGCCGCGCCCCTGAATTCCGCCGACGCGACCAGTTTCGTACAGTGTCACCGCAATCGCATCCTTCCTTTCCCGCGAAGCGGGAGAGGGGGACCTCCCGCCGAAGAGCGGGTGGTGGAGAGGGAGAGCCTCGTCCACGAACTGTCGGCGCGATCCCAGGCGCCAAAGGACATTCCGACCGCCCTGCGGCCGCTCGCCTTTTCCACCATCCGCTCTTCCCCCGGCTTGCGCCGGGGTCGGCGTACGGTCCCCCTTTCCCAACGGGAAAGGAAGGGCGCACGGCGCGCCGCGCCGCGGCGAGGGCGTCCCGCGTTGGCGGTCCTTGAGGAAGGTCCGCAGGCGGGCGGGTTGGCTGGCGTGGACTTAAGGGGAGGTGGGGGCGGCGCCGAGTTTGGCGCCCTGTCACCGCAATCCCACTCAGCGGCGGGACGCGCCGCGCAGCGCCTCGTTGATCCGCGACTGCCAGCCGGCGCCGTCCGCCTTGAAGTGCGCGAGCACGTCCTCGTCGAGCCGCAGGGTGACCTGCCGCTTGGTCGGCGACTTCTGCGGGCCGCGGGTTCGCTTGAAGGCGTTCATGACCTCGGGAGGCAGAACCTCCGAGGCCGGGCGCATCTTGGCGAAGTCTTCTTTCGTGAGTTCGGGGTTGTCGGGGTCGTCGATCATCGGTGTTTCCTCTAAGGGCGCCCCGGTGGGGCTTTTTGACGAACGTGTCAGGGTGCGAACCGCCTGCGCTCCCTCGGGTTGGCGCGGCGAAGGCTGATGGCCCTCACCTTCCCGTCGCGAAGGGTGAAGGCCAGGACGCAAAGGCGTCCGTCCAAGGAACCGACCGCGATGAAGCGGTCTTCGCCGTAGTCTTTCCGGGTGTCCTGCATCACATTCGCCGTATCGATTTCGAGGTCCTTCGCCAGGGCGAGCGACATGCCGTGCTTGCGGATGTTCGCCACGTCCTTGGCAGGGTCGAACTCGATCTCCATGTGTCCAGTGTAGTTACAATCTGAGATATAGGCAATCTATTTGTAGTTACAAATAAAGGCGGCGGCGCATGGCGGGGCGCCCGATCCTCTCCCAGCCTCTCCCTCGACGCTTCGCGTCGGGGAGAGGAGCGGTAAAGTGGGGACACGTAGTGCTTGGCTGAACGCCGAAAAGCGTACGTGTCCCCACTTTTCCGAGGTCTCGAGGCCTGCCGCATTATCCCGTGAAGCGAATGGAATTGACGGTGGGCGAACATCGGTTGCGGAGTGCAGCTCCATGTGTCGTGGCGCGCCCCGCCCACCGGACCGCCGCCCAGGAGTTTTCGAGGTTTCAGATGTTGATGCGTATCGGCGCCATCGCGGCGGCCACCCTGTCCCTGGCGGCCGTGCCGCTGGCCGCCCAGGCGAGCGTGTTCGGGACCAACCTGATCGTCAACGGCGACGCCGAAGGCAGCGTCGGATCCACCAACGGCGAGAACAACGGCCCGACGCCGGGCTTCACCACCACGGGAAGCTTCGCCGTGGTGCAGTACGGGATCGGCGGCGGCTTTCCCGGCGCCGGCGACCCGGGCGTGGCGCAGGGCGGCCTCAACTTCTTCGCGGGCGGCACACCCGGCCCGTCCACGGCCGACCAGCTGATCAACGTCTCCTCGGGCGCCGCGGTCATCGACCTGGGCGCCACGACCTATGACCTGCGCGCCCTGCTGGGCGGTTTCGCGAGCCAGGGGGACAATGCGGTCCTGACCATCTCCTTCCTCGACGCCGCCAGCCTGAGCGTCGGCTCGGCCACTCTGGGACCGGTCACCAATGTCGACCGGGACGACCTGACCGGCCTGCTGCCGCGCACCGGCGCCGGCTTCGTGCCGGTCGGCACGCGGGGCATCGACGTCTTCCTGACCCTGACGCGGGTCGATGGCGCGTACGACGACGGCTACGCCGACAACCTGTCCCTGGTCCTGACCGGCGAGGCCGGACCGGGCGGCGTGCCGGAACCGGCGAGCTGGGCCCTGATGCTGATGGGCTTCGGCGGCCTGGGCGCGGCGCTGCGCGCGCGGCGCCGCAAGGCCGCGCTCGCCGCCTGACGGCCGGACGACGGACGAAGATCGCGCCGCCGGCCCCAAGGGCTGGCGGCGTTTTCGTGCGGGGGCAAGGGCGCCGCCCCTGAACTCCACCGATGATGCGAACCTGCCTCCGGAGCTTGGTCATGGACCCGGCGCGCCGCGCCGCGGCGAGGGCGTCCCGCCCTCATCCTTGAGCATGCTCCGGAGGTAGGCAGATTGGCTGGCATGGGCTTAAGGGGAGATGGGTTGGAGGCCCTGCGGCGAACGGGGACAGATCAACAAGGCCCCGAATTTCCGGCCCTTAGGCCGGGAGATTCGGCAGCAGTTTCAAAAAGGCTGATCCGATCACCGCGCCTTCTTCTGATTTAATATCTAGCTGCTGCAGGACTATTCCCTGGTAGGCCTTGACGTTGGCCGCGCCCATCGCCTTCGCGATTTCCGCTCCTACGGAAGAGTTCTTTATCGGAAGAAGCCGCACAGCATCCAATGGGTCGCCTGCCTTCAATATTTCACCGATCAGGTGAATGTTTTGATCGCGGACTCTACGAATATCAATTGCAGGCACTTCCTCAGCGCCCTCTCGAATTGATTTCACACTCACCTTTAGCTCAGACAGACAGCGGTTCACCTGCCAAGCGGTATGGCGGTTTGCCATCTCTTCTGCTTGCTCGCGCAGCACGATAGCGAGCCGTCTCGGGCTCGTCGATCATTATTATGGTGTCGGATTGTTGAGTTAAAATAGCACCAACAACAAACAATGCTGCTCGCTCACCATCTGACATCTGGTCTATGCGATATCGCGCCTCGCCTCGCGAAACGAGTAGCCCGGTTTCGTCCAAGCTCAACGAAATCATCAAACCGGCGGCTGAAAATATCGCATTGAGATGGCCGAGCGGACTCTGCAATTCCTTTGCTTCCGCAATGGCCGCTGCCTCTTCGTCTCGAATCCGAAGAAACAACTCACCTCGATATATAGTCTCACGATTTCCGAGCTTCTTTACAACAGACTTGAAATGATCTTCACCCCAGCTTCCCTTGTATCTATTGAAAGCGTCATAGTGATTGTAGAAATTTGACACCAACTGCGTCATGTCTTGCTGCAGATTATCCCATCCGTTGTTGAATGTAATTTGCCTATGCCCCGGATAGTAGGTTGCGCCCCCCAAGGGCATGCTCTTGTACAGATCATATAGTAGAGCAGATTTTCCGACGCCGTTTGCACCAGCAATAAGAGTGACTTCTCCTGCCCGCATGGTTAGTGTTTCAGGCGTCGTCTGAGAGGGGATTCTTAGATCGAGAGGCAGAGCCACGTTCTACGCTTTCTTTGTATTGACTTGCCGGTCTAGCTGCTGGCATTGGCAGAGTGGCGAAACGGCCGCCACAACCAGGGCGATATCCGCACGACCGGAGCGGATAAGTCCATCGTCCTCGCACTGAATTTGGCTGGCGTAACCGAGGATGGTCGTGGGCCAGAGTCTAGTCTCGGTCTAGACTCGCCAACAATGGCGAGACGCTCTTGGCTCAAGTTCCCATTCCGTTCCCCCCTGAATCCGGCTAACGCTTCGGGGTGACCGCAGCCCCCGCCACCCTCGATCTCGCCCCCGCGCTCGTCGTGCTGCCCGGCGCTCGGGCGGCTGTGGCGGATGTGACGGGGCCGCAGGCTCTGCGGGCGCCGGATGCTCGGGACCTGTTCGAGCAGTGGCCGGTGCTGGTGGCGCATGCGGCGATGACGGCTCGGCGGCTGGGGGTTCCGGCGCCGCCGCGGGGCGGGCGGGTTTTCGATGCGCTGGAGCTCTATGCGTTTGTGAGGCCGGCGCGGTTCTGCGCGCCGTCGGCGGCGGGGCTGGCTCAGGCGCTGGGGCTGGCGGAGCCCAAGGGGGCATCGGCGCAAGCCGTGGCGCTGCGCCAGGTGTGCGGGTTGCTGCTGGCGGAGCTGGCGGCGGCGCCCTTGCCCAGCCGGGAGGAGGCGCTGGCGGTGGCCGAGACGCTGGCGCGGGGCGGGTGGCCCTGGGGGTCGGCGGTGGTGGGCGCGCTGAGGTCGGCAGCCGTCGGGAACATGTTCCGGACCTCCGGGCTCGACGCCTGGGCGCGGTTGCCGGAATGGGAGGCCGAGGCGCCTCCGGGGGAGCCGGGGTCGAAGCCCGTGTCGGGGGAGGCTTCGGCGGCGCGGCTGGTGGAGCTTTTGGGGCGCTCGGGCCTCGACGAGGCGCGGCCGGCGCAGGCGGAATATGCGCACGAGGCGGCGTTTGCCTTCTCGCCGCGGGAGAAGGAGGGGGAGCCGCGGATGATGCTGGCCGAGGCCGGCACGGGGATCGGCAAGACGCTGGCCTATCTGGCGCCGGCCTCGCTGTGGGCGGAGGCCAATGGGCCGGCGGTCTGGGTCTCGACCTATACGCGCGCCCTGCAGCGGCAGATCGAGCGGGAGAGCCACGCGATCTGGCCCGACGAGAAGGTGCGGGCGAAGAAGGCGGTGGTGAGGAAGGGGCGGGAAAACTACCTCTGCCTGCTGAATTTCCAGGAGGCGGTGAACGCAGCCCAGCTGGGGGGCGGGGACCTGGTGGGGATGGCGCTGGCCAGCCGCTGGGTGCGGGCGAGCCGCGACGGGGACATGACCGGCGGGGACTTCCCGGCCTGGCTGCCGTCGCTGTTCGCGGTGAACCCGGCGGCGCAGGCCTCGGCGGCCAATCTGGTGGACCGGCGGGGCGAGTGCATCCACGCCGGCTGCCAGCACTATCGGACCTGTTTCGTGGAGAAGGCGATCCGGGGCTCGCGGCGGGCGGACATCGTGATCGCCAACCATGCCCTGGTGCTGACGCAGGCCGCGTTCGATGGGGCCCGCGCGGCGCGGGGGTCGAAGGCCGACGGGGAGACGACGCAGCTGAAGCGCATCGTGTTCGACGAGGGCCACCACCTGTTCGACGCGGCGGATTCGGCCTTCGCCGCGGCGCTGTCGGGGGCGGAGGCCGCGGAGCTGCGGCGCTGGATCCGGGGGCCGGAGGGACGCGGGCGGCGCGGGCGGGGGCTCGAGGCGCGGCTGATGGAGGTGCTGGGGGACCACGAGGAGGCCAAGGGGGCGCTGATCGCGGCGACCCATGCGGCGGCGGCCCTGCCGGGGGAGGGGTGGTCCGGACGGGTCGCGCCGCCGGGGGGCGAGGTGAACCCGCTGGGGCCGGTGGAGCATTTCCTGGTGGCGGTGCTGGAGCAGCTGCGCGCGCGGGCGGCGCCTTCCGAGGTGGGGATGGAGTGCGCGGCCAGGCCGGCGCTCGACCTGGTGCGGGAGACGGCGCGGGCGGCGGCCGAGGGACTGGCGAAGGTGGAGGCGCCCCTGGTGGCCTTGGCTCGTCAATTGGAAGACGTGCTGGACGCGGAGGCCGCGACGCTGACGACGGCGGACCGGGCGCGGATCGAGGGGGCTTTGCGGGGGCTCGACCGGCGCGCGCGGATGACGCTGCCGGCCTGGCGCTCGATGCTCCGGGCCATCGACGAGGACAGCGAGGACGACCCGGACTTCGTGGACTGGTTCGACGCGACGTTCATGTTCGGGCGCGTGGTGGACGCCGCGTGCCGGCGCCACTGGGTCGACCCGACGGAGCCCTTGACCAATGCGGTGATCGCGCCGGCGCACGGGGTGCTGGTGACGAGCGCGACGCTGGCCGACGCGACGCTGGACGACCCGTTTGCGCTGGCGGAGATGCGCACCGGGGCGGCGCGGCTGCCGGACAGGCCGAAGACGTTGAAGCTCGCCTCGCCCTTCGACTACGCGAGCCAGGCGCGGTGCTTCGTGGTCACCGACGTGGGGCGCGAGGATCCGCGCCAGGTGGCCGCGGCCATGCGCGAGCTGTTCCTGGCGGCGGGCGGCGGCGGCCTTGGGTTGTTCACCGCGATCCGGCGGCTGAAGGCGGTGCACGAGAAGATCGCAGGTCCCCTGGCCGACCAGGGGATCGCGCTCTACGCCCAGCATGTGGACGGCGAGGTGGGCGCGCTGGTGGACATCTTCCGGGCGGAGGAGGACGCGTGCCTCTTGGGCACCGACGCGGTCCGGGACGGGGTGGACGTGCCGGGGCGGAGTTTGCGGCTGCTGGTCTTCGACCGCGTGCCGTGGCCCAGGCCCGACATCCTGCACAAGGCCCGCCGGGCGCGCTTCGGCGGCAAGGGCTATGACGACGCCGTGGCCCGCGGCCGCATCGCGCAGGCCTTCGGCCGCCTGATCCGCCGGGCCGACGACCGGGGCTGTTTCGTCATGCTGGACGCCAACTCGCCCACGCGGCTGTTCTCGTCCCTGCCGGAGGGGGTGGTGCTGCAGCGGGTCGGCCTGGTGGAGGCGATCGAGAGGGTGGCGGGGTTCCTGGGGGCGGCGTCAAACCCGCGCGATTGAGGTCCGATCATGTTCGTTCTTTGTTCTTTGCGATCCAGCCCAGATCCCCTATGCTGACGGTTGCGGCCCGATAAGTCGTTATTCAGGGTTGTGTGGCAAAACGCGCCGGAATCCAGTCGGGAGGGGCGGCGATAAAGGGTTTTCGGGGTCTGGCGGCGTGGGTCGTCGTCGTTTCCGTGGTGTTCGCGCCTGCGGCCGGGGCGGCCGACAGGGACGGCGTCCTGGCGAAGGAAGGCTTCTGGACCGTCGGCGCCGGCGTCGGCCGTAACGCTGACAAGTGTCTGGCGACGGTGCCCGTCAAGGGCGGCGGCCTCTTTGCTCTCATGGCTTCGCAAGGCCGGATCACATTCGGCATCCGGCCCAAGGATCGCCTTCGCCCTGGGCGTGAAGGCGTGCTGGAAACCGAAGCCTACGCCTATGACTTTCAGCCGTCGTTCGGGAAGGACGGCAGCGACCTCTATTTTGACGGCTACATGAGCAAGAACGCCGTGGCGGCCATTCGGCTGGCCAAGGCGATCCGCGTCAGCGTCGATCACCGGGTCGTCCAGGCCGTGGCCGTCGAGAACACCGGGCTTGAACAGGCGCTGGACGCCGTCATCGACTGCTCCAACGGCAAGCGCGGCTGGTGGGGCAAGGGCGCAGACGCGGCCCAGGCCTCCGACGGCGGACGGCGAGATGACGAGCACTCGGGCGGCAGCGGATCGGCCTTCTTCATCAGCGCCGACGGCGTCGCGGTGACGGCAGCTCATGTGGTCAAGGGATGCGGGAAGCTGGACTCTCCGCGGTGGGGCGCGATCAAGGTGCTGGCGGCGGATCCGCGGGCTGACCTGGCGATCCTCAAGGCGCCTGCCGGCAGCGGACAGTTCGTGCCCCTGCGCGCGCGCGGCCCAAGGCTCGGCGAGAACATGGCGGCGGCGGGCTATCCGCTCGGGGAGCTGCTCGGCGCGGGATTGAAGATCACGACCGGGGTGGTCAGCGGCCTGAGCGGCCCGCAGGGCGACCGCGGTCTGTTCCAACTTTCCGCGCCCATTCAGCCGGGCAACAGCGGCGGGCCGGTCATCGACTCCGACGGCGCGCTGATCGGCGTCGTCGCCGCCAAGCTGGATGAGCTGAAGGTCGTCGATGCGACCGGTATCTTCCCGCAGAACATCAACTTCGCCGTTCCGGTGTCGATCCTGCAGTCCTTCCTCGACGAGAACGGCGTGGCCTACAAGACGGCCGCAGCGACCGGCGTCGCCGGTGCGACGACGGCCATGCCGGGCTACACCTTCGCGGTGGTCTGCACCCGCTAGTGGATTGATCGGGACA
>PLEH01000036.1 GCA_003136395.1 Phenylobacterium sp.
AGGGCCCGGTCCTGGTGCTGGCCGGCGCGGGCACCGGCAAGACCCGGGTCCTTACCACCCGGCTCGCCCATATCCTGGCCACCGGCAAGGCGCGGCCCTGGGAGCTCCTGGCCGTGACCTTCACCAACAAGGCCGCCCGCGAGATGCGCGAGCGGATCACCCACATCATCGGACCCCAGGCCGAGGGACTGCGCTGGCTCGGCACCTTTCACTCGGTGGCCGCCCAGATCCTGCGCCGCCACGCCGAGCTGGTCGGACTAAAATCAAGTTACACCATCATCGACCAGGACGACGCCGAGCGCCTGCTGAAGCAGGTGCTGGAAGCCGAGAACGTCGACACCAAGCGCTGGACGCCCAAGGCGCTGGCCGGGATGATCGACCACTGGAAGAACCGCGGCTGGCGCCCCGACCAGGTCCCGGCCTCCGAGAGCGCCCACTTCGCCAACAACAAGGGCCAGGCGCTCTACCGCATGTATCAGGAGCGGCTGCGGGTTCTGAACGCCTGCGACTTCGGCGACCTGCTTCTCCACAACCTGACCATCTTCACCTCGAGCCCCGACGTCCTGGCCGAGTTCCACGACCGGTTCCGCTACCTGCTCGTCGACGAGTACCAGGACACCAACGTCGCCCAGTACCTGTGGCTGAGGCTGCTCGCCCAGAAGCGGCAGAACGTCTGCTGCGTAGGCGACGACGACCAGTCGATCTATGGCTGGCGAGGCGCCGAGGTGGACAACATCCTGCGGTTCGAGCGCGATTTCCCGGGCGCCAAGGTGATCCGGCTGGAGCGCAACTACCGCTCCACCGGCCACATCCTGGCCGCGGCCTCGGGCCTGATCTCCGCCAACAAGAGCCGGCTCGGCAAGACGCTGTGGACCGAGGACAAGGGCGGCGAGAAGGTCGTGGTGCGCGGGGTCTGGGACGGCGAGGCCGAGAGCCGGCTGATCGCCGACGAGGTCGAGCGCGCCAGGAAGGGCTCCACGGACAAGGCCCCTCGCAAGTACCGCGACATAGCGATCCTGGTCCGCGCGTCGTTCCAGATGCGAGCCTTCGAGGAGCGGTTCGTGCTCCTGCAGATTCCCTACACGGTGATCGGTGGCCCGCGGTTCTTCGAGCGCGCAGAGATCCGCGACGCCCACGCCTATCTGCGGCTGATTCAGTCGCCGGACGACGACCTGGCCTTCGAGCGGATCGTCAACACACCCAAGCGCGGCATCGGCGAGACGACGGTCCAGCGCTTGCATACGTTGGCGGCGCGGCCGCCACCCCGACTCCATACTGACGAGCCGCTGTTCGATCTGAATACGGGTGAGCTTGTTGTGCCTCCGCCAGAGAGTGCCGCTACCCGATATCGGACGCTGGTTCAGGCAGCGCGAGATATCGTCCTGACCGACGAGCTGGCCGCGCGCACCCGCACCGCTCTGGCCAACTTCCTGCGCGACCTCGACCGCTGGCGCGCCGAGGCCGAGCGCACCGCCCACCCGCGCCTGATGGAGGCGGTGCTTGAGGAGAGCGGCTACACCGACGCCCTTCGCCTCGACAAAGGCCCGACCGCCCAGACCCGGCTCGAGAACCTGAAGGAGCTCGTCCAGTCGATGGGCAATTTCGAGACCCTGGAGGCCTATCTGGAACACGTGGCCCTCGTCATGGACCTCGACCGCGGGCCGCAGGCCGACGCGGTGCAGATCATGACCCTGCACTCGGCCAAGGGGCTGGAGTTCCCGCTGGTCTTCCTGCCCGGCTGGGAGGAAGGGGTCTTTCCCTCCCAGCGCAGCATGGACGAAAGTGGCGAGAAGGGCCTGGAGGAGGAACGCCGCCTGGCCTACGTTGGCATCACCCGGGCCCGCGAGGAGGCCCGCGTCTCCTTCGCCGCCAACCGCCAGGTCTACGGCCGATGGACCAGCCAGCTCCCGAGCCGTTTCGTCGACGAGCTGCCGCTGGACAATGTCGAGGCCTCCTCGGAGACCGGCTACTACGGCGGCGGCCCGGGCATGCAGCAGCACGGCAGCCGCTGGGACGAGACCCCCAGCTTCGGCGCCGGCTATTCCAGCCCCGGCTGGCGGCGCGCCCAGACCGCCGGCTACAAGGGCAGCCATCCCGGCCGCCAGCAGGTGATCGAGGGCGATGGCCGCCTGGTGGCCACCTCCGCCGAGAGCGCCGCCAGCGACTACAAGCGCGGCGACCGGGTCTTTCACATCAAGTTCGGCTATGGCGCGGTGACGGCCGTGGAAGGCAACAAGCTTACCGTCGCCTTCGAAAAGGCCGGCGAGAAGAAGGTCCTCGACAGCTTCGTGGAGAAGGGCTGAGCGCCTACCTTCGACGCATCCATCCGCGAATGGCGAACACGCCCAGGCCGGCGGCGATGGTGAGGCCGGTCGCCACCAGGGCCAAGGTCCATTTCGGCGTGGCCTCCAGGCGGCTCAGGATCGCCGGTTCGTCAGCGGCGGCCGGCGGCTGCGCGGGCGCCTTAGCGGTGGGCGCGGGCTGCGCGCTCTTGCGGCGGAAGGTGACCGCCCCGACCGCCTGGTCGACCTCGGCCGCCTCCCAGCCGGCGCCGGTCCAGGCGCGCTGGTGGGGCTGGGCGCCGGTGTTCCGCCACCAGATCTTGCCGTTCCGGGCGCCCTTGGGCAGCGGGAAGCCCAGCACCTCCTCGATCTCGGCGAAGCTGGCGCGCCACTCCGACCCGTCATGGCCGGCCAGGCGGGTGGTCAGGGGATCGTATTTGCTCATTGTCAATGCGTCCCGCGGCGAGAACTCGTCCGATCGATAAATGGCGCCAGCTTGGCCCTGAACCAATAGCCTTCCGACGCGCTGTAGGAGCCTTGGAGTGCTTACAATGCGACTGACGCTTGCAGACTTGAAGATACCTTTGTCGGGCGCAGCTTGTGCGCTGGTGGCAGGACTTCTTCTGGGAAGCGCCATGCAGCCCCATCTCTACGACGGTGACCGACCATCCGGCCCGCAGATGTTCGCCGAGGTGTCCGGCGCGCGTTCCACCGGGCCCTTCGATCCGGGCGTCAGTGTCGTGAGCGTCCAGGGCAATCCGCCTGACTATGTCCTGGGAACCGACTGGAAGAAGCAGATGGGCTGGCCCGAGAAACGCGCACAGGCCTCCGCGCCCGGCGAATCTGCCCGCGACGACGCGCCCGCGCCGCGCGAGCCCGCCGTCTACGCCCGAACGACCTATGAGGAGCCGCCGCGGCCGGCGCCGACATACCCCTCGCTCGGCCCCGCGGCCGTGAACGCCGAGGCGGCGGCCAATTCCGACGACGCCACGCCGACCATCACCGGCTGAAGCCCCTCGCCTTTCGCCGGCCCGCCCGCTAGACGCGGGCGGATGACCCCCAACCCTGTAGAGGGCGACGCCCTCCAGACCACCGCTCGCGGGCCCCGCGCCGAGGCCGAGGCGGCCGCCCTCGCCATCGACGCCGAACCCGCCACCGAGGCGCTCACCTACTCCATCCTGGAGGAGGACGAGGACCGCGACGTCTGGCGGATCGACGCCTTCCCGACCACCGACGAGGAGCAGGCCGCGCTCGTCGCAACACTCACGGGTTTCCCGGCCCTTCGCGTGGTCACCGAGAAGCTCGCCGACGCCGACTGGCTGGCCATGGCGCTGTCGGGCCTGCCGCCGGTCCACGCCGGACGCTTCTTCGTCTATGGCGCCCACGACAAGGGCCTCGCGCCGCCCAGCGCGGTCAACCTGCGCATCGAGGCGGGCGCAGCCTTTGGCACCGGCCACCACGGCACCACCGTGGGCTGCCTGTTGGCCTTCGACCGCCTGCTGAAGCGCCGCCGGTTCGGCCGCGTGCTGGACGTGGGCTGCGGGACGGGCGTGCTGGCCATCGCCGCCGCGCGGACCGGATCGAAGGTCGCGCTCGGCACGGACATCGACGCACCCTCCGTCCGCATCGCCAACGAGAACGCGGCGCTGAACCGCGCCAGGGCCCGCTTCGTCCATGCCAGCGGCCTCAACGATGCGCGCGTGCGCGGGCCCGCGCCCTATGACCTGGTCTTCGCCAACATCCTGGCCCCGCCGCTGGTGGCCCTTTCACATGACATCAAGCGTGCGCTGAGGCCCGGCGGGATCGCGATCCTCTCCGGCCTGCTGCGCACGCAGGAGCGCCGGGTCTTCGCCGCCTACGCCTCAAAAGGCTTCCGGCTCGAGCGGCGGATCCACCGCGACGCCTGGGCGACCCTGGTCCTGCGCCGCGGCTAGGCGGAACCTCGCCCTTCGCGACCGCGTTTCTCGGACCGCCAAGTTGGCCGGAGGACACAAGGCCATGTCGGACAATCCCACCCTGGACGTCCGCAAGTCGAATGCCGTCGCGTGGTGGATCGCCGCGGCCATAGCTATCGTAGCCGTGGTCGGCGCGGTGGCCCTCCTGAGCGGCGCGAGGCCCTCGCTGGCCGGGGCGCAGGCGGGGCGCGATCAGGGCCGGGCAGAGGCGAGGATCGGGGACCCGGCCCCCGGCGCCCGGCTGGCTGACACCCAAGTCGCCAAGGTCGCCCAGGCCGCGGCCGCAAGCCACGCGCGCGCCACCGAAGCGGCCGCCCGGACCGGCGCCCTCAGCGCCGACGCCACGGCTCAGGATGCCTCAGCGAACGAACCCGCGCCGCGGTAGTCGCTAGCCAACGATCTTCGCCGCGCCGAGCGCCGAACGCCAATGTGCGTCGCGGTCCTTCAAGAGATTGCCGCGGGCGTAGGGGCCCAACCCCTCGCCTTCGAGTGTCTCCAGGATATCGAAGGCAAACGCCGCCTCGCCATGCGCCGCCCAGGCGGCCCGGAGCGATGGGTTGGGATGGCCGCCCTGACGCAGGCCGAACCATATGCGGTTCTGCTGCTGGGGGAGGTTCTGGGATTGACCGACCCAGGCCTCGCCGGTCACGGCGCAACGCACCGCGTAGATCCCCACCGGGACCTCGCGGTCCTTGTAGTCGCGGATGGCCTGGCGGCGGCTCTGGTTGTCCATGGGCGTCCCCTACGGCCCCGAGCGCGTCTTGTCAATTTCACCCGGGTGAAATCCACTCATCCGCCAGGAGCGCATAGGGATAGCGGTCGCGCCAGACGCCCTTGATCAGACGGCCTTGGCGGAACATCGCCTCGCGCCGCATCCCGAGCTTTTCCATCACGCCCCACGAGCCCCGGTTGTCCACGTCGCACTCGGCCCACAAGCGATGCAGGCCAAGCGGGCCAAAGCCCGCGGCGATCAGCGCGCGGGCCGCCTCCGTGGCGAGACCGCGTCGCCAGTAGGCGCTGTTGAAGGTGTAGCCGAAGTCGCCCGTGAGGTTGGGCCGGTCGCCGACCGCCAGGCGGACCGAGCCGATGACCCGGCCATCGGCGAGATGCTCGACGGCGAGCGTCACCTCATCGCGGGGCCAGCGTGCCTGTTCCGCCAGTTTGAACGCCATGAATGCCGGGGTTTCGCCCTCGGTGTTGGGACCCCAATCCATGAAGCGGCACACCTCCGCCTGCGCGGCGTAGGTGTGGACGTCGCAAAGGTCGTTCTCGCGGAACTCGCGCAGCAAGATCCGCTCGGTGCGTATGGGAAACCAGGGTTCCAGGTCGTCGGTCATCGTCGTCTCCTTTCGGCGTGGAAGGGCCGGCGGCAGGAGATGGCGTCGTGGGCGACCCCTGCCGTTTCGGCGGGGTCGCGGTCTTCGTCAGCGGCTAGGACCAGCCGCGCGAATCCGGACCCCAGGTGGGACCGGATGAATTCGGGCAAGCTTGCGTGGCGCGACGGACCATGACCGCCGGATAGCCCGAACGGCGTTCGCGGACAAGTCTGCCCCTTGGCCCCGAGGCGCCGGAGGGATTACATCCCCGCCCATGCGCCAGACCTTCGATGAATCCACCGACCGCTCGTTCGGGCCCAAGCACGTGCCCCTGATCCGCAAGGCCATGGCCGACCAGGGCCTCGACGGTTTCGTGGCCCCGCACGAGGATGAGCATCAGAACGAGTACCTGCCCGCCGCGAACGACCGGCTGGCCTGGGCCACCGGCTTCACGGGCTCGGCCGGAGCGGCGGTGATCCTGAGGGACAAGGCCGCGATCTTCGTCGACGGACGCTACACCCTGCAGGTTCGCGACCAGGTCGATCAGGGGACCTTCGAGATCCGCGATCTCGTCGAAGGCGGGGTGCCCGCCTATATCGAGGCCGCCACCGCGCGCGGCCAGGTGATCGGCTACGACCCGCGTCTGCACAGCCCCGATGCGCTCGATCGGCTGAAGAGCGCCGCCGCCAAGGCTGGCGTGCAGCTCCGTCCAGTCTCGCCCAATCCGCTGGACACCGCCTGGGGCCAGGCCCGTCCGCCGCAGCCGGCCGCCCCGGTGGTTCCGCACCCGCTGCAGTATGCCGGAGAGGAATCCGCCGCCAAGCGTCACCGGCTGGGCGAGGGCCTCGTCGCCCGCGGCGCCCAGGCCGCGGTGATCACCGCGCCCTCCTCCATCGCCTGGCTGTTCAACATCCGCGGCGGCGACGTCATTCGTTCGCCGCTGCCCATCGGCCAGGCCATCCTGAACGCCGACGGCTCGGCGCGGCTGTTCCTGGACCCGGCCAAGGTGACGCCGGACCTGCCGGCCTGGCTCGGCAACGAGGTCAGGCTGGAAAACCCATCGGACCTGCCCCAGGCGCTGGCCGAGCTCGACGGGAAGGCCGTCGTCGTCGATCCCGCGCAGTCCTCGTCCTGGTATTTCGAGGCGCTGGCCGGCGCCGGCGCGGAGGTGCTGCGGGGCGAGGACCCCTGCGTCATGCCGCGGGCCTGCAAGAACGCCGTGGAAATCGAAGGGACCAAGCGCGCCCACGCCCGCGACGGCGCCGCGCTGACCCGCTTCCTCCACTGGGTCGCCACCGAGGGCCAGATCAACCCACCGGACGAGATTGAGGCCGTTTCCAAGCTGGAGGGCTTCCGGGAGGCGACGGGCGCGCTCAAGGACCTTTCGTTCGACACCATCGCCGGCGCCGCCTCCAACGGGGCCATCGTCCACTACCGGCCGACGCAGCGGCTGAACAAGCGCACGCAGATGGGCTCGCTGCTGCTGGTGGATTCCGGCGCCCAGTACCTGGACGGCACCACCGATGTGACCCGCACGGTGGCGATTGGCGAGCCTTCGGCGGAGATGTGCGAGCGCTTCACCCTGGTGCTCAAGGGCCATCTGGCGCTGGCCCGCGTCCGCTTTCCGGCGGGCACCACCGGCTCGGCGCTCGACGCGATCGCTCGCATGGCTCTGTGGGCTCATGGTCTGGACTACGACCACGGCACTGGCCACGGCGTCGGCTCCTACCTGGGCGTCCATGAAGGCCCGCACCGAATCGCCAAGCTGCCCAACATGGTGGCCCTGCGTCCCGGGATGATCGTCTCCAACGAGCCCGGCTACTACAAGGAAGGCGCCTACGGCATTCGCATCGAGACCCTGCAGTTCGTCACTGAGGCCGCGATGATTCCCGGCGGCGAGCGGCCGATGCTGGGCTTCGAGACCCTGACGCTGGCGCCGATTGACCGGAGGTTGGTGGCCAAGGCGATGATGACCCCGGAGGAGATCGGCCAACTCGACGCCTATCACGCCCGGGTCCTGGCGGTGGTCGGGCCGCAGGTCCCCGCCGAGGTCGCGACCTGGCTCGAAAGGGCGTGCGCGCCGCTCTGATCGCCGCCGCGGCCCTCTTCAGAAGATCAGCGACCTGCGGCGGGACGCCGCAGGTCTTCGGCGCGCCTGCCGCGGCCTTATCAGTCTAGGCAGGACGCTCGGATGTCCTTTGAAATTTCCGGACCCGCCAACATCTGGCCGCCGCCGGCGTTGTTCGGGCGTTCGCCCCACAAGGACACGATCTTTTCAATCGCCCTGGTTCTCTTTACTGCGTTACTGAAAATTCACGTGCAGGTATATTGGAACGCTCCAAAGAGCATCGTTAAGTTTAAGCCACGAACCAGACGCCGAATGCCGAGATAGCGTCATGATCTCGGCGACCCGTGTTCGCC
>PLEH01000148.1 GCA_003136395.1 Phenylobacterium sp.
CTGGAAGCCGTTGCAGATGCCGACCGTGGCGACACCCCGCTCGGCGGCGACCTTCACTTCGCCCATGATCGGCGACAGCGCGGCCATCGCGCCGCAGCGTAGGTAGTCCCCGTAGGAAAAGCCGCCCGGCAGGACAATCAGGTCGACGCCGTCCGGCAGCGCCGTCTCCGCGTGCCAGACCATGTCCACATGGGCGCCGGTGGACCGTTCGATGGCCACCTTGCAGTCGCGGTCGCAGTTGGAGCCGGGGAAGACAATGACGGCGGCTTTCATGCACATTCATCCAGGACGGGGGGCGGCGCCTCTTGGTCGTCCGGCGGCGGGAAGGGGGCGCGGAAGGTGAAGGCCTCGGCTGTGGGCCCCAGGCGGCGCAGGGTGTCGATCCTGGACATCCCTTCTTCCACGGTGGGGGTGTGGCCCGCCGGCGCCCACCAGAGCGCCATGTAGAGTTCCAGCTTCTCGAACCACTCGGTGCGGCGGCGCATGACGCCGATGTGGTCAGAGCGGTAGACGAAGGCGCCCAGCGCCTGGGGGTCTGTCCACACCGACATGTTGAGGGCCATCATCTCGTCGTCCGGGTCCGGCTTGATGTCGGTGGCGTCGTTGCCTTCGCCGACCAGCCGCCAGATGAAGCCGGGCGAGCCGTCGGCCAGCGCATTGATGCGCTCGAGGTTGGCCACGAAGTCGGCGATCATCGGGTCGTCCACCGGGGCCCGCAGACGGCCGATGTTGATCTCGGCGAGGTGATATTGGCTCATCGACGCGCCCAGGTTTTGAGGGAGTCCAGATAGGCGAGAAGCTGCTTGTAGCCCTTCGGACTGCCGTAGGGACAGCCGGTGGTGACGACATCCCCGCCCTGAGCGGTCTGCATCATGATCGCCGGGTGGCCCGGCGCGCCCTTCTCGGTGATCAGGTAGGAGGTGTGGCCGTCCTCGGTGGAATAGAACGTGTAGGGCTCGCCCGGTGCGTGCGACGGCGGCGCCAGGTGCGGCAGGGCGGTGATCTTCGCGGCCAGGGCCTCGAAGGGCTGGGCGCAGTCCAGCGCCAGCATCGCCGGCGGCGGGGCCTCGGCCTTGGGCGCGCAGGCGCAAAGGGAGAATGGGATGAGGAGGAAGAGGGCGAGCGGCTCCCTCACGCCACCTCCACGCGGTAGCTTTCGATCACCGTGTTGGCGAGCAGCTTGTCGCACATGGCCTTGACCTCGGCCTCCGCGGCGGCGGCGTCCTTTGCCGCGAGGTCGAACTCGATGGTGCGGCCAACGCGGACGCCCGAGACGCCGCCCCAGCCCAACCCGTGCAGGGCCTGCTCGACGGCCTTGCCCTGCACGTCCAGGACGCCGGGTTTCAGGTACACATGCACGGTCGCCTTCACTAGTGGAGGCCTCCCTGGATGACGGTGGGCATCTCCTTCATGATCCCCAGGCGTCGGGCCACCTCGGTGTAGCTCTCGATGACATTGCCGAGGTCGCGGCGGAAGCGGTCCTTGTCGAGCTTCTCGTTGGTGGTCGAGTCCCACAGGCGGCAGCTGTCGGGGCTGATCTCGTCGGCCAGGATGACGCGGGCGAAGTCGTTCTCCCAGACGCGGCCGTACTCGACCTTGAAGTCCACCAGCGTGATGCCGACCGCGCCGAACATGCCGGTCAGGAAGTCGTTCACCCGCAGGGTGAGCGCCATGATGTCGTCGATCTCCTGGGTCGAGGCCCAGTTGAAGGCGGTGATGTGCTCCTCGGAGACCAGCGGGTCGTGCAGCTTGTCGTCCTTCAGGCAGAATTCGATGATCGAACGGGGCAGAGCCTGGCCCTCGGGCAGGCCGAGCCGGGTCGAGAGCGAGCCTGCGGCGACGTTGCGGCAGATCACCTCCAGCGGAATGATCTCCACCTCGCGGATCAACTGCTCGCGCAGGTTCAGCCGGCGGATGAAGTGGTTCTGAACCCCGATGGAGGCGAGCTTCGTCATGATGTGCTCGCTGATCCGGTTGTTGATAACCCCCTTGCCCTCGAGCACAGCCTTCTTGGTGGCGTCGAAGGCGGTGGTGTCGTCCTTGAAGTACTGGATCAGAGTGCCGGGCTCGGGACCTTCGTAGAGGATCTTCGCCTTGCCCTCGTAGATCTTCTTACGGCGGGTCATCGTCGCGCCTTCTCCGTGGACGAGGGCTGTACCGGTCGGGACAACGAAAAACGCGCGCGGCTAAATCCCTCGCGCGCGGGTCCGACTCGGCGTCTCGCTTCATATGAGGCGGCGCAAAATTAGCGGATGCGGAGCATGGGCGCAAACCTCGAGGGCGCGCCGCGTTTCGATTGCGACGGGGAACGCGCCGGGATATGTGGTCGCCCATTCGTGCCGCTTCCGGAGACCCCATGACCACCTTTGACGATCGTGAACGTGGCTTCGAGAAGCGTTTCGCGCTCGATCAAGAGCAGGAATTCAAGGCCGCGGCCCGGCGCAACCGTGCTTTGGGCGAGTGGGCGGCCGGCCTGATGGGCCTGACGGACCAGCACATCGCCGAATACGCCCAGGCCGTGGTCAAGTCCGACCTGGAGCAGCCCGGCGAGGACGACGTGCTGCGCAAGGTGTTCGAGGACCTCAAGGGTTCCGGCGTCCAGATCTCCGAGGGCGAAGTCCTCAGGAAGATGGCCGAACTGCTGGCCCAGGCGCGCGAAGCGGTCCGCGAAGGCAAATAGGCCCTACTTCGCAGGCTCTATTGGGCGGCCTCCTTTGCGGCGGCTAAGTTGGCCTCGTCGCCGAACACCCGGGCGAACACCCGGTCGACGTTCTTGAAGTGGTAGCCGAGGTCGAAGAGCTCCCCGAGCTCGGCGTCCGAGAGCGTCACCTCCGGGTCGGCCTTGAGGAAATCCAGGAAATTCCCCTCGCCGCGCCAGACGCGCATGGCGTTGCGCTGGACCGCGGCGTAGGAGGCCTCGCGGCTCATGCCTTTTTGCGTGAGCGCCAGGAGCACGCGCTGCGAGTGCACCAGGCCCCCCAGGCGCTCGAGGTTCCTGGCCATGTTCTCCGGGTAGATGACCAGGCGCTCCATGACGCTGGCCAGGCGCCGCAGCGCGAAGTCCAGATGCACCGTGGCGTCAGGCGCGATGCCGCGCTCGACGGAGGAGTGGCTGATGTCGCGCTCGTGCCACAGGGTGACGTTCTCCATGGCCGGGACCACGGCGGAGCGGACCAGGCGGGCGAGGCCCGTCAGGTTCTCGGTGAGGATCGGGTTGCGCTTGTGCGGCATGGCCGAGGAGCCCTTCTGGCCCACCTCGAACGGCTCCTCGGCCTCCAGGACCTCGGTGCGCTGCAGGTGGCGGACTTCGGTCGCCAGCCGCTCGATGGAGGAGGCCACGACGCCGAGCGCGGCGAAATAGGCCGCGTGCCGGTCGCGCGGGATCACCTGGGTGGAGACCGGCTCGACGGCCAGGCCAAGCTTCCTGGCCACATATTCCTCCACCGCCGGGTCGACATTGGCGAAGGTGCCGACGGCGCCACTGATCGCGCAGGTGGCGATCTCGAACCTGGCCATGGCCAGGCGCTCCCTGGCGCGGACGAACTCGGCGTAGTGGCCGGCGAGCTTGAGGCCAAAGGTGATCGGCTCGGCGTGGATGCCGTGACTGCGGCCCACCATCGGCGTCATGCGGTGCTCGAAGGCCCGGCGCTTGAGCGCGGCCAGCACCAGGTCCACGTCCTCGGGCAAAAGGTCGGTGGCGCGCGACAGCTGCACGGCCAGCGCGGTGTCATTGACGTCGGAGGAGGTCATCCCCTGGTGCAGGAACCTGGCCTCCGGGCCCACCACCTCGGTGACGTGGGTCAGGAAGGCGATGACGTCGTGCTTCACCTCGCGCTCGATCTCGTCGATGCGCTCGGCGTCCCAGACCGCGTCGCGTCCCTTTTCCCAGATCACCCGGGCGGCTTCCTTGGGGATCACCCCCAGATCGGCCATGGCGTCGGCCGCGTAAGCCTCGATCTCGAACATGATCTTAAAGCGCGTCTGGGGGCTCCAGATCTCGGCGGCTTCCTTGCGGGCGTAGCGGGGGATCATGCTTCGGGTATGAGGTCGGCCCCCCGTTTGAGTCAAATTTTCAGATGAAAATCGGCGGCCGTGGCCGGGTCAGCCGAGGTCGCTGCCCAGGGTGAACAGATATTGGCCGAGGCGGCGCACCTCGATGGCGACCGCGCCGGTCTCCTCGAGGAGGCCCTCGACGTGGCGCATCACATCGACCTCCGAGCCGCGGAAGGTGAGCGGCTGGAACTGGACATGGCCGTTCGCGCGCCGGACGTAGAGTTCATAGGTGAAGTGCATTGCGCCGAGTGATGCCGCGCGCCGGCCGGCGCGGAATTGATCTAGATCAAATTCAGTCCGCCTCGCCCCGATCCGCCCGGGCCTTGGCCAGCGCCTTGCCGAGCCCGAACGAGCCCAGGAAGTAGTGGAAGGCGCCCCAGAGGCTGAAGGCGTAGGCCAGGATCACCCCCTGGCGCGTGCCGAGCACGAGGGCGCCGCTGCACGCCGCCTTGGCCGCCTCGGCCGCCCCCTTGGCCGCCTTGCCGCCCGGGCAGGCCTGCTGGAAGTCCGCCGGGTGCGACCCGCCGAACCCCGAGAGGGTGTCCCAAAGCCCGTTCGTCGCCGGGTGCGCATAGTGGAAGGCGGCGAAATGGTCGATCATCCAGCCGGTGAAGGGCGGCCCCCCGCCCAGGGCGATCAGGTTCAGGAAGAAGAACAGCAGCGCCGTCGCCGTCGCCCGCTGGTGGGTCGGCGCCATGTTCTGCACCACCCCGAACGTCGGGCCGAGATAGACGTAGGCCAGGATCCCCGGCGCCAGCATGAAGAGCGCCGCGGTCTGCCAGGACCCCGCCGTATAGACGCCCAGGTGGAAGGGATAGGCCAGCGCCACCCCGATGGCCGGCGCCAGGGCATACCAGCGCGGGCTGAACTTCGCCAGCCGGTCGGTGATCGGCCCCCCGATCAGGGTGCCGATCCCCTGGCTGAACCCCGCCGCCAGGCCCACGATCAGCCCCACGGTCTTCAGGTCCAGCTGGTGGAAGTTGCGCAGGAAATAGGGCTGCACGAACTGGCCCCCGCCATAGCCGGCGAAGCTCACCAGGGTGACGCCGAGCACGATGTTGAACATCGGCCAGCTGCCGAACAGCAGCTTGATCACCGCCCCGATCTCGGAGAATTCCCGCCCGATCGAGGTCGGCGGCCGGGCCGGCAGCTCGATCGTGGCGTCCTCGGCGCTCAGCGGATGGGCGTCGGGCTCCGAATGCCCCCGCGCCGGCTCCTTCACCAGGGTCTTGAGCGCGATCGCCACCGCCACGCCCGGCAGCCCCACCACCATGAAGGCCATCCGCCAGCCGAAGGCCTGGGCGATCTGGCTGGCGGTGATGATCCCGATCATCGAGCCCAGCGGAATGCCGAAGCTGTAGACGCTGAGCGCCGAGGCGCGTTTCTTCGGCTCGAAATAGTCGCTGATCAGCGAATGTGCCGGCGGGGAGAGGCCGGCCTCCCCGATGCCCACCCCGAAGCGGTAGGCCGCCAGCATGGCGAAATTGCCGGCCGTGCCGCAGAGCGCGGTGAAGGCCGACCAGATGATGATCGCCCCGGAGATGATGTTGACGCGGCTGAACCGCTCGGCGAAGCGCGCGATGGGGATGCCTAAGAAGGTGTAGAGCAGGGCGAAATAGAGCCCGCCCAGGAGGCCCAGCTGGGTGTCGCTGATCTTCAGCGCGTCCTTGATGGGCTGGCCGAGCGTGGCGATGATCGTGCGGTCGATGAAGTTCAGCGTGTAGGCGGTGACCAGCAGGAACAGCACCAGGCGCTTGTAGTTTTCGGAGTAGGCCGCGCGGGGCGGGGCGGCGGGCGCCGTGGGCGCGGGTGCGTCGATGGTGGTCATGGTGGTCGCGTTTCCCCCGAAACTTGTGCTCGCCGCCCGCGGGGCGGGCGGCGGTTGGTGGTGTTCTTGGCGGGGAGGTTAGCGGGGGTGGGGGCGAGGGGATAGGGGGCGCGCGAAGCATTGATCAGCGCCGCATCGTCAGTTATATTTGACAGATGATCGAGGTGCGCCGCTCGGAACGGTTCATTGCATGGCTGAACGCCCTGCGGGACGCTCGTGCGGTGGCCAAGATCGCCGTCCGTATCAAGCGGATGGCGGACGGCAATTTTGGCGACGTCGCCCCGGTGGGCGACGGCGTGAGTGAGCTTCGCATCCACTATGGGCCGGGCTACCGGGTCTATTTCGTGCAACGCGGCGAGGTGCTGGTGATCCTGCTGTGCGGCGGTGACAAGGCCACGCAAGCTCGCGACATCGCAACGGCCAGGGCGCTGGCAAGGGAGATATGAGATGGCTTTGAAAACCCAACCCTTCGACGCCGCGGAGGTGCTGTTGGATGACGAACGCATCGCCGCCTATCTCGAGGAGGCGTTCGCCGATGGCGATCCGGCGTTCATCGCCTCGGCGATTGGCGACGTGGCCCGCGCGCGCAATATCACCGCCATCGCCCGCGACACCGGGCTGACGCGCGAAACGCTATACCGGGCCTTTTCGCCCGAGGGCAACCCGACCCTGGCGACGATGGCGGCCGTGGTCAAAGCCCTTGGATTCCAGCTCTCCATCAGGCCGCTGGCGCTCTGAGTTCAAGCGCGCGAATGACCGCGCTCTGGCGCAGCCGGCTGGGGTGGCCTCGTCCATCCCCGCGAGGAAGGCGCCAGCATCCCGGGCGGCCAGCAACATGTCGAGCAGCAGGGCCGCGTCGCGCTCGGTCACCTCAGCCATAAATCGGCTGGGCCTCGGCAAGGATGCGACGCCGCCGGATATAGTTGCGGCTGGCCTCGACGGCGCCGCGTTCGACCAGATCGACGTGGCGACCCAGCAGGGCCTCCAGGTCCGCCGCCAGGTCGAAGAACTGGCCAAGCGGCGACAGGCGGCTGCCCGGCGCGAACTCGACCAGAAAGTCGGCGTCGCTTCGGGCCGGATCAAAGTCGGTCCCCCGTGCGGCGGAGCCGAAGATCTCCAGACGAGCGACATTGTAGCGGCGGCATAGCGCGCCGATTTTCGAACGATATCTGGAGATTTCCGCGTGCATCGCGAGCTTCCGTCAGGGGCGGCGGAAGTTTAGGCCATGACCGGCGGGTGCGCCAGCAGCAGGCGCTGCGTTGTGCGGTCGTTCCGCCTGCGACGAGCCGAGCGTGGCGATGATCGTGCGGTCGATGAAGTTCAG
>PLEH01000132.1 GCA_003136395.1 Phenylobacterium sp.
AGACCCAACGGCGGATCGACAAGGAATTGATCGGCCGCGAACTCCTCCAGGATGAATACAAGACCGATCCCGACTACAACGAGTTCGCAGCGCACGGTGGACGGCCGAGTGATCTCGGCGCCTTCGACATCTATCGCCTGACCGGCCCGGACCGGGACTACCAGAGCCTGGGCTACGGCAAGGAGGCTCTGACGTTCGTTCGGGTGGACCAGGCCCTCCCCTTCTGGACGCCGGAGAACCTCCACCCGGCCACGGCCCGCATCGCGATCGTCAAGAAGCACCCGGCGATCCTGCAGCGGCTCGCCTCGGACCTCCGCGCGATCGCGCGCGACCGGCTCGGCGCGCCGCTGGACCAGGTTCCGGTCCTCATCATAGACGACGAAAGCGACCAAGCCTCCGTCAACACCGCTGCGCCGTCCGCATCCGGAGAGGTGATCGATCGCACCTCGACCAACGACGCGATCGTTGGCCTCCTGAACCAGCTGCCCCGCTCGCAGTACATCGGCTTTACGGCGACACCCTCGGCGAACGCGCTGATCGACCCGACGGCCAACGACATTTTCCCGAAGGACTTCCTGATCTCCCTGCCCCGGCCCGAAGGCTACATGGGAGTCACCGACTTCTACGACCTCGATGTCGCGGACGACGAGATCGGGCCCAACCGACGCGACTTCGTCCGGTCCCTCACCGGCGACGACGACAAGCCGGAGAACCTGGCCAAGGCGATCGACAGCTATGTCCTCGCCGGCGCCCTCAAGCTCTACCGTCTCACCATCGACGAGACGCTTCGGTTCAAGCACCACACCATGCTGGTGCACCTCTCCCAGCTTCAGGCCGATCAAAAGGCATTCGCGAAGGAGATCCAGGCCACCTACGCGAAGGCGGGTTACGAGGGCGGCAAGGGGCTCCCGCGCCTCGAAAAGCTGTTCGACGAGGACTTCGTACGTGTCCACGCCGAACGGGCGCCCCACCTTCCCTTCCCGCCGGACTTCGAAGCCTTGCTGCCCTTCGTTTCGGAATGTCTGCAGAAGATCGGCGAGCCTCTGCAGGCCGTCCGCATCGTCAACACCGAGCATAAAAAGGACACACCGGACTTCGACCGCGAGCGGGTCTGGAAGATCCTGATCGGCGGGGCCAAGCTGTCCCGCGGTTACACCGTGGAAGGCTTGACCGTCAGCTACTACCGTCGTCGGGCCGGCGCAGCCGACACGCTGATGCAGATGGGCCGCTGGTTCGGCTTCAGGAAGGGTTACAAGGACCTGGTCCGGCTGTTTATCGGCACCGACGAAGTCGACGGCGGCCCCAAGTCCAAGAAGCGGATCAATCTCTACGAGGCCTTCGGCGCCGTCTGCCGAGATGAAGAAGTGTTCCGGGAGGAGCTCAAGCGCTACGCTGACGACCCGACCATCATCCCCGCCACCATCCCGCCTCTCGTGCCGGCGCACATGCTGCGCCCCACGGCTCAGAACAAGATGCGCAACGCGCGCATCACCTTCCGGAACTTCGGCGGGCAGCTCGCCGAATCGACGTTCGCGCCCAACGCCCCCGACCTCACGAAGGTCAACGTCGAAGCTCTCAAGACGCTGGTGGAGGGCGCGGCCGCCGTTCCCGTTCAAGCCAAGGTCGTGCGGGGCGGGCAGGCGCGCGATTTCCGCGGCAAGGGCTTCGAAACCACCCCTGACCGGATGAAACAGTTTCTGGCCGCCTACGAATGGTACGACGCCAAGGCCCCCGAGGCGCGCTTCGGCAATCCGATGCGCCTGCAGCTCGAGTACCTGCACGGGAAGAGGGGCGACCCGGAAATCGACCGCTGGCTCGTCCTGGCGCCGGAGATCTCAAGCCCTCAGGGAACCTTCAAGCTCGCGGGCGAGGATCTCGGTGTGGTCCTCCGGACCCGCCAGTCCGCCGCGCGCTTGAATACCTACAACGATCCCTGGCACCGCGCCGTCGGCCGGGCCATCGCCGGCCCCGTGCCGCCCACGGACGTCACGGCGGTTACCGGCGTCGACGACCTGCGCAGACCCCGCACGGGCGTCATGCTGCTCTATCCGATCACCGAGACCAAAGGGAAAGGACTGCGCGACATCGTCACAGTCGGCTTCACCCTGCTCTTCCCGGGCAACAGCATCCGCAATGTCATCGGCTATGATGTCTACGACAAGCTGAAGCCGGCAGACGCCGTCGTCGACGCGGACACAGTGGCCGTGGCTTGAGGCAAGGCTACTGCAGCGGTACTTCAAAGTGTCAGAGGAGATCTGGTCGGCGCTCTAACTTCCGTCAGGTGACAACTACAGGGACCGGAAATTCTGCGTCCGGCAAGGTCAAGCAGAAGCCGGGATCCCAATGCAGCGCGCGGACGCCCGTTGTCAGATAGGCGCCTGCGTCGTGGCTGGCGACGCCAGCGACGGCAGGTGGGGACCCCGGGATTCGAACCCGGACGTATTGCTCCGAGCGATTTCAAGCCCCCTCGGGGGGATCGGGGGACGCCTCAACTGGCAAGTTCGCAAGTTCCGCGATCTGCTGGAATTCGCTCAGATATTCCGGACGGTGCTGCGCCAACCACTTCACCACTGAGGCGCTGGCGAGAAGTTTCGTGACATAGGCTTTAGCGACGGTGAGATGCAGATTGTCGAGACCGTAGGTCTCCTCCACGGACTTGATCTGCACCTGTAGGCCGGCGAGTTCGCGCTCCAGCCGCGCTACCTGCTCACGAGTAACAGCGCTGGTATCGGCCGCTTTGCGGTTTCGCTTCCCGGCCGCCAACTGACCGTCCGGCGTGGCCGCCAGCAGCGCCATGGCGAAGGGGCGTCCGAAGTTGTTGTGGCCCAGCATGAGCTCGGCCGCTTCGCGTTGCCGGAGCGGTCCCATCTTCCGAAGGACATCGAACACCGCGAACGAACAGGGCGCATCCCGCAGCAACTCCGCCACGTCTTCGCTGATCCCGTCCATCAACCGCGCCCGGCGCTGGATGGCGCTGACATTGATCCCCAACGCCTCCGCCAGCCGTTCCTCCGGAACCCCGCGCTCGATCGCCCGGACGATCATCTTGTGCTCTTGCGGCGGGGACAGCCGGTTGACGCGCTTGTTGTAGGTGAAAGCTTCATCGTCGGTGGACACCAAGCAGTCGACGGAAGTTGCGCCGAGGTCGCGCAGCGCCTCCACCCGCAGATGCCCGTCGACGATGAAGTAGGTCCCGGGGTTGGCAGTGTCGGGCGTCACCACCGGCGGCTCAACTAAGCCCACCGCACGGATTGACGTGACGATCTGCCGGTACTTGGCGCTGAGCTTGACGTCATCCTGCATCGGCTTCAGCGGCAGCAGGGCGTCAAGATCGACATTGACGCTCTCAGCCTCGAAACCCCAGGTCACCCTCGACAGCGGCGGCTCGGCCATCAGCTGCGCTCGCCGGCAAGCCGTGCGTCCAGAGCGCGCGGCATGGTGTCGAGCTGCTCTGACCGCAGCAGGTTGGCAAAGGCCCGATCCTGCCGGAGTTCCTTCAGGGCCTGGACGATGAACAGCAGCCGGCTTTGCACAAAATCCGCCTTCTTGGCGATCAGCCGCTGCCGGTCGGCCTCCTTGCGGAAGATCTGCACCAATTGGTCGGCGGTCGGCCGCTGCCGGACGGTGGAGCGACCGAACCGTTGGGGTCCCACGCCCCCGCGCCGCTGACGGCGCTCCAGGAGACGGCGCACCGTTTCCACATTGCGGCCCTTAATGCGGCCGTCGGCGTAGGCGTCGGCGAGCGCCTGCTGGATGCCGCCATCGTCGCTGCGCGCGATGGTCACCGCCAAGGTCAAGGGGATCAGACCGCTTTCCACCGCGCTGATCAGGCGTTCCTCGCCTTTTTCGAGAAGCCCCACGATGAGGCTGACCCAGGACGCCGTGACCCCGATCTTCTGGGCGACATCGGCGTCCGAATAGCCCCGCTTCCGGAGCGCGCCCACCTCGCGCATCAGGTCAATGCCGCGATGCTGCGGCCGTGCGACGTTCTCGACCAGACTGCGGACCAGGCAGTCCTCCTCCGCCAGCTCCACGACTATAGCGGGGATCCGGGTCTCCCCGAGCGCCTGGAAGGCCTCGAGCCGCCCCTGACCGCAGATCAGGTCGAACCGATCCTCGCCGTCCGCGCCGCGCCGGCGGCTCACCGTGATCGGCCGCTTCAGCCCCACCGCCTCGATGTTGTCGATGATCTCTCGGTGGACCCGCCGGCCGCGCCCTCGCGGATTGAGCACCGTGATGCGGTCGATCGGCACCACCTCGATCTGAATGTCCGACTCCGACATCAGGCGGCCTGCGCGAAGGGCACCCGCACCGACAGGGCGAAGAGCTCTTCCAAGTCATCGAACCGGTAGGCGTCAATCGATAGACCGTTGTCTTCCGCCAGCCTCAGGTGACCGGCCGCAAGGTCCAGGCTTGGGAACAGGAAGTAGTCCATCGGCGTGTTGTTGCCGCCGGCCATCCGCACCGCGACCGTCACATCCGGCGCCAGGCCGGTGTCAAATCCAAATCGCCAGCGATAGCCGCCAGATGCGGTCTCCTGACATCGGGCGATGGCGATCGACAGGCTCAATTCGCCGTTGACCCGCAACAGCCCGTCAGGCCCTAGCCCGACGTCGCCGCCCACCGCTTCAATGCCGGCGCGCACCTCCGACAAGACCTGCGGATGCAGGTCGCGGAGTCGCCGATTGATATCGAGATAGCGGTAATCCCGGGCGGGCCGATAGCCCACCAACTGGTAGGCGCGAAGCAGGCTGCCGAAGCGGCTGCGGTAGGCGCTGCTGGACGGCATGCCGGGCCGCTCGTCGATCACTAGGCCGGAGACGGCGCTACGCTCCGCCACCAGCAGTCGGAGGCGGTCGAGCAGGTCCTCGTCACTCAGCCGCTGCGAGCGCGCCAGGATGATCTCCCGGGCATTGTGAAAGGTCTCCTGAGAGACGATGCCCTCGAAGGCGCCTTCCGCCCGGATCCAACTCTCCATCGGATTGCGGACCCGCCGCGCCTTCAGCTTGAAGGACACCCGATTGTAGACGTTGTTGCCAATGTACTTCTCATTTGTCAGCACTTGGTGGACCACCGAGCGAGTCCAGGATCGGTCACGGTCGGTGAAAAACCCCTCGCGGTTCAATTCCTGCGCGATGGCCCCTTCGGTCATCCCCGTCGACAGGAACAGTTTGTAGATGCGCCGGACCAAGGCCTGCTCTTCCGGCGGCCCCGGCACGAGGATCACGCGGTCGGTCTGCAGACTCTTGTGCTCGCCGCGCCGAAGCTCGCCCTTCGGGTCGCCCCGCTCGTCCACCAACAGCCGCCGCAGGCCGATGCCGGCCGGGCCGCCCTGCCGATAGCCCAACTCGATCAGCCGGCACTGGCCGGCGAAGACCTTTGACGAAAGCTCGCGGCTGTACTCGCCGGCCATCGCGCGCTTGACGCTCTTGACGATGGTCGAGACGGGCGTGCCGTCGTTCTCGAAGGGCTCGGCGCAGTAGATGACCTTCACGCCGCCCTTGCGGCAGAGGTATTCGTAGTAGGCGCTTTCGTCGGCGTCCTGGAAGCGGCCCCAGCGCGAGACGTCATAGACCAGCAGCACCTGGAAGTCGGCTTGACCGGACTCGATCTCGTCGATCAATTTGCGCAGGGACTCCCGGCCTTCGATATTCAACCCACTGCGACCTTCGTCGGCGAAGGTGCGGACGATCTCCATGCGATGCCGGGCCGCATATTCGGAGATGCCTTCGGCTTGGTTCTCGGTCGAATAGCGCTGATGATCCGTCGACATCCGCACGTATTGCGCAGCCCTCGTGAACGGCGTTTCCGCCTCTGTGATCTCTACGGCGGCCAAGACTGCGCTCCTCTGTTCCTGCGATCCGTCGGCGTGAGCTTCCAACATATTGTTTGAATTGGCGCAAGCCCAAGTCGCCTTGGATTTCGCATCAGCTTAGGTTGGGGTCGCGGGGCGAGCGCCAGCGCGGACGCGCTTCTTAAGACCCGCGCCGACGAGCCGAAGCCTTCGAGCTGGTCGGACTATCGTCTTCGACAACCGCCCAGGGATGGCAACCAAGCGCCGCGCCAAGTCGGCGCAGCCAATGAACCGAGAGTTGGCGCTTCCCCAGCTCCAGATGGCTGATCTGTTGGTTGGTGGTTCCCACGCGCTCGGCCAGTTCGGCAAGGGTCATGCCGCGGGCTTCGCGCAATTCTCGAATGCGGTTGGACAGGGGGAGCCTTTGTGCGCCGGAGTTCGAGCAAATCAGTCCGGTGCCCAGTGTCTCAAACGTGACTCATCGTGACCAGCCCCACGGCGTCGTGATTGAACCGTAAGGCGCGCCTGAAAGAGTCCCTCCGGCTTGAGGGTGTCCCGCCGCGCCGTGCGTCCTTGCCAGTAACCGCGGACTGCACGAACGGCTCATGACCCCAGTACCTGTCGTCGCGTCCTTGGCCTTCCTCACTGAGGAAGAGGTTTCCGGACGGTATCGTGGCGCCGTCAGTGCAGGCACCTTGCGCAATTGGCGGTCGAAGCATGTGGGGCCGCCCTATTTGAAGGTCGGCAAGAGCGTCCTTTATCCCCTGGAAGGCCTTCTGACCTGGGAGCGACGCCAGACGTGGACGGCCGGATGAACCCGACCTGATCCCCAAATTAAGGGCGGCTTATCCCCAACGCGAGGTCAGCGAGGACTCGCCAAGTGGGAAATGTTCTGTTTTTGTTCCCAACATGACATTCTGCAACGACAATCGCTCGCCAAGGGCCGAAGTCAGCCGTTCGCTGCCCGTGATCGGCCAGGTGCGCCCAGATGGGCGGATCGTCCTCCGCGCGAGCAAGCCTCCGAGACCTGATCCGGCGCCGGGCGGGATCTCCTTCCCCAGCGACCCGCGGAAGGCCTGAAATGGTGGCCAGCGGTTACTACGGTCTGGGTTCCCATGACGCCGCCGTCGCCGCGTTCGATCATCTCAAACCCTATGTAGAAGAACTTCTGAGCCTGCAGGGTGAATGCGAGCCGATGAAGGCGGACTATTCGGCGATTGGCATCGCGCTCGACGGGCTGCAGACCGCCGCCTACCATTTCACTCGGCGGCGGCATTTCTATCATGAGCTGGAGGCCCAGCGTCCGCCCTACCGCCTGGGCAACAATCGGCTCGGCGACCGGCAGGCGGCCGTCGCCGCCTTCGAGGCACTGACGCCCTATGCCAGCGCTCTGGGGAAGATGCAGGGCGGTTGCCGGCCGTTCGGGCGGGACTACCTCGCCC
>PLEH01000017.1 GCA_003136395.1 Phenylobacterium sp.
TACACAGCAGCGTGGCGAACGGAATGGCGACGGCCCATCTCGTGTGACGATTCATTAGAATTTGCACAGGCTTCATGTGGGGCGGCCTTCTCAACGAAAATCTTCAATTGGAAGGCGGGAGCCTTCCCGGTCTTGGCAATGAAATTTGCCGGCAACCAAATGATCGAAACAGCTATTGAAACAACCGCTTGGTCAAATCGGAAGATAGCTAGATGCGGTTGCTTCTCGTATCAGAACACCAACTAGGGCTCCGAATAAACATCCAGACAACAGGATTCCCTTCTTAGGCGAGAAGCTTGGCGGGGTCCTGGCCTCGATTGCGAAAGCCGGCGCCCCGCCCGTCTCGACCGCAATCACCGCATTCCGAGGCAGGCGAACGTCGGCCGCCTGTCCAAGTTCAGGACAGTACTGCCGGCCCATCTCGCCAATTCAGGGGCCGCGTCAGCCCTTCTTGAGCTGGATCAAAGCCGAGGGAGCTTTGCCGATCGATCTTAGACAAATCGGGCGTCACTCCTCAAATTGTGCGCGTAAGTGGTCATCGGAGCACCCGACACTCAAGCTGAAGGGAATGCTGCCATGATCGATATCCGCGCTATCCTGCTGACCACCGCGCTCGCCACCGCCGCCATGGCGCCTGTCGCCGTGCCGACCTGTGCAAACGCCGCCTCTCAGGCCGATCTCAACCGGGATTCCGACCAGGCCCTGCAACAGCTCTACAGCAAGAACCCCTCCGCGGAGCTCCTGGCCAAGCACGCCAGGGCGATCCTGGTGTTCCCCAAGATCATCAAGGCCGGGCTGGTGTTCGGCGGCGCCTATGGCGAAGGCGAATTGAAACAGGGCGACAAGGTCGACGGCTACTACAACTCCGTGACCGCATCCTGGGGCCTGCAGGCCGGCGCGCAGTCCTATGGCTACGCCGTGTTCCTGATGAGCAAGAAGGCCGTGGACTACGTCCATCGCTCGCAGGGCTGGGAAATCGGCTCCGGCCCCACGGTGGTCATCGTCAACGAAGGGGTCGCCCGGAACCTGTCGACCTCGACGCTGAAGGACGACGCCTACGCCTTCATCTTCGATCAACAGGGGCTGATGGCGGGCGTCAACATCGAGGGCACCAAGATTTCGAGGATCAAGCCGTAGCGCGCCTTGGCCGCTTCTTCAGCGCGTCAACAAGAGCTGATCTCTGGTTCCGTGCGGCAGTACCTCGGAGCGGACGCTCCCAACGTCCGGCATGGGCCGAGAGCGGCTTCGGCCAGGCTCCCGAAACCAGATGGGGTGGATGGCTCCCGCTCCCGGCGTCGAAGCGCCATGGTGGTCGGTGTCACGCAAACCACGAGCTTTGGGATCCACCCATCATGGAGATTGCGACGATCGGCCTCGACCTGGCCAAGAACGNNCTTCCAGGTTAATGCCGTCACCGGCATCACAGCCGGCGTGTTCACCCCGAGCGATGATATCTTTGCCGACGAGCCGTCCATGTCCGGGGGATTTCGTCCCGAGACGCTGTTGCCCGTCGCCGCCCTGACGCTTCTCGGCATGGTCAGGCGATACGCTCGCCGGGCTTGAACTCTATGGACGGCCGCTGCGCTGCAAGCGTGAATTTGGACTAGTTCGAGGTTCGATCGAGCTGCGGATATCTGGCGTTGCAGGCCAATCGTCCGCGATCTGGCGCACCGAAATTGACCCCCTGCCTTGCCGGAGCCGCAAGTGCCCGGCATTGGCTAGCGAGTGGGACCAGGTTGATTGCCTGTTTGCTCCCCTTTTCCGCTGCACGCTCCAACTCATCTAAGGTCATCGAATCCAGCCCAAACTTGGGGCCCCTCAGACGGATTCGCGGCCGGGAGACAACTTCGCCGTTGAAGGCGACGTCAGCTAAGCCGGGTCGCTGAATGGTCTCGGCCGGGTATGGCCACGCGAAAAGCGGCCTGCGGCTTGGGCGGCGTCGTCCTCAGACCTCGCGGCCGCGCTCTCATATCTGGCCGAAGAGCGCGCCGCAGCCAAGTTGTCGGCGGCCGTGTTGGCGTTGGCTGTGGCGTTGTTGATCGCCGCCGCACTATTGGCGGCCGCCGAGTTGTTGGCGGGCTGTTGGCAGGCCGCCAGTGAAAGCGCTGAAGCGGCCAAAGCGGCGGCGAACCCAGCCCTCGTGAAAAGATTCGACATGTCTCGTTCCATTAACCGGCGCAGGGAATCCTGCGCGCGTCTTCAAAGTCTGCGGCTCGCCATCGAGCGTTTTGCGCGGGTTATCGCGCGGCGATCGAATGCCGCTAGATACCGCCCAGGTGAAGGCCACCAAACAGCCAAAGCACAACGAGAACGACAAGGATCAGGCCGACTACGCCGCCAAGGCCAGACAATCCGTAGCTTCTATGCGCGTAGTAACCGCCACCCCCGCCGAACAGCAGCAGCAACACGATGACTATGAGTATCAAGCCCCAAGATTCGCCTGTTGGGACCAAGGTTAAGCAATCCAGCGGTAACCGCAGAACGGTCGGCGATTTAGATTGTTCCGCTGACGTGACTCCCATTTCTCATTCAGCCAAAACGAGAGTCCTGGGTTGATTTGAGCCGTTGTCGTGGGGCGCCGCAAGAGGCCGTCGGGGGGCGTCCACCCCATCACTCGTAGCGGACGTACACGGCGTCCGAATTCAGGCAGTGTCGGGAAACGTTCGGTTTCGGGTGCATGGCCCATTACCGCTTCCGACCCATCGCGGACACTGGGAGCATCCGGTCCGGGGCGCTAACTGTAGGCCCCGAGCTGAACGGCGCGAGTTCGTGAGGCTATTAAGGCCATCTTGAGATCGTCCTGCAGCCAACCGGCTGGGCTGTGCCCGGCGCGAACAGCCGGGAGGGAAGCCTCGAACTCGTTGATGATCTCAGCCGCCGGCAGATGCGCAAGCGGATAGGTCCGCCATCGGTGGATGGTGTCGTTGATCCACATCATTGTGACTAGCTGCTCGCTAGGCGCAACTGGTCGCCGTCGCGGCCCCCTTGGTCCGACAAAGCCGCGTTTCCTGACGCGGCGGAAATTCGAAAGGGAGACACCATGAGCACCAACCGGATTGAAGGCGCCGCAAAGGTAGCCGCAGGTTCTGTCAAGCAGGCTGCCGGAAAGCTAGTCGGCAATGAAAAGCTGCAGGTGGAAGGCGTCGCTGAGAAGACATTCGGCAAGGCGCAGAACGCCGTCGGCAAGGCGCAGGACGAGATCGCCAAGAAGCTGAAAAAGTAGGCGCTGCAAGACTAGATCTCACGAGGCAGCGCTGGCGCATCGCGCGGCCCCGTGGCGCAGCCATTCGGCGCCGGGGTTCTATGGCGGCCTGCAAATGGCTTTCGAGGTGACATTGGGGCATCTATGATGATGTCCACTTGAGCTTGGGAGGAATTTATGGGTCGCGCGATCTTGCTTCTTCTTTTGGGCGTTCCAATCCCGATCATCATTCTATTGGCGTTGATCTGGCACTGAACAGAAGTGGGAGCGACACGACATGTCTGAAGACATCGCGAGCGTCAGTATGGCAGTGCTGTACGACGATCCGGCTCCAAGGGCAGAGCCGAGCAAGTCCGCCGTATCCTGGGCCGCGATCTTCGCGGGGGCGGCGACAGGTGTGGCAGCGTCTCTCATCCTGCTTGCGGTCGGCGCCGGCATGGGGCTCGCCTCGGTGTCGCCATGGGCCAATGTCGGGGCCTCGCTGACCACCTTCACGGTAGTGACCGCGATCTGGTTGATCTTCGTGCAATGGGTCGCGTCCGGACTCGGCGGCTATATCACCGGGCGGCTTCGGACGAGATGGGCCGGAACGCGCCAGCACGAAGTGTTCTTCCGGGACACCGCGCATGGCTTTCTGACCTGGTCGGTCGCCACGCTGATCGCCGTTGTATTCGTTTCCTCTTCCGCGTTGGTGACGGTCAGGAACGCGGCAAGTGCCGTGAGTGGCGCCGCCCAGACGACCGATGAGGCCCACCAGACGCTCACGGATGCATTCGCATACGATGTCGACAGTCTATATCGGTCGACGCGTCCCGAGGACGCAGCGATGGATCATACGCGCGCGGAAGCTGCGACGATCCTTGCGACCGGCGCTCTTCGCGGCTCCCTACCAGCGGATGATCGCGCCTACCTTGTCCAACTGGTCACAGCACGCACAGGAATTGCGCCCGCTGACGCCCAGGCACGCGTCGACACAGTGGTAGCGCGCGAACAGGCAATGCGACGGCAGGCGCGGGAAGCCGCGGATGCAGCTCGCAGCGCCGGTGCAAAGCTCGCATTTTCNNGGAGAATCCTTCAGGAGTTCCCCTGCCGCTTCGCTGATCCCGTCCATCAACCGAGCTCGACGCTGGATGCCGCTCACATTGACCCCGAGCGCTTCCGCCAGATTTTCGCTAACTTGACAGCGCCGATCGGGGCGATAGCTCCTTTTGATCGGGTGATGCCATACCAATGACGCTGAGCGTGTCTTGAACCAAGTTCGGGGCGCCGGCCTTCAACAACTGAGCGGGACGGTTGCCAGTGATGCCTTCGGCTCCACAGACTTGGTCCACCGTAGGGTCGTGAGGAACTAAGCATGGTGACGGCCCACATCAA
>PLEH01000288.1 GCA_003136395.1 Phenylobacterium sp.
CTGCCGCGGCCCCGGCTCGGCCGTGAACCCGGCATTCATCCGCCGGGCTCATGTTGGCGCGATGGTTCGCTCAACATGGATTGTCCACGCCGCCCGCTGGCTGCTGCTGGCCGCGGCTCTGGTCTGCGCCTTCGGCATGCTGGGCCCCTTTCGCGGGCTCGAGCGGGCGTTCGTGCCCTGGGACAAAGCCGCACACTTCATCGCCTTCTACGGCGTGACCCTGCTGATGTTCACGGGCTTCCCGCAGCGGAGACGGATGGACCTGGTGATGCTGGCCATCTTCGCGGGCGCCGCCGGAGAGGTCGCCCAGTCGCTGGTGGGCCGCGACGGCGAGGTCGGCGACCTGGTGGCCGACGCCCTGGGTTCGATCGCGGTCTACGCCCCGATCTACCTGGAACGCCTGCGCCAGCCGCGGACCGAACGGCGCCAGGCGCGCAAGGCGGCGGCGGCCGCTGCGCCGGAAGCCCGCTCGGCCTAGGCCCCGGCCCCCAGGATCCAGCCCTCTTCGCGTTCGGCGTCGCGGACGACATCCGCCGCCGTGCCCTTCGGCGGGCCGAAGATCGCGCCCAGCTTGTTGGCCTCATCGAGCCTGGCGAAGTGCTCGGCGAGCGTGCGCACCTGCATCAGGTCCTTGATCTCGCCGGCCGCGCCCTGCGCCTTGATCATCGAGGGCCAGACCTCGGCGAAGACGACATCCACGCCGGCCAGATCGGCCTCGATCATGGGCTTGAAGCCGGTCTCGAAGGGCCAGACCCTGGCGGCGTCGCCGCGTTCGGTCTTCAGGCGGCGCACCAGCGGTATGCCCATGATCGCCTGCCCGCCCACCGAGCCGTTGTAGTAGGTCTTCCAGATCGAGGCCGCGCCCTTGGCGGCGAGGTCGGCGTGGCGCATCTCGGGCAGGTCACCCGGGCCATGCGGCCGCAGCTTGGTGGCCGTCAGGGTGGTCTGGACGTCCTTGGGCGGCGCGCCCCAGAAGGGGAAGGCCTCGCCGGTCAGCAGCCGGTTGAGCTGGGCGGCCACGTTGAAGCGGTTGTTCACATTGGTGGGCTTGTCGACGACCCGCTTGCCGAGCTCGTCCCAGGCGGCCCGCCAGGGCTCGCCCTTCAGCTTCAGGGCCTCGGCGAAGCCGCGCGGGAACCCCAGCGGGAAGTCGAAGCCCACCAGCGCCCGCTCCGACCGCTTCTTGAGGTCCGCCAGGATCAGCCCCAGGCGCTTCTCGGCCTCGGCGCGGGTGGCCAGGTTAAAGCTCTCGAACGCCAGCCGGAATCGTACGTCGCGCTTCAGCACGCCGATCCAGACGGAGTCCGCCCCGGTGGTGGGCTTGGACGCCGCGCTCCAGTCGACGATCACATAGGCGCTGAAAAGGCGCGGCAAGGGCTGGCTCCGGTACGGTGGACGAGCGGTTCTAGCCCTTCACCTGTGACGGGCCAATGGCGCTACTTCAGCTTCACCAGCATCTTGCCGAGGTTCTCACCCTTGAAGAGGCCGATGAAGGCGTCCGGCGCCTTGTCGAGGCCCTCGAAGACGGTCTCCTTCCAGCTCACCTTGCCCTCAGAGACCCAGGCCGACAGGTCGGCGATGTACTGCGGCATCATCCCGAAGTGGTGGGAGACGATGAAGCCTTCCATGCGGATGTTTTTGCCGATCAGCTGGGCGAGGTTCGAGGGGCCGGGCTCCGGCTTGGTGGCGTTGTAGATCGAGATCATCCCGCAGATGGCGAAACGCGCGAACATCTTGGCCGAGTTCAGCGCCGCCTCGAGGTGCGCGCCGCCGACGTTGTCGAAATAGACGTCGATACCGTCGGGCGCGGCCTTCGCCAGGGCCGCGGTCAGGTCCTTCTCGGCCTTGTAGTCGATCACCTGGTCGACGCCGATCGACTTCAGCCAGGCCACCTTCTCCGCGCCACCCGCCGAGCCGATCACCGTATGGCCCTTGGCCTTGGCGATCTGGCAGACCATGGCGCCCACTGCGCCCGCCGCCCCGGAGACGAACACCACGTCGCCGTCCTTCAGCGCCGCGACCTTCAGCAGGCCCGCATAGGCGGTCAGTCCCGGCATGCCGGCCGCGCCCAGGAAGGCCTGGACGGGAAGCTTCCCCGGGTTGAGCTTCTGGACCGCGCCGGCGGGCGCATTGAAGCCCTCGCGCCAGCCAAAGCCCGACTGCACCAGATCGCCGACTTTCAGGGAGGGGTCGTTGGAGGTCACCACCTGACCGATCGCGCCGCCGTCCATCACCTTGCCCAGCTGGAAGGGCGGGGCGTAGCTCTTCACGTCATTCATGCGTCCGCGCATGTAGGGGTCGACTGTCATCCACAGATTCTGGACCTGCACCTCGCCCGCGCCCGGTGCGGCAAGCTCGACGCTCGCCAGTTCGAAGTTCTCGTGGGTCGGCAGTCCCGACGGGCGGCTCTTCAGGCGGATCTCGCGGACGGTCGGCATGCTGTTTGGCTCCCTCGGGCCGTGCGGGCCCGTTCAAACAACTGTTTAGCGTGGCGCGGCGGGTGGCGTCGAGGGCCATGACCTGATAGGCGGCGGACCTCATTTCGGAGCTATCCATGGCTGAGTCCCCCCTGTCAGACACCTTGAGGGGCGGCGTGATCGGGGCGGGCGTATTCGGCGGCTATCACGCCAATCAGTACGCGCGGCTGCCGGGCGTGGTGCTTTCGGCGGTGCTGGACATCCACCCCGACAAGGCCGCGGCCGTCGCCATGCCACTGGGCGGACGCGGTTTCACCGACCTGGCCGAATTCCTGGACGCCGTGGACGTGGTCACCGTGGCCTCGCCCGCCACCTTCCACGCCGAGCATGCCCTGGCGGCGCTGGCGGCCGGCAGATCCGTCTATATCGAGAAGCCCATCGCCACGAGCGTCGCCGACGGCGAGAAGGTGCGCGCCGCCGCCGCCGCCAAGGGCCTGATCGTGGCCTGCGGACACCAGGAGCGGGTGTCCTTCCAGGCCATGGGGCTGCTGGATATTCCTGAACAGCCGCTGTTGCTGGAAGCGCTGCGTCACGGCCCGCCGTCGGATCGCAGCCGCGATGTTTCCGCCGTGCTCGACCTGATGGTCCACGACATCGACCTGGCGCTGGCCATCTGCGCCGCCGAGCCGGTGACGGCGGAGGGCGAGGGGCGGCTCAGCGACGACGGCGTCTGGGACGTGGCCCGCGCCGAGGTCAGCTTCGAGGACGGCTTCACCGCCATCTTCGATGTCTCGCGCCAGGCGCCGGCGCGCCACCGCGTCATGCGGCTGGTCTACCCCTCGGGCGAAGTGGAGATCGACTTCGTGGCGCGCACGTTCCGCAACACCACCCCCTTCACGCTCAACGCCGACTTCGCCGACACGCCAGCCGGGAGGGATCCTCTGGGCGCGAGCGTCGCGGGATTCCTGCGGGCGGTGCGGGGCGAGGCTCCCCGGCCCATCGTCACGGCTGACGAGGCAATCCGCGCCCTCGACCTGGCGCTGGCGGTGGAGCAGGCCCTCGGAGACCCCGCCTAGGGGCTCCCCGGCCAAGAAATGGCGGACCCGGGCAGGCCCGGATCCCCAAACTCAAAAGCAAGAATTGGCGGATCCGGGCAGGCCCGGATCCGCCGAGGGGCTCTTCCCTAAAAGAACTTGTAGCGAAGCTCCACGCCGAACGTCCTGGGCGGCGTCGTGTAGTAGGTCTTCTGGATACCCTGCACGCAGTTGACGGTGCCGAGTTGGCCAGCGGCGAGGTTGCCGACGCCGGTCGGAATCGGGCTGCAGGTCAGACCAGCGGGACTGGGGCCGTAGAGCAGGTTCGAGAACGCCCCATTGATGCGGCTGGCCGTCGCGCCCTGGTCGTAGCCGATCTTGTCGAACATGTTTTTGACGTAGGCGATGACCTCGTACTTGTTGTCCTTCGAGTTCCAGAGGAACCGCGCGTCCCACTGGTCCCAGGTCGGCGCCTCGGTGTACCACCGGGTGAACAGGGTGCCGTAGGCATGGTCCCGCCACGAGTAGGACAGGCTGCCGGTCAGCGAGCCCGCGTCGAAGTGCCAGGTGTAGTTGCCGGCGACGGCGATCTTGTTGCGGGGCGCGTTCGGCAGTTCGTTGCCGGCCAGGTTCTGGGTGCGCGTGAAGCCGCCGCCGGGCAGGCCATTGGTCGGATCGTCGACCACGCAATCGCCGGCCACAGCCGCGCCGCCGGCCTGGCACTGGGCGAACGTGTGGATGGGCTTGGCGCCCGGTTGCGTCGCGGTCGGGTCGACGATGTCGACGGCCTGGCCTCTCACGATCTTCGCGTCGATCAGCGAGTAGTTGAGGATCAACTGCAGGTCCTGGATCGGTTGCCAGATGGTTTCGAGCTCGAAGCCTTGCGAGCGCGACTTCGGCACATTGAGGAACGACGTCGTGGACTGCGAGACCGCGACCGCGCCGGAGCCGCCCTGGATCACCGTGTTCGGGATCTGCAGGTTGTCGTAGTCGTAGTGATAGACCGCGACGTTGGTCTGCAGGTTGTTGGGCCAATTCTTCTTGAAGCCCACTTCGAAGGCGTCGACGGTCTCCTTGTTGGAATAGGGCAGGTAGCTCAGCACGGTGAAGATGCCGATGTTGAAGCCGCCGGAGCGGTAGCCGCGGCTGTAGCTGGCGTAGCCGTTGGTGTTCTCGTCCGGCTGCCATTCGACCTTGGCGGTGCCGGTCACCGCCGACCAGCTGGCGTCGTAGTGGCGCGTGGCGAAGCCCGAGGCCGGATCGTAGGTGGTCGGTCCGGTGACGCCCTTCGGCAGTTGGTCGATGCCGACTCCGGTGCCGCCGGCCACGACCGTGGTGACGCCGGTCAGGTCGAGCGGCGCGGCGAAGATCTCGGGCGGAAGACCGCCCAGGCAGGCGGGCAGGCCGAAGCAGAGCAGCCGCACGGACTCCGAGCCGCGCTTTTGATCGTGCGAATAGCGCAGGCCGCCGGTCAGGGTCAGGGTGGGATCGAACTTGTAGGTGAGCTGGCCATAGGTCGCGTAGGAGATGTCCTCCACGGCCGGGCGGTTGTCGAACCGGCGGCCGATGCCGGGCCGGCAACCCACGGAAGTGGCGTTCGGGATGGTGCCGCTCAGGCAGACGCCGAACGGCGGGACGGCGGACCACTGCGTCTGCGCCGGCTCCTCCGAGGTGTAGACCGGCTGGGTGTAGTTCTGGTCGAAATAGTAGGCGCCGACGATCCACTGCAGCGGCTTGTCGGTGGTGGAGACCAGGTTCAGCTCGTGGCTGATGAAGCCGTTGTGCTCCTGGTAGTCGAAGCTTTCCTGCGGATAGAAGGTCGTGGCGCCGGCCGTGAACTGGGTGACGGGCGAGTCGGCGGACCCGTTCGGCACCGAGCCCCTCAGGTCGTAGTAGTAGTGCACGCCGCCGACGAGGTATTTCACGTCGAATCCGGGCGCGTGATAGGTCCAGGCGCTGGCCACCGTGTAGGCGTTGGGCAGGCGCACCTGGTAGGAGATCGGCGTGTTCTTCAGCCACGGGCTGTTGTGCGAGGCGTTCACGCAGCCGGCGAGGCCGGGGCCGTTCGCCGAGATCATGTTGGTGACCAGGCCGCTGCAGCCGAAGCCGGCGTTGATGTTGCTGGAGGCTTGCGGAAACTCGATGATGTTGAAGCCGTTGCCGCCGTTCGGGTTGCCCGCGCTGATGTTCGGCAGGACCTGGTTCGGGTGCGCCGGATCCGCCGAATAGATGTTCGGGGTCCAGCCGCCGGATTGCGAGCCCGGGCCGCCCGCGCCGTTCTTCCAGGTCGTGTAGCCGACCTTCGACCACATCTCGAGGTTGTCGCCGAATTTCCCCTCGATCTGAGCTTCGATGTAGTTGGTGTTGAGGACGTTGCCCTCGCTGGCCTTGTTGGGGACCGTATTCTTGATCCAGCCTTTTTCCTGATCTTCCCATTGCCAGGCGAGGCGGAATTTCCAGCCGGGGATCATGGTCGGGCCGGAGACGGCGAACTCGACGTCGCTGTGCTGGTAGTTCGCGTAGCCGACGCGGGCCTCGGCGTACCAGTCCTCGGTCGGGCGCTTGGAGATGATGTTGAGCGCGCCGGCGATGGAGTTGCGTCCGTAGAGGGTGCCCTGCGGTCCGCGCAGGACCTCCACCCGATCGGTGAACAGGGTCGAGGCGCCCGCCCGCACGGCGAAGGTCTCGTAGACGCCGTCCGCATAGTTGGCGACCGAGGCGTCGGCCGACAGCACGTTGGTCAGGCGGCCCAGGCCCCGCAGCGATACCCGGTCGGTGGACGTCGAATACTGCAGGCCGGGCGTGAAATTGGTCATGTCCTGGATGGACTGGATGCCGACGACGTCGCGCTGCTTGTCGGTGAAGGCGGAGATCGCGATGGGGACGTCCTGCAGGTTCTGCGCGCGCTTTTCAGCGGTCACCACCAGTTCCTCGATGGTGTTGGTGCTGGCCGCGGCTGCGGCGGTAGTGGGCCGAGTCTGAGCTTGAGCGCCGGAGGCAAAGACTCCGACGACCAGAGCGCCGCCCAGCATCAATTGATGTTTGAACCTCATCACGAAGGCCTCCCCGTATGTGTCTCTAGCGTTGCTAGCGACTTATTTTCTTTGAGGCTGGGTACCGACGACGTACGCGTCAACTGAAAAAACTAAGTTATCAGCGGTAAGATATCGGAGGTCCGTCAAAGGGACGGGATTTCATATGTTTCTGACCGGAAACTGTTCGCGGTCGATTCACGCCGCCCGCGCGGGGGGCCGCGATACTCGTCTGGAGTGCGTCGGAGATCGGCAGTAGCGTCTCGGACGAAGCCTCGGAGACATCGCCATGACCGCCAGCGCCCATGACTATTCGTTCGACACCATCGATGGCGCGCCACTGCCGCTGACGACGTTCAAGGACAAAGTGGTGCTGGTGGTGAACACGGCCTCGGCCTGCGGTCTGACCCCGCAGTACGACGGACTGGAGAAACTTTACTCGGACTACAAGGACAGGGGCCTGGTGGTCCTGGGCGTGCCCTGCAATCAGTTCGCCGGCCAGGAGCCGGGGACGGAGGCCGAGATCAAGGCTTTCTGCGAGACCCGATTCAATGTGGACTTTCCGCTCACCGCCAAGGTGGACGTGAAGGGCGACACCGCGCACCCCTTCTACAAATGGGCTGAGGGCGCCCTGGGCGAGCCCGCCGTGCCGGTGTGGAATTTCCACAAGATCCTGATCGGCAAGGACGGCGAGGCGATCCAGGCCTTCGGTCCGCGCACCGAGCCGGAAGCCCAGGAGATCACCGCGGCGATCGAGAAGGCGCTCTAGGCTCCGGCGCTCGCCCGGGTCCCACGCTTGCCGCGCACGGCGAGGTCGACAGCCAGAAGCCGGTTCTCGCCCTCCAGGCGCAGGTCGACGCCTGGCGTCCACATCATGGCGCAGTAGTCGCCGAGGCTGTCTTCAACGGCCTGGCTGAATCCCTGGGCGTCCTGGGCCTTGTTCATCTGGATCTTGGCCATCCGCAGCACCTCGGGGCTGTTCTGGGCCACGCGGCCCGCCCAGGCGAAGGTCTCGCTCTCAAGGTCGGCCTTGGGCAGCACCCGGTTCACCAGGCCGTATTGCGCGGCCTCTGCGGCGGAGATGAAGCGGCTTTCGAAGATCAGCTCCTTGGCGCGGCGCACCCCGATGTCCCAGGGGATCGACATATATTCCACCATGCCGGCCAGGAACTCGGCGTCGTCGCTGGCGAACACCACGTCCATCGCAGCGGCCAGCATCCAGCCTGCGTAGATGCAGTAGCCCTCCACCATGGCCACGGTGGGCTTGGGGAAGTTGCGCCACCGGAGCAGCAGGTCGAGATTGTACCTCTTGAACTGGTCGTAGGTCTGGATCCCGGGTTTGGCGCCCAGCGCCTTGCGGTAGGCTATCCCTTCCTCGGTGCCGAGATCGTGGCCGGTGGAGAAGACCCCGCCTGAGCCGCGCACCACCACCACCCGCGCCGCCTCATCCGCGCGGGCCAGATCGAAAGCCTCGTCGATCTCGTCCAGCATGCGGTAGCTCTGGGCGTTGCGGTAGGCCGGGCGGTTCAGCGTGATGACGCCGACGTTGTCCTGGACGGCGTAGCTGATGTCGTGGAACGTCACGGATGCGTCTCCCTAGGTCTTGTGCGCCGACTATAGGCGGGCCGGCGGCTGACAGCGAAGGGCGTATGAGGATGAATTCGGGTGAGATCGTCGCCGTCTCCCTCGATACGCTGGCCGAACGCGTGGGCGATCCCGCTCCGCAGGTCTATGTGCGGCTCTTTGCGGCCCATCCCGAGATGGACGCGCTGTTCGTGCGTGACACGACCAGCGCCGTGCGCAGCGAGATGCTGGCCATGGCCTTCGAATGCCTGCTGGATATTGGCGGACCCGGCGCCTATGCCGCCAACCTGATCGCCGCCGAGCGGGTCAATCACGAGGGTGTTGGCGTGCCGCACGAGGTCTTCGGCCGGTTCTTCCCGATCGTGGCGCAGACCTGCCGAGAGCTCCTTGGCGAGGCGTGGACAGCCGAGGTGGACGCCGGCTGCGCGGACCTGCAGGCCCGGATCGGCGTGTTCACGCCGATCTGACCCCCCGACCTACGAAAAAGGCCACCCCTCGAAAGGGGTGGCCAGCTCGGTCGCCGCTGGGGGCGGCGGTTAGAACTTGTAGTGGACCTCGAAGCCGTAGGTGCGCGGCGGGGTCAGGTCGTAGGCCGGCCCCTGGGTGAAGCCGCCGCCGCCCACGGGGGCGGCGATGGGATAGCCTCCGGCGGCGGCGTCGTAGCCCAGGGTGTCGAAGAGGTTCCGGACGTAGGCGACCAGTTCATACTTGTCGTGGTCGCCCTGCCAGGTCGCCCGCAGATCGACCTGATCCCAGCTCGGCGCCTCGTCGTAGGTCCGCTTGAAGATCGAGTCCCAGGACTTGTCCTTCCAGATGTAACTGCCTGAGAGGATCAGGTTCCCGGGGGCGAATTCGAAGGTGTAGTTGGCGTTGAAGGCAATCTTGGTCTTCGGCGCCTGCGGCAGCGAATTGCCACTGACGGCCTGGGCGCCCGTCGCCCCGACTGGCCGCGCGCCCAACGCCGTCGCGCCCGGGTCGGCTGTGTCGACAAAGCAGGCGCCGGTCGCCGCGCCGCCCACCAGCGCGCAGCCTGACTGGATGCGGGTGTCGTCGAAACCATAGACCAAGCTCAGGTTCAGGTGGTCGACCGGCTGCCAGTAGGCGGTGAACTCGACCCCCTTGGAGGTTGATTTCGGAATGTTGATGAATTCCGTGACGGTGACCGCGCCGACCGGCACGCCGATCGGGATCTGGGCGTCCTTGTAGTTGTAGTAGAAGGCGTCCGCGTCGAGGGTGAACTTGCCCCAGGTCTTCTTGAAGCCGCCCTCGAAGTCGTCCACGTACTCCGGCGCCGCCTCGACGTTCGTGCCGATGAAGCCTGCGTTGAGGCCGAAGGCTTTGTAGCCGCGATTGTAGCGCCCGTAGACCAGGGTCCCCTCCTCTGGCGTCCAGGAAATCCCGGCGGTGCCGGTGAAGGCGTTGGAGTGGTCCTTCAGGCAGCGCACGAAGTCGCCGGCGTACTTGCCGGTCAGCTGCTGAACCGGGGCCCCGCAGGTGCCCTTGTCAGCCGCGAAGCTGATCTGGACCGGGGTGATGTCGACCGCAGGAAGGTGGGAGCCGAAGTTTGCGGCGCTTAGGACTGGGGATAGGGACTGGAAGGCGATATAGCGCGCTTCCTCCTGGCCGTGCTTCTGGTCGTAGGTGTAGCGCAGGCCGGCGGTCAGCTTGATCGTCGGGGTGACCTTCCAGTCGACCTGGCCGAAGGCCGCGGTGCTGGCGATGTGGTCTTGATAATCCAGCAGCAGGTAGTTGAGGCTGGGATTTGGCGCTGCAGGCGCGAACTGACCTGCCGTAAAGAGAGGGATCGCCTGAAGGGGCGCGCCGATTTGCGGCTGGTCGGGCTCCTGGAAGGTCTCCGGATTGTTGTCGAACTCGTCGTAGCGATAGAAGCCGCCGATCCACTGCACCGCGCTGTCGCTGGTGGAGGCGAAGTCGAATTCGTGGCTCGACCAGTTCGGATGGGCTTCATATTGGAATATCTGCCGCGGACGCACGGTCAATGGGGCGCAGGGCCCCAGGAACCCAGCGGCGCAGAGTCCATTCGGCCCCGGAGGCGCCAGCGGAATCTGGAACGAGGTGACCGGAGAGTTGTCGTTGTTGAAGTAGGCGGTGTGCAGATTGTAGTGATACTGGCTGTAGCCCCCGATGTACTTCACATCGAAGCCATCGAAGTGATGGGTCGCGTGCAGGGTGACCGTGTAGGTCGCGTTCAGCACGATGTTCGTCGCCTGCGAGTGGGCGAAGGTGCGGATATCCTTCAGCGCCGGGTTGTCCGTCAGGCCGGTCGGAATGCCCACCACAGATCCGGGCACCGCGCCGCCGCCAAACGGGAAGTTCGGGTTGAACACCAGCTGGCCGGGTTGAGTCTCCGAGGTGTCGTAGTGGCCTGAGGTGGGAATGCCGAGCAGGCCGCCCGGACCGCCGCGGTCCTTGTTGAAGCCGAGGATATAGGCGTCCAGCCAGATCTCGTTCTTGTCGTTCTTGTACTGCAACTGGGCGTCGAAATAGGGGTCGTGCCGGACGTCGCCCTCGGTGGGGCCGGTCAGGTTCTTGAAATAGCCCTTGGTCTGGTTGAGGTCATAGGCGCTCAGACGATAGGTCAGGCCCTCGACGCCCGGGACGGGCCCGGTGACCGTGCCCTCGATCTTCGTGTAGCCGAAGTTCCCGACGACAGCGCGGACCTCGCCACCGAAGTCTTCCTGCGGGCGCTTGGAGATGGTGTTGATCAGGCCGCCGACGGCGTTGCGGCCGTAGAGGGTGCCTTGCGGCCCCAGCAGCACCTCCACCTGGTCGATCAGCATGTCGTCACGGCCGACGAGGAAGGTCGAGTTGGAGAAGAAGTCGTCGTAGTAGACCGCGACCGCGCTGTCGGAGAGGTAGATGTTGTTGTTGCGGGCCAGGCCCCGGATCACCGGGCGGTCCAGCTGGCTGGAATAGGTGAGGCCAGGCGTGAAGTTGGTCATGTCCTGGACGGTGGTGATGCCTTCGATGGCCCGTTCTCGGGCGCTGAACGCAGTCACCGCGACCGGCACGTCTTGCAGATTCGCAGACCGCCGCTCCGCGGTGACCACAAGCTCTTCGAGGGTGTTGGCGGCCGCCGCCGACGTGGCGGGCTTTGTTTGCGCATGAGCTGTCGTGCTCAAGGCCAAGGACAGCAAGGCGCTGGACGCCAATAGAGCGTGCTTCCACTGCATTTGGATGGTCTCCCAGGGGTTCCAAAAGCGCTATTTCCTGCGCCTGGGAGGGAAGCTGAAACCGTGGCCGCAGTCCGTCAACAATGGAACCGTAACTTATCGTCGATAACTTACCGTGACTTACCTATGTTGTCTTTAGAGCCACAGTTTCGGGCCATTCGAGTCCTGGAAACCTTGTTCTCTCGAGGGGAATTGTGCGGTGCGATACTATTACGTTACGTCAGCTAGATTTGTTTATACGTTGTATAACATGGTTTCGATTGCGGCATCATTTGGACCAATGGTCATACCTGACTTTCGAATTTGCGAAACTGACCTTATGAAACAATGATTTATCGCACACCCGAATTGCCCGTTTGAGTTGCAGGCGGACACATAGGTTACGCGCGTAACGGGCGCCGCCGCCGGGGCGGCCACCGCAGGCCTATCGAACACCGCCGCGGTGCAGGCCTTTCCCGCGTTGCGCCGCACGCTTATGGAGGTCGCCTCGACCTAGGAGGCGTTTTCAGATGCACCGCAAGCCGGACGGAAGCTGGGACAAGACGAAGCTGCCCAGCCGTCACGTGACCGAGGGACCGAGCCGCGCGCCGCACCGGTCCTATTACTACGCCATGGGTCTCGGCAGCCGGGAGATCGCCCAGCCCTTCGTGGGCGTCGCGTCCTGCTGGAACGAGGCCGCGCCCTGCAACACCGCCCTGATGCGCCAGGCCCACGCCGTGTCGACGGGCGTCAAGGCCGCCGGGGGGACGCCGCGCGAGTTCTGCACCATCACCGTCACCGACGGCATCGCCATGGGCCATGAAGGCATGCGCTCGTCCCTGGTCAGCCGCGACCTGATCGCCGACTCGGTCGAGCTGACCATGCGCGGCCACGCCTATGACGCTCTGGTCGGCGTGGCGGGCTGCGACAAGTCCCTGCCGGGCATGATGATGGCCATGCTGCGGCTCAATGTGCCCAGCGTCTTCCTCTATGGCGGCTCGATCCTGCCCGGCCGCTGGCAGGGCCGCGACGTGACCGTGGTCGACGTCTTCGAGGGCGTCGGCATGCACTCGGCCGGCAGGATGAGCCTGGAGGACCTCTGCAGCCTGGAGGAGCACGCTTGCCCGTCGGACGGAGCCTGCGGCGGCCAGTTCACCGCAAACACCATGGCGTGTGTCTCCGAGGCCATCGGTCTGGCCCTGCCGCTTTCGGCCTCGCTGCCGGCGCCCTACGAGAGCCGCGACGCCTACGCGGTCGCCTCGGGCGAGGCGGTCATGCGCCTGATCGAGACGAACCTGCGCCCGCGCGACATCGTCACCCGC
>PLEH01000103.1 GCA_003136395.1 Phenylobacterium sp.
GCCTTCGCCGGGATGAGCGGTATTGAGTCCGGCCGCCTAACGCCCGAACCTCACCACCGCCAGGGCGATCAGAAACGCCACCAGGCACAACGCCACCACGATCCCGGCGGTCCTGAGCGCCAGCTTCGCCAGGCTGATCTGCAGGGCCCAGCGCGGCCACGGGCCGTGGATCAGCCGGTACTCCGCGTCTATGTCTGGCGGGCGTTCGGGGTCCATCACCCATCATGGCCCTACACCGCCGGCAAGTCATCGGCTCGCCGGGCCAGGAAAGCTTCGCCGCGCGCTGACTTTGCGTTATTTGCGTTGCGTCAATGCATTGGGCGGTGACAATGAACACATTGTCGCACTCAGTCACAGTATCAGTAGCCTCCATGACCACCGCGCCGACCGGCAGACATGCCCTTATCATCGAGGACGAGATGTTGATCGCGCTGGAAGTGGAGAGCCTGCTTCACGACTTCGGCTTTTCGAGCTGCGATATCGTCGACAACCCCGAAGACGCGGTGAAGAGCGCGCTGGCCCACCGCCCGGACCTGGTCACCGCCGACATACGCATCGTGGGCGGCACCGGCCTGGAGGCCATGCTGGCTATCACCGAGCGCCTGGGTCCGGTCCCGCACATCTACGTGACCGGCAACGGCGACATGCTGGTCGGCCAGACCGCCGCGCCGGTGGTCGACAAGCCGCTCACCCGCCGAGCCCTCGCCGAAGCCTGCGAGCGCGCCTGCGCCGCCTGAGGCGTCAGACGCCGCGCCCTTCCACCGAGGTAGGTGCGGACGATGGACCGGTCGGCTGGGCCGTGGTTGGCTCACCGCATGGACACTCCGGAAATTCACTCCGTCTCCGCTGAGCAGGCCAACGACCTGCGCGCCACTCTGTCGCTCGCTTTCTCGTCAGATCCCTGCACCCGCTACCTCTGGCCCCGGCCGGATGCGTTTCTGAAGGGGTACCCGAGGCTCGTGACAGCCATCGGAGGCGCGGCGCTGGAGCGCGGCGCGGGCTTCGCCACCGCCGATTTCGCCGCCGCGTCCCTGTGGCTCAAGCCCGGCGGCAAGCCGGACTCGGACGCCATCGACGCCCTGATCGGCGAGACGGTCGCGCCGGAGCGCCAAGCGGTCGCCGCCCAGGTGGGCGAGCAGATGGACCGCTTCCATCCCGAGGCGCCGCACTGGTACCTGTCGATGATCGGGGTCGACCCCGCGCGCCAGGGCCGCGGCCTCGGCTCGGCGCTGCTGAGACACACCCTGGCGCTCTGCGACGCCGAGGGCGCGCCCGCCTATCTGGAAAGCTCCAACCCCAGGAACGTCCCGCTCTACGAGCGTCACGGCTTCGAGGTCCTGGGCCAGATCCAGCCGGGCGATTTCCCGGGCCTCACCCCGATGCTGCGGCGAGCGCGGGGCTGATACCTCCCCCGTCGCGGCGGCGATGGCGGGAGGGGTGAGGAGCGACCGATTGCGGCAACCCAATCGGTATCCGATCGGTCCGGACTGATCGGCGCGACGAACGTCGTCGACACGATCCTCAAGGTCATCGACGCCCGGGCGTTGCCAAACTGGGAAGACCTGGAACTGAGCGCTGCGCCTCTAAGCGCCAACGTCGAACCGTGACGGACATCACGGGACGACAGGCTGAACTGGGCTCTCGAGCTTAGCTATCCAGAGCATGCGAGCGACAAGCGTAAAGGTCTGGCCCGCAACGAGCTGCTGACGCACGAAGAGACGCTACGAAAATTGTCTCAGAAACGCGCTCCATGTAAAGAACATTGCATGAACACTTGAAACTCTGAATGAGATCGCGCAAGCTCTCCCCAAGCCCACACGCGAGGAGCCGATGGCGCCTGACGAGTACCTTGAACGGATTTTCGGGGACGCGTTTCGGCGGGAGCTCGACGCCGACGAGAATGTCGCCCGGACCCTGCCCTTCTTCACCGCCACTCTGGCGCTGGCGGCCAGCCTCTTCGGCTATGTGACGACGAAGATGCCGATGCTCGGCCCGAATACGCTGAGCGTCTCACTCTATGCCCTGTTGGCGTTGGGCGCGCTCGGTCTGGCCGGCGTCCTGTGGACTTTGTTCGAGGCCGTGCGCGCGCGGGAATATCGCTTGCTGCCGCGCGAAACCGAACAACGGGAGTGGGTCGAACAACTTCGAACGTTTTTCGCGGGGAACGGCCTATCCGGACAAGCCCTGGACGAGCGGGTCTCCGGAGAACTCCGCTCGCGAATGGTCCTGGAATATGCCGAAGCGTCCGAACACAACCGCGGCAACAATCGCCGGAAACTGGCGGCCCGCGCTCAAGGATTGACGCTCCTGGTCGCTGTCTTGACCATCGCATTTCTGATGGTCGCTATTATGTTTGCTTCGACCGTAAGATTCTCATCCGCCCAGCCAGGAGGTTCGAATGCCGCCGCGTCAGACTCCGAAAAAGCCGGTGACGGGCACGCGCGACAGCCGCCCGCCGGCGCCGCCGCCGCCCCAGTTCTTCGTGGAGGGGGTGAAGTTCCCGGGTGTGCCTGTCGCGGGCAAGGTGAAGCGGTGACCGACACCCCCAAACCGCCAGCCGCTGCGCCAGCGCCGTCACAACCCGCGAATACGGCTGCGGCGCCGCCCGCGCCGCCGTAACCTCAGATGCTCAAGAAGAGCCTGTCGGACTCTCCCGCGCCTCGCGAGCGCAGGTAGGCTCTGCCCTACTCGCTCTCCAGCCCCTCAACGAACTCCGGCAGCCACGGATTGCGCCCCGGCTTCATCCGCTCGGCCCGATAGATGTGGATCAGATCGGCGTAGGCGCGGTCGAAGTCCTTGTTGACGGCGCCGTCGGCCAAGGTCCAGCCCCGCCCCGCCCCGCGATTGGCCCTAGGCGCCCCCGTCAATTCAGCGATGCTGCCCGAACACATCGCGCATGATCGGACCCCATGAGCCTTCGGCCTCGTTCCATCCCCGCCGCCCATGCGCCCGACAATGTCGTCGATGAGGTCGCCGGGCCGCCGTTCACCCCCACCGAAGCCGCCGCCGCTATCGCCATCGGCCTGCTAGCGCTGTTGATCTCGGGACTGATGGGCCTGTTGCTGGCCGCGCTGGTGGCGGAGGGCCGCCTCACCGCCCCCGGCATTGGCCTGACCGCCATGCTGGAGGCCCTGAGCATCGGCGTGGTGACCGGCGCGGCCGGCATCGTGCTCAAGCCGGTGCGGCTGCGCCCGATCGCTGCGCTCGCCGCCCTCGCGCTCGTCGGCCTGGACCTCGCGACGCTGCGGACGGGAGGCGAGAGCGTGATGATTGTGCGCGCGCTGGCCGGCGTCCCGGAAGGCATTCTCCTCTGGATCTCCATCGGCTTCATTTCTCGCACCGCGACCCCGGAACGCTGGGCCGCGGTGCTGTTCACCGGCATGGGCCTGACCCAGCTCGCCGTCGCCACGGGGCTCTCCGGCCTGGTCCTGCCCCGCTTCGGCGCCAACGGCGGCTATGTGGCCGTCGCGGTCGGCGCGGCGCTGGCCATCCCCGCCGCGTTCTTCCTGCCCCGCAGCCTGGGCTCGGTCACGGCGGCAGGCGCGGAGACCTCCGGCGCGCCGCCCTTCCGGGGATGGGTGGCGCTCGCCGGCACGCTGTGCATGGCGGCGTCTTTGACCGCCGTCGCGCTCTACGTCATTCCGCTGGCCCAGCAGGCGGGTCTCAGCGTGGCCGTCGGGCGCACCTCGATCTCGGTCGCGCTCGGCTGCCAGATGGCGGGCGGCGCCTTGGCCACCATCCTGGCCGGGCGCATCCGCTACATCTCGGTCTTCTGGATCTGCGCGGCGGTCTTCCTGGCGACCTGGGGCGTCTACGCGCTCCACGCCCCGGCCTGGCTGTTCATCGCCATGACCGGCCTGTCGGGCCTCGCCGCCTTCGTCGCCGGCCCGTTCCTAGTGCCGATGACCATCGAGGCCGATCCCTCCCGCCGCGCCGCCATGCAGAGCGGCGCGGTCCAGCTGCTGGCCGGGGCCTTTGGCCCGCTGCTGGCCGCGCTGGCGGTCACCGACCACAATGTCCGCGGCGTGCTGGTCCTGGCGGTGGGGCTGCAGGGCGCAGGCCTCGCCGTCGCCAATGTGCTGCATCGCATCGCCCACGCCGAGCGGATCGCGCCCTACTCCTCCGCCAATCCCTGAACGAACTCCGGGAGCCAGGGATTGCGCCCCGGCTTCAGGCGTTCGGCGCGGTAGATGTGGCCGAGGTCGGCGTAGGCGCCGTCGAAGTTCTTGTTGACGATGATGTAGTCGTATTCGCCCCAGTGGCCGATCTCGCCCTTCCCGCGCTCCAGGCGCAGGTTGATGATCTCGTCGGTGTCCTGCGCCCGGGCGTGCAGCCGCCGCGACAGGTCCGACCAGGAGGGCGGCAGGACGAACACGCGGACGCTGTCGTTGGGCATCTTCTCGGCGATGGACTTGGCGCCCTGCCAGTCGATGTCGAACAGCACGTCGCGGCCGGCGTTGAGCGCGGCCTCCACAGGGGCCCGCGGCGTGCCGTAGTACTGGTTGTGCACCTCGGCCCACTCCAGGAATTCACCCGCCGCGATCATCGCGTCGAATTCCGCGCGGGTCTTGAAGTCGTACTCCCGGCCTTCCTCCTCGCCGGGCCGCGGCGCGCGGGTGGTGGCGGAGATCGAGAGCGTCAGGTCCAGGTGGTCGGCCACCAGGCGGCGCGAAAGGGAGGTCTTGCCGGCCCCCGACGGGCTCGACATCAGCAGCAGCATCCCACGCCGGACGGTTTCCCAGGGCTTGGCGTGGTCGTCCGGTACAGCGGTCATTTCTTAGCCCCGTTATGGGGATCACTCGACATTCTGCACCTGCTCGCGGAACTGCTCGATGCTGGCTTTGAGGTCCAGGCCGACCGAGGTCAAGGCGCCCGACGCCGACTTGGAGCAAAGGGTGTTGGCCTCGCGCATGAATTCCTGGGTCAGGAAGTCGAGCCGGCGCCCGACGCCGCCGTCGGCGCCGAGCAGAACACGCGCGGCGTCCACGTGCTGACGCAGCCGGTCGAGCTCCTCCTGAACGTCGGCCTTCACCGCCATGGCCGCCGCTTCCTGCAGGATGCGCTCCTCGCTCACCGCCTCGCCGGCGAGCTCCGTCAGCCGCTTTTCGAACCGCGCCTTGATGATCACCGGCTGCCCGCCGGCCAGCGCCGAGGCCTTGCCCGTCAAGGCGCCGATGTGGTCGACCAGAGCGTCGAGCACGCCCTGCAGCGCCTGGCCCTCCTCCGCGCGTCCCGCGGCCAGTCCGTCGAGCGCCGCGCCGATCGACACCGCCATGGCCGCCTCCAGCGCGCCTTGCCCTTCCGGATCCTCGACCGCGTCCGCCGCCTCGATCACGCCCCGCAGAGCCAGCAGGCCGTCCAGGGTGGGCGCCGCCGCCTGCCCTGACGCCACATAGGGCGCGCCGGCCGCCAGATAGCGCTCGAGCTGCTCCAGGTTGAGCCGGACCGCGCCCACGCCCTCGGCGCGCTTGGCCTGGACGCCCACCGTCAGCTGGCCGCGCTGGAACCGGCTCTGCGCCCCCTCGCGGGCCGCCCGCTCCAGTCCCTCGAAGCCGGGCGGTCCCCGGAACCGGACCTCCAGATTGCGCCCGTTGACGCTGCGCGCCTCAACCGCCCAGCTCCAGGCGCCCAGNNAAGCCGTCAGGGTGGGGAAGTGCGGGCCAGCGTGCTGAGTCTGCATTCCGGCCCTCCCTTCCCCACCCGTCTCGCTGCGCTCGCCACCCTCCCCGGAACGGGGAGGGATGATCTTGGCCCTGTTCATTTCGCCTTCGCCCGCTCGATCTCCCGCCACCTGGCCACGTTCGCCGCGTGGTCGGCGTATGTCGAGGCGAAGGCGTGTCCGCCGCTCCCGTCTGCCACGAAATAGAGCTCATCGGACTTGGGCGGATTGAGCACGGCCGCCAGCGCCGCGCGGCCCGGATTGGCGATCGGCGTCGGCGGCAGGCCGACGATCCGGTAGGTGTTGTAGGGCGTCGCCGTGACCAGCTCCGTCATGGTGATCCCGCGCCCCAGCGGCCGGCCCCTGGTGATGCCGTAGATCACGGTCGGATCGCTCTCCAGCTTCATGCCCGTGCGCAGCCGGTTCTCGAACACCGCCGCGATCCGCGGGCGTTCGGCCGGAATGCCGGTCTCCTTCTCGACGACGGAGGCGAGCGTCACCGCCGCCTCCGGCGTCTTCAGCGGCACATTGGGATCGCGCCCGGCCCAGAGCTGCGCCAGCAGGGCGTCGCGCGCCGCGCGCATCCTGCCCACCACCTCCGTCCGGTCCTCGCCTCGCTCGACTTGGTAGCTGTCCGGCAGGATCGAGCCCTCAGGCGGCGTTTCAAGGGGCCCGGTCAACACCGGATAGGCCCGCACCGCGTCGGCCGCCATGTCGCTGGTGAAGCCCTCGGGAACGGCCACGAAGCGCTTCACCACCTTGCCCTGCGCGATGTCGGAAAGCACTTCAGCCATGGTCTCGCCGCCGCGGAATTCGTACTCGCCGGCCTTGAGGCGCCGTCCGGCCCCGCCGAGCTTGGCGGCCAGGTAGAAGACCTCCCGCGAGGCGATCACGCCGGAGGCCTTGAGCGCATTGGCGATCTGGCCGGTGCTCGCCCCGCGCGGCAGGACCACGTCGGTGATCGCCCCCTGGCGCGCCGAGGGACCGGGCCCGCGGTAGGTCCAGATCACCCAGCCGCCGGCCAGGAAGGCGACGATGAACAGTGTGGTGAGGACGCGGCCCACCGTCCGGAGCGGCCCCTGGTCCTTGCGAACCGGTCTGCGCCAGCGGGGTCTCCTGGTCACGTGACCTTCTTGAACACCACCGACGCGTTGGTCCCGCCGAACCCGAAGGAGTTGGAGAGCACGACGTCGATCTTCATCGGCTTGGCCTTGTTGGGCACCAGGTCGATGGCCGTCTCGACGGACGGATTGTCGAGGTTGATGGTCGGGGGCGCGATCTGGTCGCGGATCGCCAGCACCGAGAACGCCGCCTCGATCGCCCCGGCGGCGCCCAGCAGGTGCCCGGTCGCCGACTTGGTCGAGCTCATGGTGGCTTTGCCGGCCGCGTCGCCCAGCAGGCGCGTCACCGCGCCCAGTTCGATCTCGTCGCCCAGCGGCGTCGAGGTGCCGTGGGCGTTGATGTAGTTCACCTGGCTCATCTCCACGCCGGCGTCCTTCAGGGCCGCCTTCATGGCGCGGAAGCCGCCGTCACCGTCCTCGGCCGGCGCGGTGATGTGATAGGCGTCGCCCGCCAGGCCGTAGCCGGCCACCTCGGCGTAGATCTTCGCGCCGCGGGCCTTGGCGTGCTCGTATTCCTCCAGCATCAGGACGCCCGCGCCCTCGCCCATGACGAAGCCGTCGCGGTCCTTGTCATAGGGCCGGCTGGCCTTCTCCGGGGTGTCGTTGAAGCCGGTCGACATGGCGCGCGCGGCGATGAAGCCCGCCATGCCCACCGGGCAGATGGCCGCTTCGGCCCCACCGGCCAGCATGACGTCGGCGTCGCCGTACTTGATCAGCCGCGAGGCGTCGCCGATGGCGTGGGCGCCGGTGGCGCAGGCCGTCACCACCGAGTGGTTCGGACCCTTGAACCCATAGCGGATCGAGACCTGGCCGCTGGCCAGGTTGATCAGGGCCGAGGGGATGAAGAAGGGGCTGACCCGCCGCGGGCCCTTCTCGTGCAGCTCCACCGAGGTCCGCTCGATGGTGGCCAGGCCCCCGATGCCGGAGCCGATCATCACGCCTGTCCGCTCGCGGCCCTCGACGTCCTCCTCGCCCGGCTGCCAGCCGGAATCCCTCACCGCCTCGTCGGCGGCGGCGATGGCGTAGAGGATGAAATCGTCCACCCGGCGCTGGTCGCGGGTCGAAAGCGTCTGGTCGGGGTCGAAGGAGCCCGGAATGTCGGGCCCGCCGCCGCCGCGGCCGTCCACGCGCGGCACCTCGCCCGCCACCCGGCAGGCGTAGTCCACCGAGGCGTCGAAGGTGGTGACCCTGCCGATCCCGGACTTTCCAGCCAGGATCGCGGCCCAGGTGACCTCGGTCCCCTGGCCCAGCGGCGTGATCAGGCCAATTCCGGTGACGCCGACTCGGCGGGCGGCTGTGGTCAAGGGCGCGGTCCTCAAAGGAAGACCGCCGAAGCCGGGGCGAAACCCCGACCCGGCGGTCCGAAAACCTTAAGCCGAATCAGGCGCTTAAGCTGCGGCCAACCGTTCTGCGATGAATTTCACGGCGTCGCCGACCGTCTGGATGTGCTCAGCGGCGTCGTCCGGAATCTCGATGTCGAACTCTTCTTCGAAGGCCATGACCAGCTCGACATTGTCTAGGCTGTCTGCGCCCAGGTCGTCGATGAAGCTGGCCTTCTCGGTCACCTTCTCCGGATCGGCGTCCAGGTGCTCAATGACGATCTTGCGGACGCGTTCTAGGACGTCGGACATTAGGTGGTCCCTCTTGTAATTCAGGCTTTGCATCGGCGAGCCGGGCCGTGAAGTCAACCTCAACGGCCAGGCGCAGCGAAAGTCGATGGCGCGTTAGCATGTTCCCATATGGGAAGGCGAGGCTTTCAGATCATCGCCATGCCGCCATTGACGTGCAGAGTCTGCCCCGTGACGTAGGCCGCCTCGTCGCTGGCGAGATAGATGCAGGCGGCCGCGACATCGGGTCCGGTCCCCAGCCGCCCCATCGGAATGGTCGCCATGATCGCCGTCTTCTGTTGCTCGGTCAGGCCGTCGGTCATGGGGCTTTCGATCATGCCGGGCGCCACGCAGTTGACGGTGATCCCGCGGGTGGCGACCTCCTGGGCGAGCGCCTTCGAGAAGCCGATCATCCCGGCCTTGGAGGCGGCGTAGTTGGCCTGACCCGGATTGCCCGTCACGCCCACCACTGAGCTGATGCCGATGATCCGGCCATGGCGGCGGCGCATCATGCCTTTGGTGGCGGCGCGGCTGAGCCGGAAGTAGCTCTCCAGATTGACCTTCAGCACCTCGGACCAGTCGTCGTCCTTCATCCGCAGCAGCAGGCCGTCCTTCGTGATGCCGGCGTTGGCGACCAGGATGTCGATCGGCGCGCCCGCGGCGGCTTCCGCCGCCTCGATCAGGCCGTCCACCGCCGCCGCGTCCGAGAGATTGGCAGGCGCCACCGAGGTCCGCGCGCCCAGTTCGGCGGCGCGCTCGTGCAGGACGGCTTCCCGGGTCCCCGAGAGCACGACGTGGGCGCCCTGGGCGTGAAGGGCGCGGGCGATGGCTGCGCCGATGCCGCCGGTGGCGCCGGTGACGAGGGCGGTCTTGCCGGTCAGGTCGAACATGGGCGGCTCCCTAGGGGCTCTTGCTTACAGGCTGCGGGCGAAGGCTTCGAGGTCGGCCGGGCTGTTCAACGGCACGGCCTCGGCGTCCGGGGCGATGCGCTTGGCCATGCCGGACAGGACCTTGCCCGCCCCGGCCTCCGCGAACCGGGTCACCCCGCCCTCACCGGCCAGCCAGAGCATGCTCTCGCGCCAGCGCACCCGGCCCGTGACCTGCTCCACCAGCATCCGGCGGATCGCCTCGGGGTCGAGAGTCGGAAGCGCGGTGACATTGGCCACCAGCGGCGCGCGGGGGGCCAGGATCGTGGCCTTGGAGAGCGCCTCGGCCATTTCGTCGGCGGCCCGCTGCATCAGCGGGCAGTGGAAGGGGGCCGAGACGTTCAGCAGAATGGCGCGCGCGCCCAGCTCCTTGGCCTTCTCGATCGCCAGGTCCACGGCGGCCTTGTCGCCGGAGATCACCACATTGCCGGCGTTGTTGTCGTTGGCCACGACGCAGACGCCGGCCGCCGAGCCGGCCGCCGCGGCCTCTTCGGCCAGGGCCACATCGCTCTTCGGCCCGATCAGCGAGGCCATGGCGCCCTGCCCCACCGGCACGGCGCGCTGCATGGCCTGGCCGCGCAGTTTCAACAGGCGCGCGGTGTCGGCGAGGCTGATCGCGCCCGCCGCGGCCAGGGCGGAGTATTCGCCCAGGCTGTGGCCGGCCACGAAGGCGGCCTTGTCGATGCTGACGCCGAACTCTTTTTCCAGCGTGCGCATCACCGCCAGGCTCACCGCCATAAGGGCCGGCTGGGCGTTCTCGGTCAGGGTCAGCTGATCCTCCGGCCCGTCGCGCATCAGGCTGGCGAGCTTCTGCCCCAAGGCGTCGTCGACCTCCTGAAACACCTCGCGGGCCGCGCCGAACGCGTCTGCGAGGTCTGACCCCATGCCGACGGCTTGGCTGCCCTGACCGGGAAAGAGGAAGGCGAGGCTCATGTGAAACCTCTCATGGGGTTGGCTCCAGGCACTATCGATTCCGAGCGGCGAGGGTTACGGAATTAGCCAAGGCGCGGCAAGGCGCGACGGGATCGGGAGACGACCATGCGGGCTGTGGTTCGGCGCAACAAACAGCTGGTCTGCGACGAGATCGGCGAGCTGGAGCCGGCGGCGGGCCAGGTGCTGGTCAAGACGTTGGCCTGCGGCATCTGCGGCTCGGACCTCCACGCCCTGCACCACATGGAGCACATGATCGAACTCGGCCGGCGCGGCGGCGGGGGAGACAACGGCTTCGATCCCAGCGCCGACACCGTCTTCGGCCATGAGTTCTGCGCCGAAATCCTTGACCACGGTCCTGGCTCTCCCAAGGCGCTCAAGGCCGGGACCCGCGTGGTCAGCGTGCCGGCCACCCTCACCGCCACGGGGGCGGAAATGCTGGGCTTTTCCAACCGCCTGCCGGGGGGCTTTGCGGAACGCATGATCCTGAGCGAGGCCCTGATCCTGGAGGTCCCGAACGGACTGGCCACCGAACACGCCGCCCTGACCGAGCCCTTCGCCGTCGGCTTCCACGCGGTGGGCAAGGCGCGGCTGGACGCCAACTCCGTGGCCCTGGTGGTCGGCTGCGGCCCCGTCGGCCTGGCGGTGATCGCGGCCCTGAAGACCGCCGGCCACGGCCCGGTGATCGCCGCCGACTTCTCCCCGCGCCGCCGCGCCGCGGCCGAGAAGCTGGGCGCCGACGTGGTCATCGATCCCGCCCAGGAGTCGCCGCACGACCGCTGGGAGGCGCTCGGCGTGCCCAAGGCACGCGCCGCCCAGCAGATGACGCGGATGATGGGTGGCGGGTTCGGCCGCCCGGTGATCTTCGAATGCGTCGGGGCGCCCGGCGTGGTCCAGGCGCTGATCGAGGCCGCCCCCGCCGGCGCGCAGATCGTCGTGGCCGGCGTCTGCATGGAGACCGACCGCATCGAGCCCTCGATCGCCATCACCAAGGAGATCGAACTCACCTTCGTGTTCGGCTACACGCCCGAGGAGTTCGCCGCGACGCTGCACAACATCGCCGAGGGCAAGGTCGACGTCGCTGGCCTGGTGACCGGCCGTGTCGGCCTGGACGGCGTGGCCGGCGCCTTTGCCGCGCTCGGAGATCCCGAGGCCCATGTGAAGATCCTGGTGGAGCCCGCGTCCTAAGGCCGCAGCGTCACAGGACGGATTGTCGCGCCGCGCCCCCGGCGAGGATCTCGCGGCTGACGCGAGAATTGCAACGCTTGATGCGTCCGCGCGGGCATCGCTCTCGTACAAAGACCAACGACGGGGCGATCGGCGACCTGGCAGGTTCCAGTCAAAGTCTGCCTCGTCACACAAATGCTGGACTATTCCCCTGTGAGGGGAAACGGCGGCGACGCATGTCGTCGTCTTGCGTTTGACTTGGTCAACGCCGAACGCATCAATCTAAAGCTGGCACGACTTAAGCGTTAACGCGCCACGCTCGGCGTGGATGCTTGATATTGACAGTTGGAGAGTGCGGTTTTAATGGGTAATATTAATCATTAGTTAACGGTCGGGTGAGGATCGCCTGGGCCGTCGCCTTCACCCGGGGACTTCCATGACCATCCGCAACGCCCTGATCGCGGCCAGTTCCGCGCTCGTCCTCTCCGCCCTGGCCACCAGCGCCTTCGCCGCCACGGTTCAGGCCACGGCGAACGCCACCGTCACGGTCGTCTCGGCGACCACGATCACCAAGGATCAGGACATGGTGTTCGGCACCGTGGTCCGGCCGACCTCGGGCGCCAACACGATCACGCTCGGCGCCAATGATGTCGTGATCGCGTCCGGCGGCGGCAACGGCAGCGTGGTCAGCAGCACGACCAGCGCCGCAAGGTTCACCATCGCCTCGCAGCCGGCCATCACCTACACGCTGGCGCCCACCCTGACCTTCAATCAGGCGGGGCTCACCAACATCGTCGTCAGCGCTCCGG